>JAZSLI010000021.1:0-7157 GCA_045535295.1 Acutalibacteraceae bacterium | reverse complement strand
AGGTTAAAAATAATGAAAGTAACATTGCTCCTCCAAAACATTTAAGTATTTTTGCAAAAATTCTGCATTGTTTGTATTATACACTTTTTTATCCTATATATCAAGAAGCGAGAATTAAAAAACGCCCCGAAGGGCATTTTTGTGCTTTGTTACTATTGTTCGTTTTTACTGGATTTTTCAATCTCTCTTGGCTTTATTTATTTGTTTATTTATAAATATACCATATAAAATCGTTTTCTTTGGAATAAAATTCGGTTATACTTTGAGGAACAAAATTAGTACGAGTATATCCGTATTTATCGTAAAACCTAACCGCTCTTAAATTTTTTTCTGAAACACACCAATAAATTTCTTTTAGTCCCATCTCATTAATGCCCTTTTCTAATATGCTTTGCATGCCATATTTAGAAAACCCTTTTCCCATTGCAACCGAACGCATTGTTATTGCAAATTCAGCAGTACAAGAAACATAATCTATATGCTTTAAACTAACAGTTCCCATATATTCATCATTTTGGTCGGCTATTGCAAGGTTAAGATTATTTTTATCTGTTTTGCTCGCTTCAATAAAATTAAGACAATCCTCCAAGGTTTTTTCCGCAAAGTTTGTTCCAAGATGCTCAACAACACTCTTATTATGCATCCATTCGAGCATTAACGGTGCATCCTTTTCCTTTAATTCTCTTAAAAACATTTCTAAAATCCTTTCGGGTAAAATTTATGCTTTATTTTTTTCAGGCAAAAAGCCTCTTATAAGCGAAATTAAATATCTGAACTCTTCGGTTTTTCTAAATATTATGCTATACATTATAACTGTAACCACACTGCAAACTGCTATACCGATAATAACGTTAACAAAAGCATTTCCCACATAAAAGACCTCTGCACAAAGAGCGCTCACAGCAAGTGTTGCCACAGCAACAATAAAATATTTAAAATATATCAAATAAAATTCAAAAAGAGGCCTTTTAAATAAAAATTTATAAACTATCCACGGAACAACAATAGTTGAAACAATTGTGCTCACTGAAGTTCCTAAAAATATACCAAGAACATCATTTTCTAAAATAAAAACAAAACCAACCGAAACAATAAGATTAATTATTCCTTCCAGCAAAGAAAGATACTTAACAAAAGGGCGAGGACTATAAAGTCCTTTTGCACCTCTAAAACACTCGCAGGCCTGCAAAATATAACGAGAATAATTATTAAAAACCAAGGTGCCAATAATAAAAGCCGACCAAACAAAGCTTTCGCCTAACCATGCCCTTATCACCTGATTTCCAACAACAAAAAGACCTATTGAGGTATAACTTGTAAATAGAAAATTAATAAAAAATATATTTTTGAAAAGCGAATAAAGACTATCCTCTTCATCTGTTACAATGAAATTTCCCACCCCAGCCTTTGCTTTATCAAAAATAGTATTAAAAGTTCTGTTAATTAAATTAATTATAATTAAATAATTAGAATATATTCCCACCGCCGTTAGCGAAACAAAGGAAGATAAAAGCATATTATCAGTTCCGCTAACAACAAAATAAGATACTCTTGTAACAAAAAGCGCCTTTACATTATTTTTTAATTCCTTTATATATTCAGCTGAAAGCTTTTTAGAGGATTTTCTCTTAATGAAAGGATACATTTTTGTAGATAAAAAATGTAATATAGCGTTTCTGCCAAAGGTTACAAAAATTTTTATAACTAAATATAAAATATAATTTTTGGTTAAAAGCAAGATTATTATTTGTAAAATAGTTGCCATTATTTGAGAAATCGTATCAGCATTGGTGACGATATAATCCTTTTGGTCGGCAGTTATAATGTTTCGACTATATGCCAAGCAATAGCTAAGAAATGCATCAAGTAAAAAGAGAGCATAAATCTTATAAACATAAGGCATTGGCTGTGTTACATCATCTCCCAAAAAGAAGGGCAAAAACGGAATGAACAACAAGCCCAATGCAACAATAACAGAAGCAATAGCGATATAAAGCTTTTTATAAAGCTTCATTATTGCATTAACCTGCTCTATATCTTTATTGGCAAGAGGTTTATAAAGACTGTAATTTATAGCCTCACCAACACCAAGCTCGGCAATGCTAAGCATTCCAATAATACTTTGCATTAATCCGTTGAGACCCAATAACTCGGTTGTTAAGTAGATTACAAAGATTTTTCTTGCAACAAAGCCTAATGCCGTTTGCACAAAGGCAGAAACCATTTGCGCTGCAACATTCTTTACAACCTTTATTTTTCTGCCCTCTGATTGCATCGGTGTTCACCCCAATCTAATTGTTTTCCTTAAAAATTTTTTAACTGTTATTCTAAAATCTCTTTTCTTAAAATTCAACCTATCAACAATGGTTAAATAATTCCAAAATTCAAACTCTCTCCACATTTTTTCTAACTCTCCCGCAAAAGCCCAAAACTCATTCTCAACTGAAAACCATCTCGCTGCCAAAATTCTTGAAAGCACAGCAGTTGCAAAAACTGAGTTTGATAAATCTTCCTTATACTTATAAAGTGTTTTCAATTCAGAGAAAAGAATAAGTCTTCGCCTATTTTCAAGATTCTTATTTTTAACAATAGATGTCATGGAATTTTGGTTAAGGCGATAATAAACAAGTGGTTTGTCTAAAAAGGCAAACTCGCAATTACCTTTACTCAAAATTCTTAACCAGTATTCAAAATCCTCAACCTTAACCTCTTGGTCATAAAATCCAAATTTTTCATAAACGTCTGCCCTAATCATTGTTGCAGGAGCTGAAATTTCATTGCAAATAGCAACTCTTTCAATCAACCCCACTTTGCTAAAATTCGGAACGGTTTTATATATTTTTTCTATTGGCGTAAACAAAGGATAGCGTTCCTTCTCGCTAACCTTTATTCCATTTGAAACAACAGCTGTTTTCTCAGGATTTTTTTCAAGAAAATCAACCATTTCCTCAATTGCGGTTGTTTCTAATGCATCATCGCTTGCAAGAATTTTAACATATTTTCCTTTTATATCTTCAAGCATTCGGTTTATGTTTGCAGTAATGCCTAAATTAACCTCATTTTTCAAAATAACCGTTCTAATAAATCGAGAATTAAGCGCACTTTCATATCCTTTTATTATTTCAAAGGAATTATCAGGCGAGCAATCGTCACAAATAAAAAGCTCCATATTTTCATAGCTTTGATTTATTAAGCTTGTCAAGCAATCATCTAAAAATTGCTCATGGTTATAGCAGGGAATAATAATAGACACTAATGGTTTTTGGCTCATTTTTTGCTCTCCAAAAGTTGATGATAAAGTTGCATATATTGTTGACTAACCTGGTCAATTTCAAAATTTTCAAAAGCATAATTATAAATAACTTCAGCCTTAAAAGAAGGTAGTTTTTCCACCATCTGCTTTATACCTAAAACAAGCGCTTCATCGCTTCCCTTGTCAACAACAATAGCAACCTCATCGTTAACAAGTGAGTTTGCGCCACCCGAACGAGTAACTAACATTGGCTTGCCGAGCAATAACGCCTCCTCAACCGAAACCCCAGAACATTCAAAAAGGCTTGCAGAAATATTGAAATCCATTTGAGAAACTATCGAATAAACCTTTTGCTTTGAACAGTTTCCGTAAAAAACACAGCAATCAAGAATGTCCAACTCTTTTGCCATATTCTTATAATATTCAAAGTAATCACCGGCGCCGCAAATGTGTAAGGTTATATCAAGGCCTTCTTTTTTTAGCTTTGCCATTGCAGGAAGCAAATGCTGATAACCCTTTATTTCCTTGCTATAAAAAGCCGCAACAATACCGGCGTTTATTCTGCCTTGCTTTCTATAAATCTCGCCATCAGTTCCGATTGTTTTAGGTGAATATATTCCATTATATATAACCTTATAGTCACACTCGGGAAAGTTCTTTTTAAGCCGTTGCATTGAATCTATCGAAACACAAATATTTGCCGAAGAGTTTTTATAAATTTTGCCCAACCGAGATTTTATTAACGGATTATCAAGAGATAGCTGCTCTATCGGACTGTGCTCGGTTATAACAACCGGGATTTTATAAATCCGTCCAAAAAGGACCGCTATTCTACCAGCTGCCGCCGCACAATGCGCATGAATAATATCATAATCGAATTCCTTTTTTATTTTTTTAAGGTCACTAAGAGCTTTTATAATTTGAAAGAATGAAGAAATTTTAGGTATAATTTTTTTAGGCATTCTCCTACGGAAAGTAAGAAGCCCTTTTTCCTTTTTCTTGGAAAAACCTTCTACAAGGTCTGTGTCAAAGGGATAATAAAGTGCTGTTTCGCAGTAGGGCTTTAAAGCCATTGCCTGCTCATAATGAAACACGCCCGCAAACATAACTTTTGCATCCTTTGGACTATACCAAGAAGTAACCATTAAAACCTTCATAAACTTAAACCTTTCTAAACTTTTTATTCAGGAGATAAAAGATACTCTATTCCTTTTAACTTATTTAATAAAAGCTTAAAAATTAAATTTTGTTGACACTTTTATCAACGCTTTAAGCTCAACGTTACTGAAATTAACCTTTAAAAGCGTTAATTCTTTCAACAACATATGTTATTTCTTCATCAGTCATACCATAATACAACGGAAGACTAAGCTCAGTTGCGCTAATCTCCTGTGCAATCGGCAATTCTCCCTTTTTTATTCCTAAATCCTTGTAACATTCTTGTAGGTGCATTGGTATCGGATAGTGCTTATTCGTTCCTATTTCGTTTTGCTCAAGATATAAGCTTAATTCTTCTCTTTTTTGTGAGCGGATAGCAAAGACATGCCAAACATGCTCACATTCTTCCATAACAAAAGGTAAAATTACCTCAGGATTTTTAATCTCATTTAAATAACGGTTTGCTATTCTGCGACGGTCTGCATTAACCTTATCCATTAAAGGAAGCTTTGCCGCGAGAAAAGCCGCTTGAAGCTCATCAAGACGAGAATTTGTTCCCTTATAAATATGATGATATTTATAATCCGAGCCATAGTTTCCTAACGCTTTTAGCTTTTGTGCAAGCTCCTTGTTATTTGTAACCGTAGCACCCGCATCGCCCAAAGCGCCAAGATTTTTGCCAGGATAAAAACTGAAGCCTGCCGCAACGCCAAAGGTTCCAACTTTCTTACCCTTATAGGTTGCTCCGTGGGCTTGAGCACAGTCCTCGATTATATAAAGCTTATGCTTTTTAGCAATCTCAACAATCGGGTCCATATCACAAGCCTGTCCGTAAAGGTGAACCGGCATAATTGCCTTTGTTTTATTTGTTATTTTCTCCTCAATCAAATTGGGGTTTATATTAAAAGTTCTAATATCAGGCTCAACAAAAATAGGGGTTGCTCCAACATAAGTAACTGCCAACGCTGTTGCAATATATGTGTTAGACGGAACGATTACTTCATCGTCCTCTTTAATATCCAGTGCTTTCAAGGTGAGCATAAGCGCATCAAGGCCATTTCCGCAGCCAACACAATAATCGGTTCCGCAATATTTTGCAAAAGCCTCTTCAAAAGCCTTGTCCTCAATGCCATCAATATACCAGCTTCTTTCAAAAACTCTATTAAAGGCATTGCGAAGCTCTACATTAAGTTCTTGCTCCAATGGTCTAAATGAGACAAAAGGAATTTTCATTATTTTTTCTCTCCCTTGTTTTTAACAGTTTTTATAAATGTATCGTAATCTCTGATATAATCTTTTTCATCATAATGCTCACTGGCCAAAACCAGAAGCACTGCGTCGGGTGAAAAATCATACATTTCTCGCCACATATCATTTTCAATATAGAGCCCCTCGTATTTCTTATCGAGCAACACCTCGGCAGTTTCACTTCCGTTATCAAGATGTATTTTGCAGCTACCCGAAACACAAATTAAAATTTGCTTTAAATTTTTATGGGCATGAAAGCCACGACGCACACCCTCCAGCGTATCGTAAATATAATAAATCCTTTTGATTTCAAAAGGTATCTCCTTTCCTATTTCTGCGGCTATAAGCTGACCTCGCTCGTCTCCGTGAGGTTGAAAAGAATACTTAATTATCTCCATAAACGCACCTCTATTTTTTTTCGTGTTTCAAACTCGATAAAATCCTTTTATTATAAATTCGTTCAAGTAGCTTTGCTGCTTTTTTTTGCCTATCGTTACCCAAAACAACTACAAGCCAATGAAAAATCAAGGTTTTTATATGACCTAACGCCCATCTTATCCTTCCCTTTTTTAATAGTGCCGGAAGTATCTCTTTTCTCACAAACGCATCATAATAAGTGACATATCGTGCATTAACAATTTGTCTTCCAACAAAATTAGAAAGAGAAGGTTCCCCGCTTCTATAAAGAACGGTTATCTCGTTATGATAATTAATCCTTTTGCCATTCTTTGTCATCTTTATCCACATAGGATAATCTTCAATAAGCCTATATTTTTCATTGTAAAGCCCCATTTCCTGCAAAAATTTCTTTTGTGCAAAAAATGTGCATCCATAAACTATGTTTGCCTCCAATAGCTTTTCATATTGCTTTTGTGCCGATGACGCAAAGAACTCTAAATCAGGCTCAACATATTCATAAGTTCTGCCTTCGGGAGTGTCTATAAATTTTTTGAACCATGTTACAAGATTTTTATAATCGTTCTTTTCACAAACACTAACATTAGTTGAAATACAGTTTTCCAACAGTATGTCATCTGCTGCAATAATCTTAATATATTTTCCGTTTGCTTTTCTTATCCCGGCATTAAGGTTTGCGGGAACTCCGCTGTTTTGGGGCATTTGCGAAACAACAAACCCGCTCAAATCCTTACCTTTTTCAGAACACCATTTTTTTACAACCTCAATAGTGTTATCCTTAGAAGCATCATCCGCAATAACAATTTCAATATTAGGATAAGTCTGCCCTGCGATACTATCCAGTGTTTCGGTAACAGTTTTAGCTGCATTATATGTTAAAACAACAACTGAAACTAAAATTTCTTTTTCCATAAAGCCCTCTTTAAAATTTAAAGGCATCTTTAATGCCTGTCAATTTTTCGTCTTTTTCCGATAGAATAAGCGGTGTACCGTCAGAAAGGGTATAACCTTGTGCGCTTGCAGTTCCGTTATATTCTCCCACTACCTCAGGCCAATTAATATTAATTTCAGGGTCATTCCA
>JAZSLI010000044.1:0-58975 GCA_045535295.1 Acutalibacteraceae bacterium | reverse complement strand
AGATAAGCTTTTTAGCTCATTTACTTAATGCTGACGCATTAATAATTGTCCATTGATTTATATGATTTCTCATAAGAATCGTCGGGTCCTTATTTCTTCGTTGTTTAATTTTCAAGGTCCGTTTTTGCAAGCGTTTATCTCACTTACAAACACACCCGTTTTTTGCGGGCGCCTGATTATATTACCACACCACTCCTCCTTTGTCAACATTTTTTTTGACTTTTTTGAAAAAAATTTTGAAATAGTGTTTTATTCCCAAAAAAAACTAAAAAATTGCTCTTTTTATGTGCTTTTTATCAACAATTTATATTTTATTCTAAAGCGTTTTTAAGCTTTTGCAAGATTTTCTTTTCAGCTCGTGAAACCTGCACCTGTGACATATTAAGTAATTTTGCTGTGTTTTGTTGTGTCATATACCTATAATATCTGCATTTTACAATTTCTTGTTCCAAAGGTCCCAGTTGCGATATTGCATTATCCAAGGTCATTTTGCCAGTTAATTCTTCTTCAAAGCTAACAATAGGCAAATCCGCTTCACTAATTCCTTCATCAGTGCAATTGGTTAATGAAATTGTTTGTTTGGTTGCGCAAAGCGCTTCGGTCACCTCCTCGGCGGTAACTCCGAGTGACTTTGCAATTTCGCAAACAGTAGGTTCTCGATTAAGGTTATTACTTAAAATTTGAGTTTGCCTTTTAATTTTAAGTCCCAATTCCTTTATTCCTCTCGAAACCTTCACCGAACCGCCATCTCTAAATAGTCTTCTAACCTCTCCCATAATAACCGGCACAGCATAGGTTGAAAACATAAGTCCGCGCCCTACGTCAAATCCATCGGCCGCTTTTATAAGTCCAATACATCCCGCTTGATAAAGATCATCATATTCAATTCCCCTGCCAACAAACCTTTTACAAACCGAATGAACCAATTTTAAATTTTCTTCAATAAAAGTATCTCTTTCGAGAGACTGCTTAACCATTAAACATTATTCGGCAGTTGATATTTTTAAGCATTGTAACGGTTGTTCCTTTATTGAGCTTAGACGTAACTTTAACCTTATCCATAAAGCTTTCCATAACCGCAAACCCAAGTCCCGCTCTCTCGCCGCCCAAGGATGTGTAAAGCGGTTCCATAGCCTTTTTAACATTTTCTATTCCGCAACCTCTATCTCGAATTTTAATTCTTATGGCACTTGGCTCTAATAGCTCAGCGGTTATGTAAATATTTCCCATTTGCTCTTTATATGCATGCACGATACAATTCGTAACCGCTTCCGAAACTGCGGTTTTAATATCGCTTATTTCTTCAATAGTTGGGTCTAATTGCGTGGCAAATGCCGAAACACAGGCTCTTGCAAAGCTTTCATTTGCAGAGCAAGAGTTTAGAGTCATTGTGAATTTGTTTTTAATCTTCATAAAATCATCTTCCTTCTAATTTTGCTAATTTTTCAATACCCGCAAGTTTCATCATTTTAAAAATCTGCGGCGACGCTCCCGTTATATGAAGCTCGGCACCAGTTTTCACTAAATTGCGATACCTTCCCATAACGAGCCCTATACCCGAGCTATCCATAAATGTGATTTCCTTGAAATCAAGAATTAAGAGTGTTGGCATATTGAGTTCAACTGCTGTGTCTATTATGTCTCTTGTTTGTCTTGCTGTGTGATGGTCAAGCTCACCCGAAAGGTAAGCAGTAACAACCTCGCCTGTAACATTAATTTCAACCGACATATCCTTTCCCTCCTAAAAAATAATACAAGCCTTACTATATTGTAAAGGCTTGTACTTAAAAAAATTGTCAAAATAAAAAGGTTTCTAAAATTATTTTAATTTTTCGATTAGTAAATCTCTAATAGCCGAAGCAAGATAGAGCGAGCCAAAGATAAAAATAGGTCCATCATCCGAAATTTGTAACGCTTTATTAATTGCATCAAGATAATCTTTTGCCTCAACGCAAGGACAAGTAAGACCTACTTGTTTAGCCAACTGACTCGCCGAAAGACTTCTCGGCATATCCTTTATTTCAACCACAACAGCGTTTTTGCAATATTTAAGGGTGGTTTTTAAAAATTCGCCGTAATCCTTATCCTTTAACATTCCAATTATAGCGGTCACATTGTTATATCGGGCGAGCTCCTTTGAAAGCGCCACCGCACCGTCAGGATTATGCGCACCATCCAACACAACCAAGGGTTTCTTTCTTATTATTTCCATTCGGGCAGGAAAAAAGGTCTCTTTTAACCCCTCATATATCGTATCGTAGGGTATTTCATATCCGCTCGCATTTATAGCTTCAATAGCAATAAGCGAATTTTCAATTTGATATTCACCGCAAAGAGAAAGTGCGTATTCATTTCCTTTATATATATAGGTGTGACCTATATCATTTTGAACTTTTTTAAGTTCTTGCAAATTGGGAATTATAACCTTTGGTGCTACTATTTTTATAACCGACATTGCCTTTGGATCTTGAAAAGGTGAGGTTATAAGCGGTACATCGGTTAATATGCCGCATTTTTCCTCGGTTATTTTTTGAATGGTGTCACCCAAAATAGCGGTATGGTCAAGTCCGATTTTAGTTATAATGGTTGCTATTTTATTGCCTAATGTGTTAGTAGCATCAAGCCTTCCGCCAAGCCCTGTTTCGCAAATTAAAATATCAATACCCTTTTCCTTGAAATAGAGAAAGGCTATAACTGTTATAAGCTCAAACTCAGTCAGCTTAACGCCGAGCGATTTTATCCTCTTTACATAATCACAAAGCTCTTGTTCGGTTATAAATTGACCGTTAATTTGAATTCGTTCTCTAAAATTTATTATATATGGTGAAATGTAAAGCCCCGTTTTATACCCTGCACGCTTGAAAACTGATGCAAGCATTGCCGAAACTGAGCCTTTTCCGTTTGTTCCCGCAATATGAATTGCCTTGAAATCATTTTGAGGGTTGCCAAGCTTAGATAAAACAGCTTTTATTCTTTCAAGGCTTGCTTCCATTCCGAAATTGCCGAGGGAATGGATATATTGGAGCGTTTCGTTATAGTTCAAAAAAAATCACCTCACAAACACAAAGGTTTACAAGGTGATTATATATCATTTCATATTTGTTTTCAATAATTTATTGAACCGATAAATTCTTTTGTTTTGAAGCTCCTATAAAGCCTAAAACAATTGCTGGTATACCTATAAAAATAACTACCGGAAAAGCTATCGTACCTAAAAGATACATAACTGCTCCAAACTTTGCAAAACCACTTTTCTTTGTGATAACTGAAATCCAAGCAAATAGAGCGCCGATAACATATAGAGCAACAAAGATAACTAACAGTGCAAAAATTATATTTGTTACCAAAACCGCATCAGAAGCTCCGCCAACTATTTCGGCCAAAGCGTTCAAAAGCTCGAGAGCTTCTATTCCGCCTTCAGACAAAAAGGAAATTAAATATATTAACGAAGAAATTCCGATAATTGAAGAATAAATTGCCGATACTATTAAAGTTTTACTTCTCATTTTAGTTCTCCTTAATAAAGCGCTGAGCTAAGTTTATTTACAATTCTTGCTAATTCGGAAGTATATTCCGCCAAATCCTCAGCTTCTAAGCTGTCTTGTACCTCATCGGCCCTTGTTGACCAGGTTGAAACCTCACCGGCAAGCTTTGTATATTCCGAAAGTAATGCCATATCAGTAGGATTGCTTTGATACTTTTTGTATAAAGCAACATAATCATCAACCCAAGCCTCATAGTCAGCTAAAAACTCTCTCCAAGCCTCGTCCGATTTTTCCTCGGTAGACTCAACCTCAACAGGCTTAGAAGTTTTATCTTCTTCCTGAGAAGCAATTTCAGTTTGGTCGTCAATAATGGGCTGTTCTTCCCCACCACAAGCCGCAAGTCCAAGCATCAGCAATAATGCTAATGCAACCGATAAAATTCTTTTCATTTTTAACTCCTCCTAAACGGAAAATATTATTAGCGAGTGTTCGCTGAAAAATATTATAGCGAATTTTTCGCTAAAAGTCAATAGCGAAAAATTTTCTAAATATAATAATTTTAGTATGTTTAAAGGAGTGAAACAATGCCTTTATATATTCGTATTCGAAATTTGCGAGAGGATAAAGACTTAACTCAAGCGTATATGGGTAAAATCCTTTCCTGCAGCCAAAGAGTTTATAGCAACTATGAGCGCGGAGATATTGATATTCCAACCCCTACCCTTATTAAAATAGCCGACTTTCATAAGGTTTCTGTTGACTATCTACTTGAAAGAACTGATAATCCTAAAACCAATAAATAAAACGGGCAGTATAAACTGCCCGTTTTATTATTTACTTTCTATCTCAGCAATGCTTTCTTTAATCATTTTGATTTTATCTAAAGCCTTCTTAAGACCTTCCTTTTGTTGCTCGACAAGGTTAGCCGGAGCCTTAGCCATAAAGCCCGAGTTATTAAGCTTCTTTTCAAAGAAATCTTTATCAACCTCGGCTTTTTTAAGCTCTTTTTTAAGTCTTTCAAGCTCGGCAGCAAAATCAACAAGGTCACGCATCGGCATATACACGGTTGCGTTATCAGTAATAATTCGAACCGCACCCTCGCTATCAAAATCATCTCCAACCTCAACCTTTGATGCATAAGCAAGGCGGCAAATATAAGCCTCGCCCTTTAAGAAAGTATCGGCATCAACCGAAGTGATTTGAACCTTTGCCTTTCTTGACGGTGCAACATTCATTTCTGCTCGACGATTACGAACCGCTTTTATAACAGCCATTATTTTTTCAAATTCAGCTTCTTCTTTTACAAATTCAAGCTCCTTACTGTAAACAGGCCATTCTTCAACCATTAAGGCTTCTCTGCTGCCATGCGGCATAGACTGCCAAATTTCCTCAGTTATAAAAGGCATAAAGGGATGAAGCAATGCCAAAGTATTAGTAAATACATAAAGCAAAACGCTTCTCGCTGTGTTGGCAGCATTCTGATTATCGCTATTAAGACGAGATTTGCAAATTTCGATATACCAGTCGCAAAATACATCCCAAATAAAGTCATAAAGCTTTTGAACTGCAAGACCAAGCTCGTATTTTTCGAGATTTTCAGTAACCTCTGCAACCAAAGTATTATATTTTGAAAGAATCCATTTATCTTCAAGAGCAAGACCGCTCATATCTAACGGAATTTCATCCTCGCTTTTTAGATTCATAAGAATAAATCTTGCCGCATTCCAAATTTTATTAGCAAAGTTACGGCTTGCCTCAACTCTTTCAGGAATGTAACGCATATCATTTCCGGGACTGTTGCCGGTTGCTAATGAAAATCTTAAAGCATCGGCACCGTATTCAGATATAACTTCGAGCGGGTCAACACCGTTACCTAAAGATTTTGACATTTTTCTGCCCTTTGAGTCTCTAACCAGTCCGTGAATAAGAACGGTATCAAAAGGAACCTGGCCAGTTTGCTCAATTCCCGAGAACATCATTCTCATTACCCAGAAAGGAATAATATCGTAGCCTGTAACAAGGGTGTTTGTTGGGTAATAATGTTTTAAATCTTCGGTCTGTTCAGGCCAGCCAAGAGTTGAAAATGGCCATAAAGCCGATGAGAACCATGTATCAAGAGTATCAGGGTCCTGATAAATATTTTTACTGCCACAATGCTTACAAGCAGTAGCCTCTGTTTTGGAAACGGTTATTTTTCCACATTCCTCACAATACCAAGCGGGAATTCTATGTCCCCACCAAAGCTGACGGGAAATACACCAATCCTTAATATTTTCAAGCCAATGAAAATAAACCTTTTCAAATCTTTGGGGAATAAATTTGGTTTCGCCATTTTTAACCGCATCAATAGCAGGTATTGCCAATGGCTTCATCTTAACAAACCACTGCTTTGAAACACGAGGTTCAACCGTTGAAGAACAACGGTAACAGGTGCCTACGTTATGTGTATAATCCTCGATTTTAACAAGAGCACCCTCGGCCTGTAAATCTGCAACAATGGCCTTTCTTGCTTCATAGCGATCCATTCCCGCATATTTAGGATAATCGGAAACGATTTTTGCATCCTCGGTTAAAACATTTATAACCTCTAAATTATGGCGAAGACCAACCTCAAAGTCATTAGGATCGTGAGCGGGTGTTATTTTAACAACACCTGTACCGAAATCCATTTCAACATAATCATCGGCAACAACCGGAATTTCTCTATGAACAATAGGCAAAACAAGGGTTTTTCCAACCATATCCTTATAACGCTCATCATTAGGGTTAACCGCAACCGCAGTATCTCCCAAAAGGGTTTCAGGTCGGGTTGTTGCAAGCTCTAAATATCCGCTACCATCCGAAAACGGATATCTTAAATGCCAAAAATGACCTGCCTGCTCCTCATATTCAACCTCGGCATCAGAAATTGAGGTTTTACAATGAGGACACCAGTTTATAATTCTTTCACCCCTGTAAATAAGACCTTTTTCATAAAGTCTAACAAAAACCTCGTTAACAGCCTTATTGCAGCCCTCATCAAGAGTGAATCTTTCTCTATCCCAGTCACAAGAAGAACCAAGCTTTTTAAGCTGCTCTATAATTCTACCGCCATATTGCTTTTTCCATTCCCAAGCACGCTCTAAGAAACCATCACGACCGATATCAGCCTTTGTAACGCACTCTTCCTTCATTTTTTCGACAATTTTTGCCTCAGTAGCAATAGAAGCGTGGTCGGTGCCGGGAAGCCACAGAGTATCATAGCCCTGCATACGCTTAAAACGGATAAGAATATCTTGAAGCGTATTATCAAGAGCATGTCCCATATGAAGCTGACCGGTTATATTTGGTGGCGGGATAACTATTGTAAAGGTATCTTTTTCCTTTTCACACTTTGCGTGGAAATACTTACCGTCAAGCCAAGACCTATAAATTCGGTCCTCAACGTCCTTCGGGTCATATTGCTTGGCTAATTCTTTTGCCATTTTTTTCACACCTTTGGAATTTTTTTCTTTTAATATTTTTTGTTTTTTTACAAACTATATTATTGTCAGCAAAAAGCGTTTGCATAAAGGCTGACAGGAAAGACTGTCTCGAAAGAACAAGCGGGCGTATATGTGTATTAATATACAGTATAATGCCTATGGTTTCTTTTTGGGCAGTCTTTCTCAATTATACATTAATAAGGCTCAATGTCAAGGTTATTATATTTCCATTCTTGACTGCTCGGCATCTGCTCCCGAGGGCTTTTTACTTCCTGCTGCGGGGAGATTTCGGGTTCTGTATCTATGGTCGCCCTCAATGTCATTTTTAGTGTATAATGTCGAGCTTGAAATGCGCTGACCCTTCTTCTGTGTCATAACATTAATACCGCCATTTTCCTTGGTTGTTTTTGCAGGGATTTGGGCTGTATTAATAATGAGCATTCTACCATTTGAGGATTTTAGCAAGATTTCCCTATCCTCTTTAACAAAGAATATAGAATGAAGCGGATATTTCTCGCAATATGCCTTAATCAGCTTTTTGCGGTTGGTTTTTGTTTGATAAGAGGAAAGCGGAACCTTAGAAATTTTACCGTTATCAAAAACAAAGACCATATATCCCGAATAATCTGTGGTTTCAACCATATAAATTGCACTTTCACCCTCATCAAATTCAAGCTTTGAGGGTATATAATCACCCATAGTGCTTGCCTTACCGTCACTAAAATCGGCGGTTTTTGTTTTATATACCTGCTGTTTATTTGAGAAGAACAAAAGCTCGGTTGCATTTGTTGATTCAATGGTTTGGGTTATTTTATCCCCTTCCTTTAGCTTTTGCTCTCCACTCATTCTAAGTGACTGCGGGGTTATCTTTTTAAAGTAACCGTCATTAGTGAAAAACAAGGTTACAGGTGAATTATCAACCTCAATTTCCTCTATCTCATCAGCACTTGAAGCAGCGCTTATAATTTGAGTTCTGCGGTCCTTACCGTATTTTTGAGCTACTGCCTCTAATTCCTTAATTATAATCTTTAAAATTTTAGTTTTAGAGTTGAGTGTGCTTTCCATATCGGCTATTTCCGCTATTAAAGCCTCAATATCCTTTGTGCGTTTTAAAATATATTCTCGGTTTAAATGGCGAAGCTTTATCTCAGCAACATATTCCGCTTGAATTTCATCAATACCGAAGCCTATCATAAGGTTTGGAACAACCTGAGATTCTTCCTCGGTTTCACGAACAATTTTAATAGCCTTATCAATATCAAGAAGTATTTTTTCAAGGCCCTTTAAAAGATGAAGCTTATCCTTTGCCTTTGTTAACTTATAGAAAATTCGGCGTTTAACACACTCTTGCCTAAATGCCACCCATTCGGAAATAATTTCCTTAACACCCATAACCCTCGGCGAGCCGGCGATAAGAATGTTAAAATTACAGGAAAAGCTGTCCTCCATAGGAGTCATTTTAATAATCTTTTTCATCAATTTTTCAGGGTCGGTACCCCTTTTTAAATCAATGGTTATTTTAAGACCGCCCAAATCGGTTTCATCTCTTATATCATTGATTTCAGTAATCTTTTTAAGCTTTGCAAGCTCAATAACCTTTTCAATAATAGCCTCTGAGGTGGTGGTTGGCGGAATCTCAGTTATATCAATGCAGTTTGCCGATTTATCATAGGAATAAACGCCTCTAACCTTAAAGCTTCCTCTACCCGTTTCATAAATCTTTTCTATTTCCTCACGGTTATAAAGTAACTGACCGCCTATCGAAAAATCGGGTGCCAAAAGGGTATCCGCAACATTGATATCGTTATCCCTAATATAAGCAATAGTTGTTTCACAAACCTCTTTTAAATTAAAAGAACAAATAGAACTTGCCATACCAGCCGCAATACCAGTGTTTGCATTAACCAGCACTGACGGAAATGTGACAGGAAACAAGGTAGGTTCTTTCATTGTTGCGTCATAGTTATCAACAAAATCCACCGTTTCCTTATCAATATCACAAAAAAGCTCGGCGCAAATAGGTGCCAATTTTGCCTCAGTGTAACGAGAGGCGGCATAAGCCATATCACGAGAATATGCCTTACCAAATGAGCCCTTAGATGCAACAAAAGGATGCAAAAGTGCCTGATAGCCCTCAGATAAACGCACCATTGTTTCGTAAATTGCGGCATCTCCGTGAGGGTTAAGCTGCATTGTTCTACCAACTATATTGGCCGATTTAATAGTGTTACCGTTTAAAAGCCCCATATTATACATTGTGTATAAAAGCTTTCTATGTGAAGGCTTAAAGCCATCAATTTCCGGTATAGCGCGAGAAACAATAACACTCATAGCATAAGGCATAAAGTTGGTTTCAAGCGTTTCGGTTATGGGCTGCTCAACAGTTAGTCCCGCACCGGCAATATAAGCATTAATATTAGGTTTAACCGTTTTTTTAGGTTCTGCTTTTTTCCTTGGAGCCATAATACTCTCCTTACATTTAAAGTAATAGTGAATAGCGAAGAAGTAAGATGTTTCGCTTTGCGAAACATTTATATACTGTTTGGGCTTTGCCCAAATACATTACCTTTTAACTAATGTCTGCATCATCAATATACATATAACCGTTTTCAGAAATGAACTCTTTTCTGCCTGCAAGATCATCACCTAAAAGCAGGTCAAACATTTGACTTGTTCTTTCGGCATCCTGCGGCATAATCTTAATAAGCCTTCTGGTTTCAGGGTTCATTGTTGTTAAGTTCATCATATCAGGTTGGTTTTCACCAAGTCCCTTTGAACGCTGAATGTTATACTTGTTATTTCCTATTTTTTCCAAGATTTCGGCTTTTTCCTTTTCATCATAGGCAAAATAGGTCATTTCCTTTGTGCCGATTTCATAAAGAGGGGTTTCAGCAATATAAACCTTTCCTTCGCTTATAAGGGTTGGCATAAGTCGGTATATCATAGTTAAAATGAGGGTTCTAATATGGAATCCGTCAACATCAGCATCGGTACATATTATAACCTTATTCCATCTAAGGTCATCAATGTTAAATGTTGAAAGCCCTTTATTTGCCTTCGTTTTAACCTCAACACCGCAGCCTAAAACCTTTATAAGATTAGTTATAATCTCACTTTTGAAAACCTTTTCATAGTCTGCCTTTAAGCAGTTGAGAATTTTGCCTCTAACCGGCATTATAGCCTGAAATTCGGCGTTTCTTGCCAATTTGCAGGAGCCCAAAGCCGAGTCACCCTCAACAATAAAAATTTCTCTTGTTGCAACATCCTTTGAGCGACAGTCAACAAATTTATCAACTCTATCAAGCATTGAGTTTGAGGTTTGAAGAGCTTTTTTAATGTTGATTCTTTCTCTCTCGCTTCGCTCTCGGCTTCTTTTATTAACGAGAACCTGATCAGCAATTTTATCCGCCTCGGCCTTATTTTCAATAAAATAAACCTCTAACTGATGCCTTAAAAAATCAACCATTGCATCATAAATGAATTTATTAGTTATTGCCTTTTTGGTTTGGTTTTCATAAGAGGTCATAGTTGAGAAAGAAGAAATAACCAACACCAAGCATTCCTCAATATCCGAAAAGGTTATTTTACTTTCATTATTTTTGTATTTATTGGTTTGCTTAATATAAGAATCTATCTGCGAAACAAATGCGCTTCTTGCCGCCTTTTCAGGAACACCACCATGTTCAAGCCAGCTTGAATTATGATAATATTCCTTTAACTGATGGCGATTGCTAAAAGACATAGCAACATTTATTTTAACCTTATATTCGGGCTTGTCCTCACGGTCTCTACCTTTTCGCTCGGTTTGCCAAAACTGAACCGAGGATAACCGCTCTTCACCTGTTATTTGGTTTACATAATCTGTTATTCCATTGTTGTAAACTATATCAGTGGTTATAAATCTACTGCCCTGCTGCTCTCTAAATTGGAAAAGCAAGCCATCATTAACAATAGCCTGTCTTTTAAGGGTATCAATAAAATATTCGGCAGGAATATCAACCTCGGTAAAAACATCTAAATCGGGTTTCCAACGGGTTTTGGTTCCTGTATCTTTTCCGGTGTAAGCCTCTTTCTTTAAGCCGCCAACATTATATCCCTTTTCAAAGTGCAAATTATATTTATATCCGTCTCGCTTAATTTCAACATCCATATACTCAGATGAATATTGCGTTGAGCATAAACCTAAACCGTTTAGACCAACCGAATACTCATAGTTTGCACCATCATTGGTATTATATTTACCGCCTGCATACATCTCGCAATACAAGAGTTCCCAGTTAAAGCATTGCTCTTTGTTATTAAAATCAACCGGTGCTCCTCTTCCGAAATCCTGCACCTCAATAGAACCATCAGCATATTTTGTAACAATAATTTTGCTGCCGTAGCCCTCTCTTGCCTCGTCAATAGAGTTTGAAATTATCTCAAAAACCGAATGCTCGCAGCCATCAAGACCATCCGAACCGAAGATAACACCCGGGCGTTTTCTAACCCTGTCAGGTCCTTCGAGCTTTTGTATACTGTCATTACCATATTCAACCTTGGTTTTGGCCATAAATATAAGCACCTCAAAATAAAATCATTCATATTATTATATACTATATTTTGTGGTTTAGTCAAGTATAAATACCGATATTTTCCTTATTAGTGATTATTTGGAGTTGCAATTTTCTAAAAGGTGTTGTATATTTATAGTGGTGAGTATTATGGATTTTTTTAACAGTGTTGCAGGTCAAATCCTTTCAAGCGGCGCAGTGGTTAACTTTTTGCTTGTTATTTTAGGAAGTCTTATCGGTTTACTCTTTAAAAAAGGGATTCCCGAAAGAATAAGAACAACCCTTATGAGCGGTATGGCACTTTGCGTTATTTACATAGGAATAACCGGTCTTTTTGCAGAGGGTGCCAATATTATAATAATTATTGTTTCCTTTGCACTGGGCTCGGTTTTAGGTGAGCTTGCAAATTTTGATAGAATGATTAACCGCCTTGGTGAAAAATTAGAAAAAAAGTTTGGTGGCGAAAACACCAAAATAGCCCAAGGATTTATTACAGCAACAATGCTTTTTTGTGTTGGTGCGATGACGGTTGTTGGTTCTATCGAAAGTGGAATAAATGCAAACAATGCAACTCTATATTCCAAAGGAATAATCGACTGTGTTGCCGCAATAGCGCTAACTTCGAGCCTTGGAATAGGCGTTTTGTTTTCTTGCTTATCTGTTTTAATCATTGAAGGCTCTATTACTTTATTGGCGGTTTTTATTGCCCCAATATTAAACAATGCTTCGATAGCGCAAATGTCGGTTATAGGCTCCGCTTTAATAATCGCATTAGGCTTCAATATGTTGGGAATCACCAAAATTAAGGTTATGAACTATCTTCCCTCTTTGTTTTTACCGCTTGTTTTATGTTTAATCATATAAATTAAGGAGAATAAAATGCAAAAAAAAATGTCGTCTAAAAGGCGTAAAGCCATAATCAAAAGAAGAATTTTTCTCTCGCTTTGCAGTGTGATTTTAATCTGCACCATAGCTCTTATAGCCTTTATAATTCACGCTGTAACAGGCGCTTCAAATAACAAGCCCAATAAAACCAACAAACCCGAAACCAACCCCCCTGTCATTAAAGAAAGCTTTGTAACCGTTGTGAGCACTGGCGATATAATGGTTCATTCCACCCAGCTTGACGGTGCTAAAATAAAGGGCACAAATGAATATGATTTTAGCGCATTCTTTAAGGAAGCTGCCCCATATTTTAAGAAAGCGGATTTAAGCGTTGCAAATTTAGAGGTAACCTTTGGTGGTAATGAATCGGGTGTTTTTAGCGGTTATCCCGCTTTTAACACACCTGACAGTCTCGCAGATGTTATAAAAGAATCAGGACTTAATTTCCTTGTTACTGCTAATAACCATAGCTATGATACAGGCTTTTTCGGTCTCAAACGCACCGCCTGCTTGCTCAAACAAAAGCAAATCGATTTCATAGGAACAAGAGAAACCGAACAGGAACAAATATTCAAGGTTAAAGAAATAAACAAAATTAAAATCGGTATGGCAAACTATACCTATTCCTCAACCGATAGTGCAACAGGCCGAAAAAATCTTAACGGAAACATTTTAAAATCCGAGGCCAACAACCTTGTTTCAACCTTTTCTTATAATATGCTTGATAGCTTTTATGCCGAGGCAAAATCGGTTATCGAGCAAATGAAGCAAAGCGGTGCCGAATTTATTGTTTTTTATATGCATTGGGGTAACGAATATCAAACCTCTCCTAACACTTGGCAAAAAACTATTGCTCAACAGCTTTCAAATCTTGGAGTTGATATTATAATCGGAAGCCATCCCCATGTTATTCAGCCTATTGAGCTTATTCACTCCGAGGATGGACAAAACACCACCGTTTGCCTTTATTCAACCGGAAATGCAATTTCTAATCAAAGGCAAGAGCTTATGGATAGTTGCCCCTCCGGTCACACTGAGGACGGTTTGCTGTTTTACTACACTTTAAGAAAATACGGCGACGATGTAACCCTTGAAAATGTTAATATTATACCTACTTGGGTTAATAAATATAAAGGTGGCAGCGGATATCAATATACTATCTTCCCGTTAGAAAATGCCGACTGGGGCAGCACAAAATATGCTCTTGACACTACTGCCGCAGCCAAGGCTAAAAAATCCTATGAAAGAACAAAAGCCATTGTATCAAAAGGACTCACCGAAGTTCAAAACCATATCGGTTGCGAAGTGACTTTTAAACAATAGATATATATATAATTAAAACAACCCTCAAAACAATTACTTGTTTCGAGGGTTGTTTTGGTATATTATTTTCCAACGCAGAATTTTCTAAATATTTCATCGGTCACTTCGTTTGTAACCCTTTTACCCGTCATTTCAAAAAGTGCTGCAATAGCATCATCAACACAAACGCCGATAGCGTCAACCGTCATCCCCGATTCCAAAGCCAAAAGAGCCTCTTTAACGCCCTCATAAGCTCTTCTTGCACATTCCCTTTGTCTTTCATTTATAAGAACTATGCTTTGAGCCGACAAATTAGCTGTTCCCGAAATTTCAGAAATTTGCTCCTTTAAATCTTCATAGCCATCGCCATTTTTAGCAGAAATAAAAACACTTCTAAATCCTTTAAAGATGGATAAATCAATATTACTCTTTATATCGGTTTTATTTAGTATCACAACCGTATTTTCAACACTAAGAGAGGAAATAAGGGAAAAATCGTCTTCACTGAGAGGTGCGCTGCAATCAAAAACTGCTAAAATAAGCTGCGCAGTTTCTATCTTTTGCTTTGCTTTATCAACCCCGATTATTTCAACTGCATCGTTTGTTGAGTGAATTCCTGCGGTATCTGCAAGTTTTAAGGTTAAATCCCCTATTGTTACGGTTTCCTCGATAATATCCCTCGTTGTTCCCGCAATTTCAGTAACTATTGAGCGGTCGGTACCGCTAAGCATATTCATAATGGTTGACTTGCCAACATTTGGCTTGCCCACTATCGCAGTATCTATACCCTCTCTCAAAAGCTTACCCGCATCAAAATTAGCTAAAATATCTCGAAGTTCACCTTCGGCGCCCTTTAAAAGAGCATTAAAATTTTCAAGGCTAAGACCCTCTATATCCTCGTCAGGATAATCAGAAAATGCCGCTATTGAGGCATCTATTGAAACTAAATCGTTTTCAATACTCTCGATTTTTTGCCATATTTTTCCGCTATGTGCCTGCCTTGAAAGCTTTAATTCCGCTTGATTTCGAGCAGAAATAAGTCCCATTATGCTCTCGGCTCGGGTAAGGTCGGTTTTACCGTTTAAAAAGGCTCTTTTAGTAAATTCGCCCGGCTCAGCCAAAAAAGCTCCGTTTTCAAGAATTAAGCGCAACGCCTCTTTAAGCATAAGGCTTCCGCCATGCAGAGTTATTTCAACCGTATCCTCGCCCGTAAAGCTGTGCGGGGCTTTGAAAACAAGTGCCACAGCATCATCGAGCACAGCATCATTTGTTTTTATCTCACCGTATGCCGCCTGATACCCATCAAAATCGCATAATTTCTTTTTTGAAAGGCTAAAGAAAACCTTATCTGCAATTTCTATAGCATTATCACCAGAAATTCTTATAACTCCTAATGCTCCCTGTCCCGCAGGTGTTGCAATAGCGGCAATAGTTTTATTACTCATCATACATTTTCCTTTTATAGCAAGTCATTTTATTTATACTATCATAAAATATCGTTCTTTTCAACAAAAAAAGACACCCGACAAAGTCGAGTGTCTTATTATGTTGGCATCTACTTATTTTCCCGGGCAGCTTCCCGCCAAGTATCTTCAGCGCAAATGAGCTTAACTTCCGTGTTCGGTATGGGAACGGGTGGACCCTCATCGCAATCAACACCAACTGTTTGCCGCCACAAGCGACTTTGGTATAATACCACACTGATATTTGTTTGTCAAGACTTTTTTTGAAATTTTTTGAAAAATTTTTTTACACTTGTTTTGGTTTTGAGATTTTTGTCTAAAAAAATAAAATATTAAGGTATTATATTATATTTTATTCATAATTTTCAATTAATATATTTACAAATCAAAAAAAAAGTGTTATTATTGTATTCGTATGGGACTGTTTAATTATTGTTTTCCTAACATTAGTCTCAAAATATTTTTTAGGAGGAATTTTTAGTGTCCAGAAAGTTCAAAACTATGGATGGTAATAACGCTGCCGCTCACGTTTCCTATGCGTTTACTGAGGTTGCAGGTATTTATCCTATTACCCCGTCCAGCCCTATGGCAGACTATGTTGACCAATGGTCCGCACAAGGGTTAAAAAACATTTTCGGAACAACTGTTAAGGTTTCCGAAATGCAATCCGAAGCAGGTGCCGCAGGTACAGTTCACGGTTCTCTTAATGCCGGTGCTTTAACCACCACCTATACCGCTTCTCAGGGACTTTTACTTATGATCCCTAACATGTATAAAATCGCAGGTGAATTACTTCCTTGCGTATTCCACGTTTCCGCCCGTTGTGTAGCATCACACGCTCTCAACATTTTTGGCGACCATTCAGACGTTTACGCTTGTCGTCAGACCGGCTTTGCAATGCTTGCTGAAACAAACGCCCAAGAGGTTATGGACCTCGGCGCAGTAGCTCACCTCGCTACCATCAAATCCCGTGTTCCTTTCCTTAACTTCTTTGATGGTTTCCGTACTTCACACGAAATCCAAAAAATTCAGGTTTGGGATTTTGAAGACCTTAAAGAAATGTGCGATATGGATGCTGTTGCAGCATTCCGTCAGCGTGCTCTTAATCCTGAGCACCCCGTAATGCGTGGTTCTCACGAAAACGGAGATATCTTCTTCCAACACCGTGAGGCTTGCAACAAGTATTATGATGCAGTTCCTACCATTGTTGAAGAATATATGGATAAGGTTAATGCAAAGCTCGGAACAGATTATAAGCTCTTTAACTACTATGGTGCTCCTGATGCTGAAAAAATCATTATTGCTATGGGCTCTGTTTGTGATGTTATTGAAGAGGTTATTGACTATTTAGTAGCCGCAGGCGAAAAGGTTGGTCTTATTAAGGTTAGACTTTATCGCCCCTTCTCTGCCGAAAAGCTTGTTGAGGCTATTCCCGCAACCGTTAAGAAAATTGCTGTTCTTGATAGAACAAAGGAACCCGGTTCACTCGGTGAGCCTCTTTACTTGGATGTTGTTACTGCTCTTGCATCAAAGGGCAGAAGCATCGAAAAGGTAATCGGCGGCCGTTATGGTCTCGGTTCTAAGGATACACCTCCTTCCAGCATCTTTGCTGTATATAAGGAGCTTGCAAAGGCTGAACCTAAAGCTCAGTTCACAATGGGTATTGTTGACGATGTTACAGGTCTTTCACTCGACGAGGAAGCAGCACCTAACACCGCAGCAGAAGGAACCATTGAATGTAAGTTCTGGGGTCTCGGCGGTGACGGCACAGTTGGTGCTAACAAAGACTCTATCAAAATCATCGGTGACCATACCGATAAGTATGTTCAAGCATACTTCCAGTATGACTCTAAGAAAACAGGCGGTATCACAATTTCTCACCTTAGATTTGGTGATAAACCCATCAAGAGTCCTTACTATATTAACAAGGCTGACTTTGTTGCCTGCCATAACCCCTCTTATGTTATCAAGGGCTACAAGATGGTTAACGATGTTAAGCCGGGCGGTGTATTCCTCATTAACTGCCAGTGGACCGCTGAGGAGTTAAACGAGCATATGCCTGCTGAGGCAAAGCGCTATATTGCCAACAACAACATTCAGCTTTACACAGTTAATGCTATTGATTTGGCTGCCGAAATCGGTCTTGGTAAACGTACCAACACTGTTTTACAGTCTGCATTCTTCTCACTTTCAAAGGTTCTACCTGTTGAAGAGGCTATCGGCTATATGAAAGAAAAAGCCCAGAAGTTTATGAAGAAGGGTAAAGAAATCGTTGAGATGAACGAAAAGGCTATCGATGCAGGTGCTTCGGCTTATGTTAAGATTGAAATTCCTGCTGATTGGGCAACCGCTACCGATGATGCTACCGTTGCTAACAATAAGGAGGCTTCCAAGCTCATTAAGATGGTTGACGGTATTATGAAGCCTGTTGGTCTTATGGATGGTGACTCTCTCCCCGTTTCAGCATTTATTGACCATGCTGACGGTACATTTGAGCAGGGTGCTTCCGCACACGAAAAACGTGGCGTTGCAGTTATGGTTCCCGAGTGGAACAACGAAACCTGTATCGGTTGTAACAAGTGTGCATTTGTTTGTCCTCATGCCACCATTCGTCCTTATGCTTTATCTGCCGAAGAGAAAGCTGCTGCTCCTGCAAACATTAAGATTGCAGAAAAAGAAAAGCTTGTAACAAACAAGGGATTTGCTTATACTATGACAGTTTCTCCACTTGACTGTATGGGCTGCGGAGTTTGCGTTGGCGAATGTCCTACAAACTCTCTAAAAATGGTTTCTCAGGAATCTCAACTTGCCCAGCAAGATGTATTTGATTACTGCGTTGCAAATGTTACCGAGAAAGAAGGCATTGCAAGCGATGCAAATGTTATTTCTTCTCAGTTCAAGAAACCCTTACTCGAATTCTCAGGCTCTTGCGCTGGCTGTGCAGAGACTGCTTATGCTCGCCTCGTAACACAGTTGTTTGGCGATAAGATGTATATTTCAAATGCTACCGGATGCTCTTCAATTTGGGGCGGTCCTGCTGCAACCTCACCTTACACAGTAAATGCTAAGGGTCAAGGTCCTGCTTGGGCTAACTCCTTGTTTGAGGATAACGCTGAACACGGTTACGGTATGTATTTAGGTCAAAAGGCAATTCGTGACGGTCTTATTGCTCAGGTTCGTGAAATGGCTGAATCCGACAAGGCTTCTGCTGAATTCAAGGCCGCTGCCGAAAACTTCTTTGCAACTGCTGATGATAGCAACAAGAATGCTGCTGCAACAGACGCACTTTTAGTTGAAATTGAAAAGGCTGCTGCCGCTGGTTGTCCTACCGCTCCCGCCATTCTCGAAAAGAAAGAATATCTTTCTAAGAAATCCATTTGGATCTTCGGCGGTGACGGTTGGGCTTACGATATCGGCTTCGGCGGTGTTGACCACGTTCTCGCTACCGGCGAAAATGTAAACATTATGGTATTCGATACCGAGGTTTACTCTAACACTGGTGGTCAGGCTTCTAAGGCTTCTAACATTGGTCAGGTTGCTCAGTTTGCTGCTGCCGGTAAGGCAATCAACAAGAAGAGTCTTGCTGAAATCGCAATGTCCTACGGTTATGTTTATGTTGCTCAAATTGCTATGGGCGCTGATATGAACCAAACACTTAAAGCTATTAAAGAAGCCGAAGCTTATAACGGTCCTTCAATCGTTATCTGTTATGCTCCTTGCGAAATGCACTCAATCAAGGGCGGTATGGTTAACTGCCAGAAAGAAATGAAGAAGGCTGTTGCCTGCGGATACTGGGATATGTTCCGTTATAACCCTGCATTAAAGGCAGAGGGCAAGAACCCCTTCTCTCTTGATAGCAAACCCGCTACTGCTGATTATAAAGAATTTATCCTTAACGAAGCTCGTTATTCTTCACTTACACGCTCATTCCCTGACCGTGCAGAAGAATTGTTCGATAAGGCAGCCGAGGCTGCAAAAGCACGCCGTGCTCACCTTGAAAAATTAGTTGAGCTTTATGGTAAGCAAGATTAATTCTTAACCCCTAACTTAAAAGACACCTTTCAAACGAAAGGTGTCTTTTTGTTTTATCTTTTTAACACACAAAGCATCACTTATGTGTTTTGACTAATTATAAGCATTATTAACAAGCATATATATTATTTTACAAATTTTAAGCTTTGTCCTGCCTTTTGATATACATGAATGTAATCAATAACATACTTATTTGTCTTCTCCCAATAATCAGCATCCAGATCTATCGGGGAAACCATATTTATAGGTGTGTTGTCCGTATTAGATTTTGGTCTTGGCATATATATTCCCTGTGCGTTTCTTTCGTGTCCGTTTGTGAGACCAACGATTATTTGCATATACTCAGCAAAGCCTGCGGCAACATCTTGGTTATGCGAATAATCAACCTCATAAAGCACCTGACCGTCAACCAGCATACGACAAATTGTTTCATCATATTCACAGCCGATCGTATGGAATGTATCAGAAAACAACTCACCCTCAGGCAAAAAATAATATGATTTTTGATTTTGACCTTTAAGAAGGTTTCGGTCAAAGCTATGCATAAGGCTTGAAACGGGTGTTCCGCCACCGTGTACAAGTATTGTTTGCTTTATGCAGTCACCAGGTGAAAACTGTTCAAACATATCAATTTCAATAGAATTTTTAATGTTTTGGGGGCCATTTAACCAGAATGATGACCAATATCCGCCACCCGTTGGAATAATACAGCTAATCTCAATAAGTCCGTATTTTACATACACCTTATCTTTAGAACCAAGGCGAGCTCCGTAATACTCCTTCTTTTCTTTGTCATAGGAAGCAAAACCAATAAACTTTCCATCTTTAATATAGGAGTTTTCAGGTCTAAGTATTGCTCTCCAACCCTCAGTTACGCTATATGCATGGGTTAAATCCTCATAATAGGTTGCAAGCATATTATCATTAAGCTTGTTATCATCAAAATTTTCCTGTAAAACAAGGCGGTAATAACTATCATCATAGTTCTTTATGGTTTGACTATACTTACCACAAATAACATCGCCATCTTTAAGGGCTTTCTTTTCCTTGATTAGTTTAATAAATTCTAAAACTGCAATGGCATTAGAATAATTATATCCACCCTCAATATAAACCTTATCTTTTTTAACGGTAATCTGCCAATCATCACGGTCAGAAAGTTTAGCAAATGCACCTCTATCAGTAAAATTACTGATAATAATTTCTTTATCGGATTCAGCATCCCGATCGGTAACAACAGGCACAAAGCTATCGTTATACTCATCGAATATCTTAGATAGAGTTTTAAGCTCACGACCTACGATATACGAAAGATTATATTTAGGCATTACTATTTTATACCCTGTAAAATCGGCGTTGCCATTTAACGAAAAGCTATCTTGTGCTGTTTTTTTTGCCTTTTGTGTAATAGTGCAGTCATCAAAGGCAATCTTACAACGCTCAGGAGGCAAAATCGCAAGATACGGTGCCCTTGCGGTAAACTCGTAGGTCACAAGATTCCATTCGTTAAACTTCAAATCCTTAGTTTTTGCAATAATTTCAAGTTGTCCTCTAACATGGAATTTTTCTACGCTTATTTTATCGTTACCCCACTTGTTTTCCTCATCAAGATTATTCCAAGCAGCCACATCACCACGGCATCTTTCAAAAAGCGGACAATGACGCAAATATATAACCGAGCTTTCAAAAAATACACTTACAGGTTTTACATAAATTTGCAGCGTGTATTTTTTACCTATTTCTAACGCAGGCATTCCCTCATCAAAAAGACTGAATCCGCCCCTATTTCCTATGTTGCCTGAACGACAAATTGAGGTTGTTCCACTGTGAACATACTCAGAATTATAATTTTCGTTTTGAGGTTTATTAACATAAATATCTGAATACATTCTATGTATAGAGGGCGTATAATTTTCAAAATTTTGATTAATTACAATACCTTTATTTTGTTTTAAATTCATAAAAACACTCCTCAGATTCTTAAAATATTTATTTTATCAAACTATTCTATCATCGCAAATCATAATCGCAACCTTATCATTAATGATGTTATTTGTGAAGTAGGTTATGTCCATATCAAAATAATTTGCCAATCTTTGAATCTGCGAATCAACTACTGTTTTACTATATTTTTCTAAAACTACCAATGCAAATTCCTTATTGTTTTTACGCAAACCGTTCTTTGCGGCCTCAAAAAAGGCAGTAGCGGTACATTCCGGAAGAATGGCATTAATTTTTATGTAATACCCCTCCTCGCTAACAGGATAAATCCCACTAAAATCAGGAATATGCCTTTGCAAGATATCCGAATATCCAAAATAATAGCCCGGACCCATTCCGGAGGGCTTTTTAGACATTATGGTATCGCCAACACAGTCAACATTATACCAATTATTATTAAGCTTAACAAAATTCCAAGTATGCCCTTCCTTTTCTTCCGTACCGGTTGAGGTTTTTTCAAAATTTTCAACACCCACCAAGGTTAAGAGCAAGGAATAGGCGTTGGCATACCCATCACAATGCGTTTTCTTTTCAATTAGTGCATCATATAAATAGCTCTCAACGTTATTTTTATCGTCCCCATAATCGAAATATTCAACATTTTTTGCAACATAAACAAACAACTGCTCTGCCTTTTGGGTATCGGTTAAATCGGGCGAGAGCGAAGAAACAATTTCCTTTGCTCTATTTAGAGCAAGCTTCTTTTTAGCATATAATTCCTTTGCAAAGTTTTTAATCGTTATGTAATACCCCTTAAATTCGGCATAGGCATCATAAAGCCCTAAAATTTCCACAGGAAACGAGGTTGTAAATTTGCCCGTTTCGTATCTAATATTTTGCTCCAAAAAAGGAGAATCAAGAGATAAATAATTTATAACTTTAATTAGCTGGTCCGTGTCAGTAGCAATGTCGTTTTCAACTAAAATATTGGCATAGCTTTCTTGCATTGCATATTCGAGCGCTTTATAAATGATTTTCTCAGAATCGGTAAGCTTGTTATAATGAAATTTGGAATTATATTTAGAAAACTCGGTCTCGCTATTTGCAAGCTCCTTGGCCTCAACAAAAATTTCCTTGCTATCATCAAATAAGGTACCATTTGAAAAGGCAATATGTGAAATTTGCTCAGCTTTCGCAACCTGATTTTTGCCATAAAAAATGTGAACGAAATTATTAACCACCTTGCAGCCACTGAGGGTTGAAACGAGAACCAAGGATAAAGTTATTGATAAAATTCGCTTTAAAAGAGTATTTTTTAGCATTTTCAAATGCACCTCCCTTATGTGATTTTTATTTTTAACAATAAAATTTGAATATTTTGCAGTAGATTATTTTGAGTATAACATTTTCTAATAAATACTGTCAATAGAAATTAAATTATTATAATTATTTTTAAACACAACAGTTGACAAATCCGCTTTTTTGATTTATAATGACTTTTAGCTTCTTAAATACCCCTTTTCGAGGTGTGACGCAGTTGGACGAAGCGATGCACCGCATCCAGTGGATGATAAAGGTGCAACGCTGAGGTGAAGAAATAAGGAGCAATGCGACGCGCTCCAAGCGAGCAGGGCGACTATATTTCTGAGGGAAGCGCACTAGTTTTGGGTGACGTTGCGAGCGCGTTCGGTGAACGATTTAGCGAGCAAAAGGAAGCGCCGCAGTCAAAATTTATCGGCGCTCCAAGCCGGAATAAATTTTGGTAACTGCAAGAGGGTTGCCAAAACGTTCTTAGCAAATTTAAAACAACTTAATATCGAGGTGTGGCGCAGTTGGTAGCGCACTAGTTTTGGGAACTAGATGCCGCAGGTTCGAGCCCTGTCACCTCGACCAAAAATCCTCATTCGCAAGAATGGGGATTTTTACTTTTTGTATAATTAAAACCGCCGAAGTTTTATGCTTCGGCGGTTTTAATAATTACCAAATAAATGGTATAAGGCGGTACTTGACTTTTTGTTTATACTGAGTATAACCGCTCAGTTCTTTTTCAAGAAATACTTCCTCATCCTTAATCCGTTTTACTATGATAAACGGGTATGCTATGAAAATCAAAAAAGAATATATCGAGCCGAGTACTATCGGCATTGATAAAAACAAAAGTAAAGTTACACTATACATTGGGTGTCTAACAATACCATATAATCCCGTATCTATTACCTTTTGATTTTCTCTAACTTCAATAGTACGGCTTAAATATGTATTTTCTCGTAGCACCTCTGCATAAAGAATATATGCCGCCAAAAACACTATCGCAGCAGCTATTGAAACTTCATTTGGCAAGATATACCAATTAAGGCGAAAGCCAAGTCCTGCAATAATAAACCCCGCCAAAAACATAAGACCGCTTAATTTCACAACAAGACTTTGTTCCTTCCTCTTTTCTTTTGCGTTAAGTCTGCTTTTTAATAGGTCGGGATTTTTAAACATCATTACAATTCCCGCAAAAAACATTGGGACAAACAAAATTCCCATAAATAACCAACCGCCCCAAAACGATAAACTGCCTGCTGGCAAAAATATGAGTAGCCCAACCAAAGCCACGCCTAATAGAAATTTAGTTATTGCTGAAATAAACAATTTTAAGGTCATCATAATTCTCCGTAAAAAAATGGTTTTTTTATTAACATATCATAGAAAAAATAAAAAATCAACCGACTTTACTGAAAAACGATTGCTTTCTTGCCTGCCTATTAAATATTTTTTATTTTCTCAAATCGCTTGATACACCTATAAAAATGTGATATAATTTTAAAAAAGTATTGGAGGTTTTTTAAATGGTTAAACATATTATTTTATGGCAATTAAAGGACGATATAGATAAAGCTTCGGTTAAAAAAGGGATCAAAGAAAGTCTTGAAGCACTTGTTGGAGTCATCCCGGGGCTTATTGAAATAAAGGTTTATACCAAAGGTCTTGCTTCCTCAAATGCCGAGGTAATGCTTTATTCAGTTTTTGAAGATGCCGATGCACTAAAAGGCTATATAGTACACCCCGCTCATATTGCAGCGGCTGACAATATGGTTCGTCCCTTCACTAAAACAAGACTTTGTATGGATTTTGAAGATTAAACTTTTATTTTCAACATATTCTTGCAAAACATTACCTAAAATGCTATAATATTTACAATATTTTTAAGGTGGTATTTTTATGTTTGTTTGTCCTAATTGTAACAACACTTCAAACGAGGCTATGAATTTCTGCACAAAATGCGGAAATCAAATGATTTTGGTTGAAACAAGCCCTGTTTTGCAAGGGCAAAATCAAGCTCCACTGCCCTCTAAAGCTAAAATTATAACCGGTATGGTGCTTAGCATAAACGGTATTGCTTATGCTGCAATCGGAATTCTTTATGTGTTTCTTTTAGCACTCTCCTCTATGGCTACATACCAAGAAGATATAGCAATCGCTACATTTATTTGTTCATTTATATTCTCGCTCTTTTCTTTGCCTGTTTCCATTGTTGGATTTATACTTTCGAAAAACGCCATAAATGCGGGCTCAACCTCAACTATGAGTCGTGTCGGTAAAGCGCTCGGTCTTGCCGGCATTATTGTCAGCGCCGTAATGATTGTAATTGGCTTTTTATGTTTTACTGGCTCGGTTTCAACGATATAATTCAAAAGTATAATTATGCCCTTCTTTTTTGAAGGGCTTTTTTTAAGAAATAATTAAAAAGGTTTGCTTCTTAATATGAATAGTAATTTAAAACAATTTATACGGCGCAACTATACTGCCCTTATTTCTTCAAAACGAGATTTGAAAGCAATTTTTGAAATAATGTTTAGTTCGCCCGATAATATCCTCTGTGAAGGAAACGATGGCTTTCGCACATATAAGTATACCTATGGTGAAATATATAAAAAAATCCTCTCTGTTTCAGCAGGGCTTTATGCTAAAATTGGAGCAACACACAATTATATTGCCCTTGAAATTGATAATAGTGCCGAATGGATAATTGCTTTTTGGTCTATTCTTTTAAGTGGAAATAAGCCATATCTTGTTAATATGAGATATCCTATTTCCCTCTCAAATTCAATTCTTAAAACGCTGGATATTAAATATGTTATTTGTGCAAAAGAAACCGAGCTTAATGCACAAGGCATTGATATTAGTTCTCTTTATTGCGACCTTGCCCCCATTAGCGAGGATGTTTTTGAGGACGAAATCGCATTTTCCTCCTCTGCCACCTCTATGAACGAGGTTGTTTGCTTTTATTCGGGATACCAAATATCCGAACAAATATTAAACTTTAAATCAATAATCAAACAAAACCCCCGCATAGCAAAGCATTATAAGGGCAGCTTAAAGCAGCTTGCTTTTTTGCCTTTTTATCACGTTTTTGGACTATTTGCAGTTTATTTTTGGTTTACATTTTTTGGTAGAACCTTAGTTTTCTTACGGGACTATTCGGCCGACACAATACTCGGCACCTGCAAGCGCCATAAGGTTACTCACATTTTTGCTGTGCCGATGCTTTGGCACACAATTGAGCAGCAGCTCAGTATAACTCTTGATAAAATGGAAAGCAAGAAAAAAGCGAAATTCCAAAAGGGCGCCGCTCTTATGACCTCCTTCCAAAATAAATTCCCAATCCTTGGTCCCCAAATTGCCAAATGGGTTATGCGAGAGGTTACCGACCGCCTTTTTGGTCCCTCGGTTTGTTTTTGCATTAGCGGCGGAAGTTATTTAAGAGACTCAGCCATTACACTTTTTAATTCAATAGGCTATCCGCTCCATAACGGATACGGTATGAGTGAAATCGGAATCACCTCGGTTGAACTGAGAAATAAACCTAAATTCCGCAACCTTAATTCAATAGGAAAGCCCTTTGATTCGGTTGAATATAAAATTGATGATAACGGCACCCTTCTTGTAAAGGGAAGTTCGTTATGCAAAAGAAAGCTTGTAAATGGTAAAGAAGTAATACTTGACAGCGATTGGTTTAACACTGGTGACTGCCTTAAAACCGACCAAAATGGATATTATTATATCTTAGGCCGAAACAGCGATATTGTTATCGGTGAAAATGGTGAAAACATAAATCCTGACACAATAGAGCAGCATTTCAAAATAGAAAACGCCAAGGCTTTATGTGTTTTAGGGATTAATAACCAAAATTCACAGGAATTAAGTATTGTTGTTCAAATAAACCGTTTTATCGGCAAAAAAATCACCGATAAGATAATACAAGAGGTTTATAAAATAAACGAGACTCTTCCCTCCTCTTTATCGATTCGCAAATTTTATTTTACCTTTGATGCATTAGCAAACGAATCAGCTGTTAAGGTAAGTCGGAAGCAGCTGCTTGAAAAAATCAGTTTAAAAGAGGTTTTACTTATTCCCTTTAACGAAATAAACAAAACCGAAGAAAAAAGTGAAGAGCTATCCCCTCTTATGTTAGAAATCAGAAAAATAATTGCCGAAAATCTATGTGTATCGCCCGAGGCAGTAACTGCCGATTCACACATTTGTTTTGACCTGGGTGCAACAAGTATTCAGTATTTTTCTATTCTTTCGGCACTCTCTGAAAAATTTCAAATAAGCGAATATAATACTCAGGAAAAATATTGCTACACTCTTAAAGAAATTGCCGATTATATAGAAGGAAAGCTATAATATGCTAAGAAATAATTTTATTATAAAAATTGTGACTGGATTTGTTAAAATAACAGGAATTTTACCCGCTCTTATCTTTTTCAAACCAAAGGTTATAAGAGCAACAAAAAAATTACCTAAGCCTTGTATAATTGTTTCAAATCATAAGTCACTTCTTGATTTTGCCCTTTATCTTGCCATATTCCCTTTTAGAACAATCCGCTTTCTTATGGCAGAGGTGCTTTATAACAAGGGCAAGCTTTTCTCGACTTTTCTTTACTGTCTTGGCGGAATAAAGGTTGATAGAGATGCCTTTAATCTTGGCTTTGTTGCCAATTCAATTGAGGTTCTTGATAATAACGGAACCTTAGGCATTTTCCCCGAAGGAAGACTGCCCATAAACGGTAAGCCTTGGCCCTTTACTGTTAGCGCCGCATTTATTGCCACCCATTCTAATGCTCCCATTATCCCTGTTTATACCGATGGTAATTATGGCATTCTCAAAAGGGCAACTGTTGTTATTGGCAAGCCTATTTTTCTTAAAGATTATTTCACCGAGCAAGAGGAAAAAGAACGTCTTGATAGACTTACTCACTTATTAGAACAAAAGGTTTATGAATTAAAGCCAAACAAAAACAAGGAAAATATAAATGAAGAAGAATCTTAACCCAAAAACAAAAGTTTTAAGCTTTAAACACTTACCGATGGACCTTGCAAGAATAGTTTGCTCGGTACTTATCCCGATATATCGTATTAAAAGAATAACCCCATCAGGTGAAAAATATGAAAATAAACTTTCCGATGGAGCAATTATCGCCTCAAACCACACCTCCTTTGCAGACCCGTTTTTAGTAGGAGTTACCTTTTGGTACAGGAGAATGTTTTTCCTTGTTGGCGAAGCGGTGATGGTGGGAAAGCTTCGTCCCCTTCTCATAAAAGGGGTTGGCGGGATAAAAATTGAACGAGAGAAAACCGATTTGGATGCGATAAAAAAATCAGTTGAGGTGCTTAAAAACGGTCATTTGTTAGCCATTTTCCCGCAAGGCGGTATCAACAAGCAAGATTGTGTTGATACCATTAAATCGGGTGCGGTTTTAATAGCCTTGCAGGCAGGTGTTCCGATAATTCCAATGTATATTTGCCCAAAGGGAAAGTGGTTCCAGAGGAGAAAGGTTATTATTGGTGATGCGCTAAATCCAAAAGAACTTTGTAACAAAAAAATGCCCTCAACAAACGATATTGCTGATATAACACACAAATTAACTGGCGCCTTGCAGGAATGTATCAACAGTTATGCTGATTAGTTTTTAAGAAAGGAAAGAAAAATGGATACTTTTAAAAAATTAATTAAGGTTTTTAATACGGTTTTTGAGGGTGAAATCGAAACCTCCTCCCTCACCCTTGATTCAAACCTTAAAGACGATGTTGGAATCAACTCCATCGGTATGCTATATATGGCGCTTGCTTTGGAGGAAGAATTTAAAATTAAATTTGTTAATGATGATTTTATCAAGCTTGCAACTATAAGGGATGTTATTAATTGTATTGAGAGAAAGAGTGCCTTATGATATGGTCACAAAAGCAGGCAAGCTATGGCGATATTATAAGAACTAAGGTTTCTTTTTATTATCATTATGGAATATTTGTAAATCCCAATAGAGTAATTCAATTTGGTTTGCCAGATGACCCAGGTCGTCCATCAGGTGAAATAAAGGTTTTAGCGACCGATGTTTACACCTTTTTAAACGGTGGCTCTATTGAGGTTGGGATATGCGAAAAGCCGGAAAAACAAAAAAGGCACTCAGCAAAACAAACGGTTGAAATTGCCGAAAGCAAGCTTGGCGAAAGCGGATATGATATTCTTCATAACAATTGCGAGCATTTTGCTTATCTTTGTGCCTTTGGGGAGGCCAAATCCTCTTTTTTACAAAATATAAGAAGTAAACTTCGCCAAAAACTCCAAAATAATTAAAAAACAACGAAGAAGGCGTTGTACCCGTAAGGATACAACGCCAGTTTTATTCGCCTATCGGCGAGTTCTATTGCTACGCAGTGATATTTGGACTCAAGTCCAAGTGATATTGCCTGCGGCAGTTTATGGGCGAATAAAATAACACTGAAACCGCAAGGTTTCAATAACACTATTGTCGCAAGGCAATAATATCACTCCGACAAAGTCGGAATATAACTTGAAAGACTATCAGTTTTTATGTATAATAGATTTAGAGGTGATAACTATGGCTGATAGTATTTTAAGAAATAAAGCAAAAAAGTTTGCAAAGAAAATCGTTTTTCTTTGTCGTGATATGAAATCAACCCACAAAGAATCCGTTTTAATAAATCAGTTGCTCCGCTCAGCAACCTCTATCGGAGCCAACCTGCACGAAGCACAATATGCTCAAGGAACAAAAGATTTTATTTCAAAACTCGAAATAGCGCAAAAAGAGTGTTATGAGACCGAATATTGGTTAGAACTTCTTTTTGAGACAAATTGTATTAATGAAGAAACTTATAAAGATTTTCAAAATAATTGTGGTGCCATTCGCAGAATGTTAATCTCGTCACTTAAAACTATAAAGTCTAAATAAAGAGGTACATATTATGAGCAAAAGAAAAAGATTAGAATATTTGATAATCACTTCTTGTGTATTATTATCAGGATTTGTCATTTATGGTTTTGTAGGAAGTATTCAGCCTCTAATTAACGATAGTAAAGTGGCTTCCTTTTTTGCTTTTGGTTCTTTGGGTGGCTTTGGATTTAGCCTTATCTTATCTACCATAATTTTAAGTTCAAGATTTTTTCAAAAAAGAAGTTTAACCTTTAAAATAGTTGCGGCTGTTCTTTGGCCTATTACTTTTGCTTGTTGTTTTTATGTTGGTGTTTTTATGTATATACCCTATGGAATATACAATGTTATAATGTTGATTAAAAAAGAGCCTCAAGTTGTAGAAAGTTCCATTGACAATTTAAATGAATAAAGAATACACAAATTCTTTATTTGAGTTTGATTAAGGGTTTTAGGTTCTCCTAAACAAGTGACGTTTGGGCGCCTAAATGTCCTGCTTGTTACGGCATGAGACAAAATTAAAAGCTGTGTAGAATTTTTCTACACAGCTTTTTTACTGTCCTTTAGAGTACGACTCTAAGACTTCGTTGTTTTTTTAAATTATCGCTATAATATAATCCTCTAATTCGAAATAAAAAAAAGAAAGTGAGAGAACATTAACGCTTTTAAAATTAGTAATACCTGTTCCCTGCTTTTTAAAATATGCCTCTTTTTTTGTCCAAATTTCAAAAAAACGCTTTTTAAAATCGCCGCCTGAAACATACTGCTTTTCTTCATCGGTGCAAACCCGCTCTATGAGAGCATCATTTATATCTTTGATTCGCTCAATATCAATTCCCAAAGGAGTGGTATCAACTGCACAAACTGCGATATCATCACAATGAGAAATGCTAACATAAAGCTCGCTATCGCACAAATAGGGTTTTCCTGATTCTTCCCTGCAAAGCAAAACGTTTTTTATTCCAAATTCCTTTTCTAAAAGCCTATAAAGCAAAATTTCTGCCGCAAGACTTCTTTTTTTATCCTCTTGCAGCTTCATTTTATCTATATATTTCTTGCGCTTAGGGGTTAGCTTTAAATATAATTCATCATATTGCGACTCCTCAATGTCCCCTAACCTTATATAATTCCATTTCACCTTTTACCAAATCCCTTGAAAAATATGATATTATAATATATAATTGAACATAATGAGTATATACTGGTTATAGAATATCTGAAAGGAAAAATTTCTGATATGTGGATTTTTTTTGGCATTATTGCCTTTATAGCAATACTTATAACCGCTATTTTGCTTTTGCCGGTTTATGTTATTATTAAAACCGACAAGGATGGAGAGCTTGTTTTATTATATAAAATACTTTTTAAAACCTTTGGTGAAAATCCCGACCCTAATAACCCCATTATAAAGGTTTTAAAGGAAAGCTCGGGTATTTCACAAATAGAGGGTAAAAATCTTAAAAAGAGCGTTAAGGAAAGCGGAATTGTTAACACCCTTTCGGATGTTCTTAACATTCTTACATCACTTTTAAAGGAGTTAGTTTTACTACTCAAATACTGTACTCTCAAAAAATTCGAGCTTAAAATAGTTTGTAGCGAAAAGGATGCCGCAAAAACCGCCATTTCTTACGGACAGTGTTGCAGCCTTATTTATCCTTTTTTAGGACTCATTCATTCGATTGTTAAACGGACAAATAAGCGAGGACAAAAAATAGATATAAGCTGCGATTATAACAACGCTCCCGAGGTTTTGAGTTACGACATTTTAGTATCAGTAAAGCTTTGCCATGTTCTTGTCGCCTTTATTAGAATACTTATTAAGGAAGCAAAAAGAACGCTCCAAAATCAAGAAGAAAATGAAGAGACGGCTACTCAAAAAAATCCATAACCGTTTTTATATGGGCTTCTAATTCTTTTGAATCTGATGTTAAGATAGAGTGTTTTGCATTTTCAAGCTTTACTACCTCACAACTCTTGCACCTTTTAACAAAATCCATTTGTGCCTTAGTGCTAACAACTGTATCCTTTTGGGCGCTAAAAAGTAATATTGGGGTTTTTATCCTTTTAATGAGATTTTTTCTAAAAATCTTGTCCTTAACCATAAGCGAGCCATATACCCAGCTTATCGACATTGGGGTTGTTCTGTAATCAAGGTCATCTAATCTCATTCCAAAATTATATTTAAACCTTGCCTCGCTTGAATTTCCACTTCTTGAAAATGTAACAGATGGGTCAAACGGTTCGCAAAACTGCCATTTAGAGCTTTTATCTAAGAAAATCATTTGAAGTGTCATAAAAAGCTTTGCTAACAAAACAGGTGCATTTTTAACCAAAGGTTCTATCATAGGCGAAGTAAAAACAGCTTTTTTAATTCTCTCGCTCTTTTTAGAAAGATATAATGCGGTTACTGCCCCACCCATTGAGTGACAGTATATATTAATCGGCTTATCACTTGCCTTTGAAACTATGTTTTCAACAAAAACATCAAGGTCGGCTACATAATCATTAAAATTTTCAACATGAATAAGCTCGCTATTATCAGTCAGGCGTTCGGATTTTCCGTGACAACGTTGGTCATATAAAAAAACATTATAGCCTGCATTTAAAAGATAATATGCTAACTCATAAAACTTTTTTGTGAATTCGCTTAATCCGTGAACTATCACAATCGAAGCGGTACTGTTCTTGGCTAAAAAATACTCATAAAAGATTTTTTTACCGTCAAAAGCAGTGAAAAAGCCCTCATTTCGACATTCTGCGAGCTTGTTTTTAACCAAACACATCTGATAGGAATAGTTGTTTTCATCCAATATATTAAGCTTATAATCAGGTGTAAATTCCATTACAAAGCGCTCCTTATGGGTAGAGTTTTCGAATAATAATTTTGAAAAGTGGTGATAATAATGTTATCTGCAAAAAAATCTGTTTTTAAAAGGATTCTGATAACTGTTATTATCGCTCTTTTAGTTTTTTCTATTATATCCTTGGCCGCAACCAAGCTTGTTTATGATGGTATTTTTGCCAGAGTTGATAGCCCCGAAATTAAGATTCCAACGGAGCTTACTGATATGGTAAGCAACCGCCAAGAAAAGCAGTACTATTCCGAGCAAACCCGTCTTACCGGCTATCTTTACGCCTGTGCTAACCCAAACAACAAAAATTCACTGATTGTTTTAGCTCCCGGCTTTAATGCGGGGGCCGATAGCTATCTTTGGCAAATAAGCGAATTAGTTGATTTGGGTTGGTCGGTCTTTGCATTTGACCCCTCGGGCTGCTATTCTTCGAGTGGAGAAAGCTCGGTTGGCTTTGCACAAGAAGTACTTGATTTATCTGCAACCCTTTTTTATATTGAAAAAAACAACCGTTTCGGTTATAATGATATCGCCCTTTTAGGTCATAGTAGGGGAGGATATGCCGCCTGCTGTGTTTTAGCAGAAGATTATGATATTTCTGCGGTTATAAGTATAAGTGGTGTTAACAGTGCTATGGAGGGTGTTTTAAGCGCTTCCTCCAACTATATCGGCAACCTTGCCTACACTAACTATGGCTTTTTATGGCTCTATCAGGCAATACTTTTCGGCACTGAAACGTTAAACCTTAAAGCCAACGAGGAAATTGCTAAATCTAAGGTTCCTGTGCTTATAGTTCACGGAGAAAAGGATAACAAGGTTCCGCTCAATAAATATTCAATAATTTCATATAAGGATGAAATTGATTCCAAAAATGTTGAATATTACATTTGCTGCGAAAAAGATAAAAACGGGCACACCAATCTTCTCTTTGATGAGGACGGTAGCGCAAACAATCTTCTCATAACCCAAATAAACGAATTTTTAACTCGCAGTATAAATTAAAAAATAAAGGAATTTTAAAATAAACGGAGTTTAAGGAGAACTATATGACTGTGGTTTTAATCCCCGCCTATGAGCCGGATGAAAAGCTTATAGAGTTAGTAAACCGCCTAAAATCAGAAAGCTTTGAGGTTTTGGTGGTTGATGATGGTAGCGGTAAAAAATATAAGGAAATTTTTTCAAAAATCAAAGCCGAATCAACCGTTATTACCCTCGAAGAAAATTGCGGCAAGGGTGCTGCATTAAAGGCAGGAATGAAGTATATTTCAGCAAACATGCCAACTTGCGAGCATTTTATAACCTGCGATGCAGACGGGCAGCATAAAGTTGAGGATGTTGTTAGAGTTAGAGAAAAGCTTCTTTCGGGTGAAAAGTTTGTGCTAACAACAAGAACCCTTAAAAAAGGCACTCCTTTTCGTTCAAAGGTTGGAAACATAATGTCCCGTGTGGTTTATGCTCTATTAACAAACCGCTATCTTTCGGATAATCAATCAGGACTTAGGGGCTTTGCAATTTCACATATTAATTGGATGGTAAATGTTGAAAAAAACAACTATGATTATGAAATGAATGTTCTTTATTATGCGGCAAAGAAAAACATTAAAATTGCAACCTTGCCAATTGAAACAATATATATTGAAAACAATGCCTCATCCCATTTTAACCCTATCGGTGATACAGTTAAAATTTATAAAAGCCTATTTAAGCTGGCAATGGGAACACCGATTTCTTTTCTTTTGACCGAAGTACTTATTGTTATTCTTTCGCATACTCTTGGTTATAGATATCTGTTTTTAAGTCTTCCCTTTATTGCGGGCTTTTGCCTTGCTATAAACCTAATCCTTACCAAAAATGTGTTTTTAAAGGGAACCGACTGTTATGATTATTGGGGTATGCTTATATACACAGTAATAAGCTACATATTTTACACACTTGGTTGCTTACTGTTTTGGTCCTTCGCACCAAAGCTACCTTTATGGGTTGCCTTTAATATTTCTTATGTTATTGGCATACCGCTTAAATATTATCTGCACAAATTTACATTTATAGCCTCTCAAACAAGAGAATAGCCAAAATTAATTTAGACAAACACTCCTTTTTGGAATGTTTGTCTTTTTTATTGGGTTATTAGAAAACGCTTGACATATTCTCAATAAATCCGCCGCTTACAAGCCTTAATATTTGCTCTATACAGGAAACTGTTGTGTCCTCATTGGCACATCCGTGCATTTTAACAACTGTTTTTTTAGTGCCTAAAAAGGTAGCTCCCCCCTGAGAATTAAAATCAAACCTTCTAAAAAGCTCTTTTGTTATTTTATCGCTAATTTCTTGGTTGCTCGAAAGCTCATTAACAATATCTATTGCTGCCTTTCCTATTGCTTCGGCATTCTTTAAAATTATGTTTCCCGAAAAGCCATCACAAACAATAACATCGGCATAACCGCTAACAAGGTCACTGCCCTCAACATTACCTACAAAATTAATAGGTAGTTGCTTTATAAGCTCAAAGGCCGATTTTGTTAAGCTATTACCCTTGCCCTCTTCTCTTCCAACCGATAAGAGCGCAACTCTTGGATTAGCTATATTGCAATAGCTTTTAGAAAAAGCATTTCCCATTTGAGCAAACCTTGCAAGGTCGTTAGGTGAGCATTCGGTATTTGCTCCGCAGTCCACAAGGCAAACAAGCCCTTGTTTTGCACAAGGCAATGCACTTGCCAAGGCAGGAAATTTAAGACCGGGTAAAAGACCTAACCTACATATTGAACCCACTAAAAGCGCCCCCGTATTTCCGGGAGATAGCATTGCAACGCATTCATCCTCATTTTTAAGATACGAATATGCCATAACCATTGAGGAATCATCATTGCCGCCAAAAACACAGGTAGGCAGATCAAGGTTGGTGATATATTTATTCGTGTTAATAACCTCATAAAATTCGCCCGCAACCCCCATTTGGGACATAATAGCATCAATACTGCCTTTTTCGCCAACAAGCACAGGCTTAAACGAAAGCCCCTTACTTATTGCCTTAGCAGTACCCTTTATAACAGGCTCTATGCCATCATCAGCACCGTAAATATCAATAACTATCTTTTGCATTTTAAAAATCTACTCCAACGATATTATGAAATCGTATACCTCTTGCTTGCCATCAATAAAGCCTATTTCACAAAGAGGATATTCATTAGTCAAAAAGGCTTCAAGCTCATCTTTTTCGGAGTCGGTAACTCCCTTTCCGCAAAAAACAATGATAACTTCCCTTTCCCTAATATCATTAATCTGCTTTATAAGCTCCTTTGCAGTGGCAACCTTTTGCTCGTTACAACATAAGATTTCCTTTCCGCTAAGACCTATGTAGCTTCCCTTTTTTATTTCCAAGGAGTTCATAACGGTATCTCTTGTTGCAGTTGTAACACTGGCCGAGACAATATTATCAAGTCCACTACTCATATCCTCGATAAGCTCTTCCGGGGTTTCGCTCCAAGGATTCATCATTGAAAGAGCAGAATATCCCTCAACAATAGATTTAGTTGGAATAATATGAACCTTGCAGTTCTTATAAATTTCCGCCGCTTGCTTAGCAGTTAAAATTATATTCGAATTATTAGGCAAAACAATTATATTTTCTGCATCAAGCTCGCCAAACACCTTCAAAAGCGCCTCAACAGAAGGGTTATTTGTTTGTCCCCCATCTATCACGGCATTCGAGCCGATTTCATAAAAATAATCTATAATACCCTCACCCGAAGCAACCGAAACAATAGCGTATTTTAAATGCTCACTCTTCTTTTGAGGAATTTCCCCCGTACTGCTATGCTGTACCGACATATTTTCAATTTTAATGGTTACAAGCTCACCAAATTGTCTTGCATAGCCTAAAACAAGCTCAGGTGTAAAGGTGTGGATATGTATTTTAACAATACCCTCATTATAAACCGAAACAATAGAATCGCCAAGCTCTTCCAGGTGCTTTGTAAATTCCTTTAAATCAAAAGACGCAATATCAATTTTATAGTTCATAAGCTGCAAAATAAACTCGGTGCAATAACCGTATTCAAGCCTACTATCAGGGCCAAAGTTAGAATTCACTACAATAGGTTCAGAAATTGTATCTAAAATCTCGGGCGTATCCTCAACCGATTCGCCGCAAAAATAAGCATACATTCCCTCAAAAATACAAACCAAGCCTGCACCGCCGCTATCAACAACACCCGCCTCTTTAAGTATCGGAAGCATTTCGGGAGTTTTCGATAGGCTCAGCCTCATTTGAGAAAGCAAAGCCGCAATGCCTGAACAAAAATCCTTATATTCTTGTCCCTTTTGCTCTAAAAACTCTGCTGCTTCTCGAATAACGGTTAAAATTGTTCCTTCGGTTGGGGTGAGAATAGAAGCATACGCATCCTCCTTACCCAAAACAAAAGCATTAGTAAAATCACAAAACTCAATTTCTTTTCTTTTTTCAAACGCTCTGTAAATTCCGTTTATAAATTGGGAAAAAATAACGCCCGAATTTCCTCTTGCCGATAAAAGAACCGCATTTGAAAGCTTTTTCATATATTCGCCAATATCTATAATATCGTCCTGCAATAATTTAATTCCGCCGCCAAAGGTTTTAACCATATTTGTTCCCGTGTCACCATCCGGCACGGGAAAAACATTAAGGTTGTTTATTATTTCAACATTCTTTTTTAGGTTGCGGTATCCGTTTTCAAGTGCCCTATGAAATTCTATACCATTTAGCTTAATATTTTGCATACACTTACTCTTTTCCCTCAATTGTTACTTCTTTTCCATAACAAAAGGATATTACTGTTCCCGGGCCTACCGATGCCCCAACAATAGGTCCAATAATTCCCGTTACAACCTCTTTGAAAGGTGCTATTTCAAGTATTGCCGCCTTTAAGCTTTCTAATGTTTGCTCGCAATCAGCATGGGAAATATACAATGTTTCGTATTTCCCGTTTGCTGCATCCTTTATATGCTCGGCAATTGCTCGGTAGGCGTTAATGGTTCCTTTTGCCTTTTTATAAGCGTAATTTTGACCCTTACAATCAGAAATTATTATAGGCTTTACTCCAAATAAATTTCCAAAAAAGGCCTTTGATGCCTTAACTCGCCCTGCTCTGCGAAGGTATTCAAGCGATTCAACCGTTCCACATTGATTAACACAAAGCTTGGTCTGTTCTATTTTTTGTGCGGTTTGTGCCGCAGTTAAGCTCTGCTCCCTTAACAGAGCAGCGGTTATAAGCATATATCCCTGACCCAGCGAGCTTATAAGCGAATCTACACAATAAATTTCGGTTTCGGGATACTTTCCCATAATCTCTTGCGCTACCATTTTAGCAACATTTATTGAACCCGAAAGTGCCGAGGAACAAGCAATATAAATAATATCCTTGCCCTGCTTTGCTATTTGCTCAAACTTATCATAATAAACATTCTTAGGCACCTGAGTTGTGAAAACTCGCTTGCCCGAACGCATTATATCATAAAATTCCTTATAAGAATGAGATTCCCAATCAAGCGAAGCTTCATATTCAATATCATCAATAACGTAATTCATAGGAACATAATCAATTCCATATTTCTCACGCATTTCTTTATTAAGGTCGCAGGTAGAATCTGCTAAAACAACGAAATCTTTCATATTTTCCCCTTATTTTTTAGAACGCTGACCTTCTATAATCTTATTCATTATTTCTTTTTCTTTTAACATATCCTCGCTCATTTCAGTGCCGAAATAAAAAGCAACACAAAGACCGGGACCAATAGAACAACCGCAAGACATTCCAACGTTAGTTATAATAATTTCCTTAGGAGAAAATTCCTTTTCAACCGTTTGGGCTAAAAGCTCTGCCGCTTGGGAACGGTTAGAATGTGCTATAAACATTATTTGTTCTTGAGGATTTACAACAGTTTCTCTCATATATTTTATAAGAGCATCAAAAGCGGCTTTTTTACCCTTGAATTTGCCCAAAACCTCGGCAAGTCCCTTGTTGTTAAAATCAGCCATTGCGTTAATTCCAACAAGTGTGCCAAAAAAAGCCTTGAAATTAGAAATTCTTCCCGTTTTAACCAAGAAAAATAGGTCATCCATTGTTCCGATTTGATGAACACAGTATTTATACTTTTCAATAAATTCAGCCGTTTGCTCAATAGTGGCACCACTATCACGTTTATAAGCCGCCAAAATAACCAAAAGGGAAATAGCGGTTGAATAACGCTTAGAATCAACACAAATGATTTTTCTTTCCGGATACTTCTCACTTAACTCTTTTCTCGCTAATTCACAAGTCTGAAATGTTCCCGAAAGTCCGGATGAAAGGGTTATAACCAAAACATCCTTACCCTTTAAAAGTTGCCGCTCTATTACCTCTATTATTTCACCGGTCGGTGCACAAGCGGTTTTATAAATAGTTTTCTTATCTGTCATCGATTCATAAAACTGCTTTGGATTATGAATTTCCCAATCTATATCCGAATATTCTGTATGCCCATCAGGAAAATAAACTACCCCCCTTATATAATCGGGAATACTAAACCTTTCTCTCAAATCCTTAGTCATATCACAAGATGTATCAGGAATAATAACGAAGTCCGACATAATTTCTCCTTTTTTACCTTTACTTTTAATATTAATAATACCATACCGCCTGCTCTTTTTCAATAAAAATATACTTTTTTGTCGATTTATGATGATTTTTGATTTACTATATGATATAATATTTATATTTAATTGAAGTGGCTACCAAAGGAGGATAAAAATGGAGCCTTTTGTAATAGTTTTATGTATAATACTCGCATTGATTTTGGGCGGTCTTATAGCAATGCTTATCTTCACCATTCCCATATCAAAAAGGGTATATAACGAGCAACTTGTTCGCACCTCAAAGGAAAAATGGGGTCGTGTTTGCTCTGCTGAGGATAATGAAGAGCAGGTTTCAATGTGGAATAGCGGCATAAAATGGGCAGACACGGTAAGAGAAAATTGCAGCGAGGTTAAAATAACGAACGATGGCTTTAATCTTTACGGCGAATATTTCGATTTTGGCTCGGATAAATGCGTAATTATTATTCCGGGCAGATGCGAATGTCTTGTTTATTCCTATTATTTTGCTAAGCCCTATCAAGATGCCGGCTTTAATGTTCTTGTTATAGACACAAGATGCCACGGAAAGAGTGATGGCAAATATAACACTATCGGAGTTAAAGAAAGTAACGATATTTTAGCGTGGATTGATTTACTCCAAAAGGAAAAAAATATCCGTGAGATTTATATCCACGGAATTTGCATTGGCACCTCTGCTGGACTCTTTGCGATGACAAATAAAAACTGTCCAGAATGTGTTAAAGGTCTTATAACCGAAGGCTGTTTTGTTTCCTTTCGAGAAACCTTTAAAAGACATATGATGGCGCAAAAGCGTCCCTTATTCCCCGTTCTTGATACGGTTATGCTTTTAATCAATTACCATACAAATACTAATGTATACACCCAAAAGCCAATAACCGCAATAAAGAAAATGAGGCCCTATCAGCGTGTTCTCTTTTTATATGGCGAAAAGGATATTTTTTCCATTCCAAAGAAAAGCATTGAGCTATTTAACGCTTGCTCCTCAAAGGATAAAAAGCTTGTTTGGTTCGATAAGGGTGGTCATTCTCACCTTCGTATTAACAACACCGAAAAATATGATAATGCAATTATAGGATTTTTGAAAAATGAGTAAAAAATACGCTGTTTTCACAATGGATGTTGAGGCCTTTACCGATACCGAATGTATAAATGCGTTAGACCGAAAAATTGATCTTGATTTGCTTGATGGGTTTGACCAATATATAGGCCTGCTCGACAAGTACGGTATAAAAAGCACTCTTTTTACAGTTGGAAGCTTAGCTCCCAAAATTGCTGATAAGCTAAAAGTGTGTATTAATAACGGTCACCGCCTTGCCCTACATAGCTATAATCATATAGCCCCAATGGAGCTTAGCCTTCAAAGCTTTAAAGAAAATATAGAAAAAACAAAAAAGAAATTAAGCGAGCTTTTTTCAACCGATATTGTCGGATTTAGAGCCCCTTGTTTTAGCCTTGATAAGCAACGCTTGGAAATTTTAAGGCGGCTTGGTTTTGAATATGATTCGAGCCATTTAGGCTTTTTAAAGGCTCGCCATACTGTTGAGCTTGACCTTTCGGATTTTACTCAAATCGGGGATAATATTTTCAGGAAAAACAAGTTTTTTGAATTTGGTCTTTCAAAGCAAAGCGTTTTCGGCATACCCTTTCCCATCTCGGGTGGCGGTTATGTTAGACTCGGTAATTGGGATTTTATAAAATCACTAATTAAAAGCTATATAAAATGCCACGATTATTATGTTTTTTATCTTCATCCCTTTGAGCTCACAACCCAAAAAATCCCCTTTTTCAAGGAGCTTAAATCCTACGATAAATACTATATTAAATACGGTATAAAAAGCTATAAGAAAAAAATAGAACAAATAATATTAATGCTTCAAGAATGTGGTTATGAATTTGTAACCTTTGAGGAATTAGCAAAAATAAAAAATTTTGAACACTAATTTAAAACCAGGAGTTATTATGAATAGTCAAATAAAAAGAATTGCAAGCTTTGAGGTGGACCATACAAAGCTCGAATGCGGTCTTTATGTTTCAAGAATAGACGGTGATATCACCACCTATGATATGCGTATGAGAAAACCTAACGCCAATGATTATTTGAACGATATTTCTATGCATTCCTTTGAACATATGCTTGCAACCTATATACGCTCAGGTCCCATAGGCAGCAAGATCATTTATGCAGGACCAATGGGTTGCAGAACCGGCTTTTATCTGCTTATAAGAGATGCCGAAAACGAGGTTGTTTGGCAAGAGCTTATCAGAGTTATGAACTGCATTATAAACCACGAGGGCGAGGTTTTTGGCGCAAGTGAGGCCGAATGCGGAAACTATCGTTGTCTCGATTTAGGCTCAGCAAAGGCAGAGGCTAAAAATTATCTTGAAATTTTAGGAAATAATCCACCCTCATTTAAGTATAACAAATAATTTATATCGCCCAATCCGCTTATTTCTTGGCGGTTTTGGGTTTTTATTATAAAAAATTTTACATAATTTTACAATTTTCCTTATTGTAATCATTTAATTAATATGATAGAATAATAAATGTATATTTTTGGAATAATAGAGGTGTTACTTCGAGTGAAAAAAATCGACCCTACTGTTAAAAAAGAAACTCTTTATATTGCCGCTATTTGCTTTTTGTTAAGTGTTATTATGCAATCGGTATTTCTAATTTTAGGATTTTGGAACTATACCGTGCTTTTAGGAAACATCTTAGGCTATTTGGCAGCGGTGGCAAATTTCTTTTTACTTGGTCTTTCGGTGCAATTTGCTATAAAAAAAGAAGAAAACGAAAGAAAAAATCTTTTAAAGCTTTCCCAAATTCTTCGCTTTATTTTGCTTATAATAATTGCGGTTGTCGGATACCTTGTCCCAATATTTAATATTATATCAGTTCTTATCCCCTACCTCTTCCCAAGAATTGCAATAGCATTACGTCCTGCTTTAATCAAGAAATAATTTCGGCTTCATTTTCAAAGAGGTGATATCGTTGAGCCGCATAGATAAAAAATTCAAGCTGGTGGATATTTTCTATATCATAATGATAATACTTCCGCTATTGCTTGGAATTCTTGTAAAGGTGTTAACACAGCCCGCTTCTGAGGGAATTATGATAACGGGTGCTTTGATATATTTCACTATTCCAATGCCCGTTCAAAATTTCCCCGTAACCGAGGCTCAGCTTAATTCGGCATTAGTTATGATTTCAATTTTCTTTGTTTGCCTTTACTTAACCCACGGACTTAATCAGCATATCAAGCTTAAAAGGCAACATTTTGCCGAGCTTATTGTCGAAAAGGTTGACGCACTTGTAGTTGAAAATATGGGTGAATATTTTAAAGGCTATTCTTCCTTTATTATCGCCATTCTTGCACTCAGCGCCTTTTCAAGTCTTTCCTCTCTGCTCGGTCTTTTCCCACCAACCTCAGATATAAACATTGTTGGCGGTTGGGCGTTGCTTGTTTTTATTCTTATTACCTATTATAAGTTTAAATGCGGCCCACTTCATTATTTAAAGGGCTTCACCGAGCCGGTTGCACTTTTGGCACCCATAAACTTTATAGGTGAATTTGCCACCCCCGTTTCTATGACCTTCCGTCATTACGGTAATATTCTTTCAGGAACCGTTATTTCGGTGCTTCTCGCAACCGCATTAGGTGGACTTTCTTCTATGCTCCTTAGAAGCTTGCCTGGATTTTTAGCTGATATACCCTTATTCCAAATCGGTATTCCCGCTGTTCTTTCAATTTATTTTGATGTTTTCAGTGGTTGCTTGCAGGCATTTATTTTCGCAATGCTAACAATGCTCAATGTTTCGGGCGGTTTTGATATTGATGAATATAAAAAAAGAAAGCAAAAAAAGCTTTCTTTAAATAAATAATTTTATTTGGAGGAAACAAAAAATGGAAATTGCACTTGGTATTATTTTAGGATGTTGCGCTTTGGGTGCCGGTATTGCTATGGTAGCAGGTATAGGCCCCGGTATCGGTGAAGGTAACGCTGTTGCTAAGGCATGTGAGGCTATTGCCCGCCAACCCGAAAGCAAGGGCTCAGTTACAACCACCTTACTTATGGGTTGTGCTGTCGCTGAAACCACTGGTCTTTATGCTTTGGTTATTGCAATTCTTCTTATCTTCGTTGCACCAAACATTTTAGTTGACATCCTTGTTAACACAATTAAGGCACTTTAATTAAAAAGCTCATTCGGAGTGAAAAAGTATGCAGTCATTAGATGTTATTTCTATAAATCTATGGCAAATTCTTGTTTCGCTTGTTAACCTTTTGCTATTATTTTTAATCATTAAAAAATTTCTTTACAAACCGGTTAAAAAAATGCTTGAAAATCGCCAAAAAGCTATCGACGATGATTATGCAGCAGCAAAGGATTCAAACGAGCAAGCTTTGCTTAATAAAAAGGCTTATGAGGAAAAGCTATCAGGCGCCAAGGCGGAGGCTGACAGTGTTATCCAGTCTGCCGTGAGCGTTGCTAAGGCAAGAGAAAAAGAAATTTTAGATAAGGCAAAAGAGGAAGCAAATATTATTGTTACTCAGGCAAAAGAAGATGCCGCTCTTGAAATCAAAAAAGCTGAGGAAGGCATAAAGCAAGAAATTGTTTCTGTAAGCACAAAACTTACCGAAAAGCTTTTAGAGCGTGAAATTACCGAGGCCGACCATAAGCAAATAATTGATTCTTTTATTGAAGAAATAGGTGAATAAAATGACCGAAACCATAAAAGAATACGCTTCCGCCCTTTTTATGCTTGCCGCCGAAAATGAGGATACCGAAATGTTTTCTAAGTGTCTTGATACAATAGGAACCCTCATAAAAGAAAACAACGATTATTTATCCTTTTTAAATTCGCCCGCTATTCCCCTTTCTGAAAGGCTTTTTTCAATAGAAGAGGCCTTTGGAAAGCAAATGCCCGAATATATTGTTTCGTTTTTAAAGTTGCTTTGTGAGAATGGTCACATAAAAGCCTTGAACGAGTGCATTGAGGAATACAGAGAGCTTTTGCGCCAGCTTAAAAATCAAGCTATTGCCACAGTTTTTTATGTTAATCCCTTAACCGAAGCTCAAAAATCGGCACTTGTGCAAAAGCTTGAAAGGTTAAGCAAAAAAACCATTGAAGCAAGATATGTTGAGGATAAATCCCTTATTGGCGGAATAAAAATCCAGTTAGACGATATCACCTTAGACGGTAGCCTTTCGGCCAAGCTTTCTAAGGTTAAAGGAGTGATGGAAGAATGAACAACCCAAGTGAAATCGGAAATATTATAAAAACCCAGATAGAAAACTATAAAGCCCGCACTCAAATGACCGAAACCGGCAAGGTTATCTTAGTTGGAGATGGTATTGCAAGGGTTTACGGTCTTACTAACTGTATGGCTAACGAGCTTTTAGAATTTGAAGACGGAAGCTTTGGTATGGCACAAAATTTAGAGGAAGAAACCGTTTCAGTTGCTGTTCTTTCTAACAAAAATAATATAAGAGAGGGTTCTACTGTTGTTAGAACGGGTAAGGTTTTATCTGTTCCTGTCGGTGAAAAGCTTTTAGGCAGAGTTGTTAATGCCTTAGGCGAGCCAATTGATGGTAAGGGCCCCATTGAATATAGCGGTACAAGGCCTATTGAATCCGAAGCCCCTGGAATCATTGAAAGAAAAAGCGTTAGTGTTCCTCTTCAAACCGGAATTAAGGCTATTGATAGTATGATTCCTATCGGAAGAGGTCAGCGTGAGCTTATTATCGGTGATAGACAAACAGGTAAAACCGAAATTGCTATTGATACAATTATCAACCAGAAAAACACAGGCGTTTTATGTATATATGTTGCAATAGGTCAAAAAAGCACCTCGGTTGCTCAATTAGCAAACGAGCTTCAACGCAATGGTGCTATGAGCAACACTATTATTGTTTCCGCAACGGCCGCCGAGAGTGCTCCGCTTCAATATATTGCACCGTATAGCGGTTGTGCTATGGCAGAATATTTTAGAGAACAAGGTAAGGATGTTCTTATTGTTTATGATGATTTGAGCAAACACGCTGTGGCTTATAGAGCTCTTTCCTTGCTCATTCGTCGCCCACCAGGAAGAGAGGCTTATCCCGGAGATGTTTTTTATCTCCATTCCCGTTTGCTTGAAAGAGCGGCCTGCGTTTCGGAAGAATATGGTGGAGGCTCTATTACCGCTCTTCCTATAATTGAAACCCAAGCAGGCGATGTTTCTGCTTATATTCCAACCAACGTTATCTCTATAACAGACGGTCAAATATTCCTTGAAACTGAGCTTTTCCATTCGGGAATTATGCCGGCTATAAATCCCGGTATTTCGGTTAGCCGTGTTGGCGGCTCTGCCCAGCTTAAAGCAATGAAAAAGGTTGCAGGTGAATTGAAGCTCATATATTCTCAATATCGTGAATTGCAATCCTTTGCACAGTTCGGAAGCGATTTAGATGCCGATACAAAGGCTCGTCTCGCATTGGGCGAAAGAATAGTTGAAGTTTTAAAGCAAGGCCGAAATTCACCCATAAGGGTTGGTTGTCAGGTGGCTATTGTTTATGCCGCAATAAACGGATATTTAGATAATGTTGCAATTTCTAATGTTAAAGAATATGAAGCAAGGCTTTTTGCCAAGCTTGAAAACGAAAAAGGAACTTGGCTTTCAAGAATTGAGGAAGGCTATTTTGAGTCTTCGGATGAGGAAGAACTGAAAGCCTTTCTTTCAGAAATGCAGGTGTAATTTATGACAGGAAACACCAAAGCACTCAGGGTGCGCATTAAAAGTGTTACCTCTACCCTGCAACTTACAAAGGCCATGGGCTTGGTTGCCTCCTCTAAAATAAGACGTGCAAATGAAGCAATGTTTAAAGCACGTGAATATATTTCGGCAACTACCCGCTCGATTTCTCATTTAACAAATCAAACCGAGTGCTTAAAAAGTCCCTATATGCGACCCTTTAATGACGGAAAAACAAAAATCATTGTTATTGCGGGTGACCGTGGACTTGCGGGCGGCTATAACGCCAATATTTTTAGACTTTGTGCCGAATACCCCGATGCCGAATTTATCCCTATCGGCAAGAGGGCTTGCGAGCGGTTTGGAAAACCCATTATTTCTTCTGAACGCTATTCCTTCAATGATGCTTATGCCTTATCGGAACAGCTTTGCGAGCAATTTTGCAACTCTGAGTTTGACCGACTCGGTCTCATTTTCACCGAATATCAATCGGTTATGGTTGGGGAGGCTAAAATAAAATGGCTTCTTCCATTACAAAAGAGCGATACCGAGGATAATGCGGGTGTTATTTTTGAACCCGACCATATCTCAGTTTTAAACTCCGTTGCAAAGGAATATGTTGCAGGCATACTCACAGCTTATATCAGAGAAAGCTTTGCCTGTGAGGTTGCGGCAAGAAGAATGGCGATGGATTCTGCCGGAAAGAATGCAAAACAAATGATAGATGATTTGGGACTGCAATATAACCGAGCAAGACAGGGTGCAATAACCCAAGAAATTACTGAAATTGTTGCAGGCAGCAACAATAATTAGAGGTGAATTAAGTTGAATAATTCAAATATTGGAAAGGTCATTCAGGTAATGGGACCTGTTGTTGACGTTAGATTCGAGGAAGGCTCGCTTCCCGAAATTTTAAATGCATTAACCGTTCCTATTAAGGACCGTACATTAACCGTTGAAGTGGCTCAGCACATTGGCGGCAACACCGCAAGATGTATCGCTATGTCCTCAACCGATGGTCTTCAAAGAGGTGCCGATGTTACCGATACGGGTGCTCCTATTAGTGTTCCGGTGGGTGACCAAACCTTAGGTAGAATATTCAATGTTTTGGGAGATGCTGTGGATAATATCCCAACTCCCGAAACAGAAGAAAGATGGAATATTCACAGAGCCGCTCCTAAATATGATGAGCTAGCAACCAGCACCGAAATCTTCGAAACCGGCATTAAGGTTATCGACCTTATCTGCCCCTATTCAAAGGGCGGAAAAATCGGTCTTTTTGGCGGTGCGGGTGTTGGTAAAACCGTTCTTATTATGGAGCTCATCAACAATATTGCCAAAGAGCATGGCGGTATCTCGGTATTTTCGGGCGTTGGAGAGCGTACCCGTGAGGGTAATGACCTTTATAATGAGATGAAGCAGTCGGGAGTTATAAATAACACCGCACTTGTTTACGGTCAAATGAACGAGCCTCCGGGAGCCCGTATGAGAGTTGCCCTTTCGGGACTTACTATGGCCGAATATTTCCGTGACGCCAAAGGTCAAGATGTTCTCTTGTTTATTGATAACATTTTCCGTTTCACTCAGGCAGGAAGTGAGGTTTCTGCACTTTTAGGCCGTATGCCTTCTGCGGTTGGTTACCAGCCAACACTTGCAACCGAAATGGGTGCCCTTCAAGAACGCATAACCTCAACCAAAAAGGGCTCTATCACCTCTATTCAAGCGGTTTATGTGCCGGCGGATGACCTAACCGACCCCGCTCCTGCTACAACATTTGCCCACCTTGACGCAACAACCGTTTTAGCAAGAAATATCGCTTCACAGGGTATCTATCCCGCTGTTGACCCGTTAGAGTCATCAAGTCGTATTTTATCGCCTGAAATCGTTGGTGAGGAGCATTATTTTGTTGCCAAAGAGGTTCAGCGTATCCTTCAACGCTATAATGAATTGATGGACATAATCGCCATTATGGGTATGGATGAGCTTTCAGATGATGATAAGCTTTTAGTTGCAAGAGCAAGAAAAATTCAGCGCTTTTTATCACAACCCTTCGATGTTTCCGAAAAGTTTACCGGTATTACGGGTAAATATGTAACCATTAGCGAAACCGTTCGCGGCTTTAAGGAAATCATTGAAGGCAAACATGATGACCTGCCCGAATCCGCCTTCCTTTTTGTTGGAACTATTGATGAGGCTATTGAAAAGGCAAAGAAGGTGCAAAAGTGAACACCTTTAAATTAGTTGTTTCCTCCCCTGATGGTGATAAATTCAACGGTGAAGCTGTTAAGCTTGATGTTAGAAGCAGCGAGGGTGAGCTTGCTATTATGGCGGGACATATTCCTTTTGTAACCACTATTGTTGAAGCTCCCTGCACCGTTTGGCTCAATGAGGACACAAAGAAAACCGCAAAATCAAAGGGTGGACTTTTAACGGTGGGTAGCGATGAGGTAACCCTTCTTTCAGGAACATTCGAATTTGATGAATAAATTTAAACCCCTAACTAAATAGTTAGGGGTTTATTGTTTAAAATTTCTTTCTTAAAAATCCTATTATAAAGGGAATACTTATAAGGCCTGTTAGAATATCAGCAAGCGGTTGCGAAATTTGAATTCCAACAAATCCCAAAAAATGCGACGCTATAAGTAAGGTAGGTATGAACATAAGTCCTGAACGAAGCAGTGATAAAATAGAAGACATTAAAGCATTTCTTGTACTTTGATATAGCATATTAATAGGCACCGAAAACGCTAAAAACACAGTTCCTATACAAGAATATCTTAAAGCAGGTATTGCAACCCTTAAAACATTTTCGCTTTCTTGGAAAAGGAGAATTATTTGTTTTGAAAATATAATAGAAGGAGCTGCAATAACGGTAATAAATACTAATCCTATTCCCATAGTAATAAGTAAACCCTTTTTCACCCTATCATATCTTTTAGCTTGATAATTAAATGAGGCAACCGGCTGATAGCCCTGCCCTATTCCAAGACCAACGCACATAACAAAAGCACTGAATCTGTTAACAATGCTCATAGCCGCTATTGCCGCATCGCCATAGGGTGCAGTAATATTGTTGAGAAGACCGTGCGAGAAGGAGCTGAGTCCCTGTCTTATAAAAGCAGGAAAACCAACCTTAATAACATCGGCATAAATCATAAAGCTTTTAGAAATTGCCGAAAGCCTTATTTTGCTTTGCGCTTTTTTGTTGAATAGAAAAAGCAAAATAACAAAGCTAACCACTTGGGATATAACTGTTGCTACGCCTGCACCTAAAATACCCCACTTTAAAACTCCAACCAACAAATAATCACCGAAAATATTTAAAAATGCACCTGAAACCAAACCGAACATTGAATATAGTGCCATTCCCTCATATCGCAAATTATTGTTTAAAACAAAGGAGCCCATAACCACAGGGCTACCAACCAAAACGCACGCACCATAAAGCTTGGCATAAGGCAAAATGGTTTCGGTGCTGCCGAGCAGTCTTAAAAGTGGTGTTAAAAATATAAAACCGAAAACAGCTAATAAAGCTCCAAATATAACCGAGGTATAAAAAGCGGTTGAAACATATTTGCTTGCCTGCTTGGTATCCTTATCGGCAAGAGCCTTTGAAACCATTGTTCCAGAACCTTGACCAAGCATAAATCCAATAGCTTGAATAACCGCCTGCAATGAAAATAGAATTCCCGTTGCCGCTTGGGGACTTTCTCCCAAACTACCAACAAAATGTGTATCGACCATATTATAAACATTGGTAACAAGCATTGAAATGGTTGTTGGAATTCCCAAGGAAATAATAAGCTTAGCCAGTGGGGCCTCGGTCATTTTTTGATAGTGTGTTTGAACTGCTGTCATTTAACTGCCTTCTATTCTTTTTAAGTCTATATTAGTTATATTATATAATGTAATTTTTTAATTAGCAACCCTCAAATAACCTATAATCTTCACTAAAATATATATATTTAAGTAGATTTTTTAAAATATGAATGATATAATATTTTTGCTATTATTTTAAATGTTAGGAGAATTTAATATGATGTATGCTGCATTGGCGCTATTTGCAGTAACCTATGTTTTAATGCTTGTGTTTAGCAAATATAGACCGTTTATAGCACTTGTTTCCGCTCTCATTTTTATTGCTACGGGAATGCTCTCTTTGAAAAATATTATTGGCGTTATTGACTTTAATGTTTTACTTATGATAGCAGGCACAATGGGAATTGTAGCTCTCTTTATTGAAAGCAAAATGCCTGAGCTACTTGCCGATTTAATAATGGAAAAGGTTCCAAATGTTAAATGGGCGGCAGTTGCAATGGCCTTGTTTGCGGGTATTATTTCAGCCTTCATTGATAATGTTGCAACCGTTCTTATGGTAGCTCCCGTCGCTCTCGAAATATGCAAAAAGTTAAAAACAAACCCTGTACCCTTTATTATAGCAATCGCGGTTTCCTCTAATTTACAGGGTGCTGCAACCTTGGTTGGCGATACAACTGCCATTATGCTCGGTTCTGCACTTGATATGAGCTTTATGGACTTCTTCTGGTATAAAGGTAAACCCGGTATATTCTTTGCGGTTGAGCTTGGTGCTATTATTTCAGCAATTGTATTAGCCTATCTTTTCCGCAAGCAAAAAGCAGCTATTCCAAAAACCAATGAACGCACAAGGGTTACCGATATCGTGCCCTCTATTCTTTTACTTTCAACTATTGTATTACTTATTCTCGCTTCCTTTATACCAAACAAGCCCGATATAACCAACGGACTTATTTGCTGTATGCTTCTTTTAATAGGTGTTGTTTATAACTTTGCGAAAAGGAAAACCATTTCGGCAATTATTGCTCCGTTAAAGGAAATTGACTTTGAAACAATAGGTCTTTTGCTCGGCTTGTTCCTTATGATAGGCGGTATTGAGCAACAGGGCGTTATCGCTGCAGCAGCAAAGCTTCTTGCAAAGGCGGGCGGTGGAAATATATTTCTGCTTTATACTGTTATAGTTTGGGCATCAGTGCTTATTTCTGCATTTATCGATAATATCCCTTATGTTGCAACAATGATACCGGTTATTGCAAGTCTTGCCTCTGCACTTAATGTTGACCCAACTGTTCTTTATTTTGGACTACTTTCAGGTGCAACTCTCGGCGGAAACTGCACACCGATTGGTGCATCGGCAAATATTACGGGTATCGGCATCCTTCGCAAAGAGGGTTACACAGTTAAGAATTCAGATTTCTTTAAAATCGGAATCCCCTTCACTCTCGCAGCAATCATCCCTGCGTATATCTACTTATGGATTGTGTATGGTGTTTAATAAAAAAACCTTGTTCTTCTGAACAAGGTTTTTTTGTCTATGGGCTACAAAAAAGATATTTTTGCTGGTTTTGCGTATGAATTCGAACCCTTGCATAATCATAAGTGTTTAGTGATATTCCGTCTTCGACGGAGTGATATTTTTGCTTTGCAAAAGTTATATTGCTGCTACGCAGCAGTTATATTATATTCGCTCCCCAAACTGCCCAAAGGGCAATATAACTTGGCGCAAGCCAAATATAACTGCGAAGCAATATAACTTGCCGAAGGCAAATATAACTGAATACGCCCGATTCCTCTTGGAATCTCTCTTTTTCTGGTCGAGGCGACGGGACTTGAACCCACGGCCTCTGCGTCCCGAACGCAGCGCTCTACCAAACTGAGCCACGCCTCGATACTAATTAAATTATATTAACTTTTAAATTACTTAATCTCTTTCACCCGCACTGCTACGCAGCTTACTCTTGCGGTTTGTAGCCTTTATATTATATATATTTAACTATAAAAAGTCAATGCTTTTTTAGCATTAGCACAAAAAATAAGGGGCTTAGCATTAGCTAAGACCCTTATTTTTTATTCAAGTATATAAATTTCCATATTTTTAACGCCGAAATTAACACAAGCGCTTCTCGTTGCCATAAACAAATCAACACCGGTTGGATATTTTTTAATAAATCCACCCGTATCAGCCGCAACAGCATAACCGTAAATAATTGAACCGTCAGGCGATTTGATATACATTTTTGTTCCATAAGGTATAACCTTAGGATTAACCGCAATATATCCGGGTTTCGGTGCAACACCTGTTGAACAGTTATTACCCGTATAGGTATAAGCGGTTGCTCTAACCGTCATTTTAGAAACATAGCTTGTGGGGTTTCCGTTAGCATCAAGATTAATAGTGAAGGGCGGATTTAAAACCGATATTGAATTAACATCATAATTGGTTAATCCGTTTCCTGCTGTAACCTTTGTTCCTATTACCTCTTTTGCGTTAACCGCAGCGGCAACAACAGTACTACCTGTAACGGTTTTCTCAACCGAAACACCGTTTACAATTTTCTCAGTATAACTAATCTCCCTGAGTCCGTTAACGCCCGCAGTTATGGTTTTTTTAACTCCCTTTGCGGTATCGGGTGAATAAAGGGTTTGAACCGTATACGGAATAGATTCAGTGTAAACGCCGCTAACATAATTAACATCAGTGAAATCAATATATTGATTCTTAGTTAGGTTGGTATCAAGCGCCGGTTCAATAAAATCAAATTCATCAACCGTGAAGCCTGCCTTCTTAATGGCATCTCCAACCGTTCCCTTACAAACCGAAACCTCAAGAGTTTTATCACCATAAATAATGTAAACAGGAAAATTATAAAGAATATTAACCTTAGTGGTTTTACCGTCAACAATTGTGCTTTCAATAGTATAGTCCTGAGATTTTAAGTTTAAATTTGAAAGAGCCTTTTCAACATTTGAGCTTAAAGTTCTAACAGTATAGTTTTTTTCTCCATCAAAAACTTTAAATGTGTTTACTGAACAGTTAAGGAAAGTAATAACAGCAGCGGTGATGGCGGTTAAAAGCGCTATACCGATTAGTCGCATCTGCTTTGAAGCTATTGCTCTTTGCAGACCATACTTTATTCTTTCTATCATCCAATAACTCCTTTTTAAATAGGTCACAAATCTGGACCTTTCCCTTGTTCAAACGAACGAACCTATTTTAACCGATAATTTAAACTATGTCAAAGTAGAAAAAAATCAAGTTTTTGTACACTTTGCACAACCGTTATCAAAGATTTTAAAAAAGTTACAGAATTGTAACCTTTTTAACGAGAAACTTTCCCATTTTTTGACAATTAAATTGTGCAGGTATCCAAAAATGCCCTATTAAAGCCCGTTTTAAAAGTTTCAAATGCCTAAAAACCACAAAAAGTTGTATTTTCACCCTTAAAAATTTAAGAAAAAACACAAAATATTGTCTTTAAAATATCTTTACAAAAACTTAATAATATGGTATATTGAGTTAGATACAATAAAGGAATTTGCTACATATATATTATATGCCGATATAATAGCTTGTATGCCCTTCCTTTTATGTATAAAAATATAATCCCCTCTAAAAGGGGTAAAAATGGAGGAATTGAAAATGAAACTTGTCTACAACGTTGAAGACAAACCCAAGTTTGGCCAACTAATAGTTTTTGCTATTCAGCAGTTATTAGCTATTATGGCCGCAACCTTAGTTGTTCCTGTAATCATTGGTAATGGAATGAGCTCGGCGGCAGCGCTCTTCGGTGCAGGTGTTGGAACAATAGTTTACCTTTTATTCACCAAATTTAAGAGTCCCGTTTTCTTAGGCTCTTCCTTCGCATTCATAGGTTCAATGTTCGCAGCCTTCGCAGGTGCCGCTTCCATGGCGGCAGGCTATTTAGGCATTATCATCGGTGCAATTTTTGCAGGCCTTGTTTATGTTGTTATCGCCCTCATTGTTAAATTTGCAGGCGTTGCCTGGATAGACAAGCTTATGCCTCCCGTTGTTATTGGACCCACCGTTGCATTAATCGGACTTTCTCTTGCCGGAAATGCAGTTGGCGATGTTCAATCAGGCGGAGTAAAGCTTGAAGACGGTTCATCGGTTGCTCACCCCCTCATTTGCGTTCTTATTGGTCTTATTACACTTGTTGTTGTAACCCTTTGCTCAACCTATGGTAAGAGGATGGCTAAGCTCATTCCCTTCATCATCGGTATTTTAAGCGGATATGCAGTTGCTGCTATCTTCACCGTTATTGGAAACGCAGCAAATATTGATGCATTAAAGGTTATCAATTTCAGCCATTTCAGCGCATTGGTTGCTGATGGTGTTACACTTAAAACCTTCCTTGCTTTGCCCGATTTCACCTTTGTAACAGCATTCAAGGGTATTAAGGATATCGATGCCGGATATATCGGAACCCTTGCAATGGCATATATTCCTGTTGCTTTTGTTGTTTTCGCAGAGCACATTGCTGACCATAAGAATATCTCTTCCATTATTGAAAGAGATCTCTTAAAAGAGCCTGGTCTTCACAGAACCCTTTTAGGAGACGGTGTTGGCTCTATCTTCGGTGCTTTCTTCGGCGGTTGTCCCAACACAACCTATGGCGAATCGGTTGCCTGTGTTGCTATTACCCGTAACGCTTCTATTTCAACTATTTTTGCAGCAGCCATCGGAGCAATTATTATTTCGTTTGTTAACCCATTCGTTGCTTTTGTTAATTCAATTCCAGCTTGTGTTATGGGCGGAGTTTGTATGGCACTTTACGGATTTATCGCTGTTAGCGGTCTCAAAATGGTTCAAAAGGTTGACCTTAACCAAAATAAGAACCTCTTTGTTGCCTCTGCTATCTTAATTTCAGGTATCGGTGGTTTAGCACTTAACTTTGGTAAAATCCAAATCACCGCTATTGCAACTGCTCTCATTTTAGGTATTATTCTTAATCTTCTTCTTGGAAAAGAGAAGGTTGAAGAATAATAATTAACCCTTATAAAAACATTAGCACACCTCGAATTCGAGGTGTGCTTTTTTGTGTGTTATTTTATCTTCTGCGGGCTATTCACATATCAATAAATTATTAATCTCTCCTGTGCGAATGCACAGGAGAGATTAAAATTTAATTGCTAATTATCTCTTTTGTAATACCATGCCCTTTGTCTGATAAAGACGAAGACTGTCAATAGTGAAATGAGCATTCTCCCAATCGGTTGTTTCATCGGGGATGCCCGTTTGTCCAGCAACGTCATTACCCGAATATTGAGTTAAAATTATTTGCTGCAAACCGTTAAAGGTATCCTTTGCTCTTTGAGTAGAGGTAGTATCAACGGTTAGGAATATCTGACCGTTATATACCCAGTGAATAACCTTTTCATCCCAATAAACACCAATGGTATGATAGCAATCATCAAATTTGTCGCCATCGGGAAGCTGATAATAACTTCTGTTTCCTGAAACATCAGTTGTTCCATAACAAGTACCCGAAGAATCATTAGTTGAATCGCTAGCGTGAGAAATGGTGGTTGCTTTCATATTATCACGTTTACCCATACTCTCAAATATATCAGTTTCGCCCGTATATGCCTCGCCATCGAAACCTAATGTCCAGAATGCAGAGCACAAACCAGTTGTATTATGAAGCTTCATACTAATTTCAATAAGTCCGTACTTATACCAAACGCTTCTTTCGGTTCTAAGCTCAGCACCAATATAAGCCTCATCATTATAGGTAGGTCTTAAAACGAGGTTGCCGTTTTCAATAGCAACATTTTCTTCCTTATTAGAGAATTGGAGCAACTTACCTGCTTTCTCAGAATTCGGCTTATTAAAGGTTTGGCCGGAAGAAGTATTAGCAACTGTCCATACGGTAGTATCAAGTGTATCAAACTCATCATTCCAGGTCATTTCTAAAACATTATCAAAGTTTTTCTTAGAATAAGAATAGCTTCCAATATATTCGAAATCCTTAGAAATGGGCTTGCCCTCTTCTGCCATTTTGCAAAGCTCTTTTAACGCCATTGCAGTACATTCATCGGTTGCACCGTTAATGTAAAGCTTGCCGCCCTTCATCTTAATGATAAATTCATCTGTATTAGAAGGGATAGGAGCGTTTCCACGCTTTGTTTCACCAACAATGATTTCTTTCTTGGTTTCCTTTTTATTATCGGTAACCTTTTTAACAATTGAACCTGTTGTATACATTAATGTATCAACTAAATTATCAATTTCCATTCCAACGAGATAGCTCATATTATATTTCGGGAAAACGATTTGATAATCAGAAAGGCTCTTATCACCGGCAATATTAAAGCCGGAATCATCATCACCAAAATGATACATATAATCTAAATCAGCTGGAATAGTTGAGGTTAAATAACCGCAGAAATTAGAAAGGAAAAAGTCAACAGCCTTTTGAAGCGCAGGATTTGTTGTGCCAACAATATAAATTACATCATTTTTAAAGAGAATAGCATAGTCGGCGGCATAATTTTCATTAGTAGTTGTAAGCTTATCAAAAAGCCTTTGAGCTTCGGGGCGGTTGGTAACACCAAGGTTAACCTCTAACTTGCCCTTTTCAAATTTTGTTTCATCGGTTTTATAAGTAACCTTAACACCGTGTGTATCGCTAATTGCTTGGCGGAAATATTTTGCAATTTCCAAGGTTTCTACATCCGCATCTTTTGAACGAATAAGTGTGAAATTAGCCTTTTTGCCGGTAAATAGGGCAACACCTTCACCGCAAGCAGAAAGACAGGTCACTAAGCTCAAGAGAAGCACTATAGATAATATAACACTTATAATTCTTTTCATAGTTTCTCCTTCTATCTTTCCTCTCCCAAGCACAAAGGCTTGGGAGAAGGTTCAAATTTAGGTGTTAGTTTGCTTTCTTTTTCCTTTTAATAATAAGAATAGTGAGCACTGCTGCGGCAGCTAAAATCACAACACCGCCACCAATTATAGCAATAATCATCCATAAAGCCGTGCCTGCTTGTTTAAATGTTGCAGGTTTGATGATGATTTTCTTTGCTACTTCCTCTTCTTTTGGTTCTTCATCAATCTTAAATGAGGTTAACTCCTCATAGGCAACGCCCTCACCTGCTATTGTTCTTAAATAAGTTGCAGGAGCATCCTTATGAGTGAAGCAAACATCATCAAAATAAGCTCTTGTTAGACCGGGAACCTGAATTCCGCAGTATTTAGCCTTGGCAACAAAGTCATATTTAACCTCAACCCATTCGCCTATATAATCTTCCAAAGGTGCGGTAGACATAATTAACTCTGTTCTATCACCCAGTAATGCAGTATTCCACTGAACTCCGTTAAGCTTTGTTAAATCATTTGTGAACATAAGGTTCAAGTTACCAGCCATAAAGAACTCTTCAACCTTCACCCAGAAAGAAAGAGTATAGGGTTCACCAACAGTTAGCGGAACAGAATTCGTATCAAACACAATGAACTGACGAGCATATTGGTCGTCACCTATGCTTAGAACCGAAGCCGCACCGTTTCTTACGCCTTCCTTAATGAACTCGCTACCTGTCCAACGATAATTCTTAACAAATGAAGCATCAGTTGTGAGCTTGTTTACCTGGAATGTGTGCTGGAAGGAATCACTCATACCCTTTTCAAAATCCTCAAAGCCTTGAATTGTTTGATAGGTTATAAACTTACCGTAAAGCTTTGTAGCACCCTTAGTGATTTTGCCTGTTGGGTTGAATGCCTTTGTATAGTTCTCATCGGTATACCAACCAACAAAGATAGAATCCTGTCTGGTTGGATTTTGAGGCATAACATAGCTATCTCCAACATTTCCGTAAACAGGAACCACAGCGCTGCCGCCATCGGTATCAAAAGCTAAACCATTTTGAATTCTTATAATGCGGATGTCATCAATAAGCACCTCACCAAAGCCCAAACAGGTGATAGCGAGTCGGCTGCCTATACCCTCTAATGACGGAATTGTAACAGTCGTGTGAGCTGTCTTCCATTCGGTGTCAACTGTGTGAGAATATCCGGTGAAAGCACCGAGTATCTTTTTACCCTTAGTTATATCATTCTCGTTGGTAACTGCTAAATTAAATTTAATTCTTGTTGAAACATTGCTTGTGTTATCAATTTTAAGAGTTTTAAACTTAAAGCTTATGTAGTATGTAGCTCCCTCTTTTACAAGGTATGCTGCATCCTCACGCTTAGCATTTTCATCGTTCTTATATACAGTTGGGTCAAACAGTCCAATTGACCAGTTATCGAAAGCTCCTGTTTCTTTCTCAGAAGCATTATAAACAATTTTCTCAGGACTGCCTAATTTGAAGTCCATCTGATATTTAAGAACCTTATTTCCGCCATCATCAGCAACTGTAATCGGGATGGCTAATCGAGTATTATCCTGACGTGTACCATCATCCTTCAACTTACCGTTCCAATAGAAATCGGTATCGTCAACATTAATGGTTAAATCATCAGCATAGAAACGCCATCTCGCATAAAGAGTTAAAACCTGGTCCTTCTTGAAGCTATCCTCGGTTACAGGATTTTTAAGCTCAGCATCTGTGCACCACTCAACAAATATTCCTGATTCGTGTGTGGGTGTTGGAAGCATTGCAACGCCTGAAAGCGGGTCAAGAACAGGATAAGAATCACCCGAAGATTTTGGGAATGACCAAGGACTGTCAGTAACCTTAGCACCATCATACTTAGTTTCCCAAATAGCTATTCCATTCTTTGAAACCTTAACATTATCAACACAAATAGTTGCTGCTGCTTGACCTGTTCCACCGTAACGGAAATAGATAAGAAGCTTATCTCCGTTGGTTAAATCGGCATCAGCCGGAACCTGCAAGGTAACCTTGTTATCTCTCTTCCAGCCATCCATCTTAATCACAGTTGAAGCAGGATAATTTAAAAACTCCTGCATAACTGAATATTCAACCGCACTAGTTTCATTAGCGGTAGCACTACCAACACCAACGCCCATTCTTATGCCCATTACGTTTGTGAGACCCATAGCATAATAATCAAACTCGATTTCATAGGTAGCACCCTTTTCAACAGTAATACCCTGTGCTGCTACCTGAGGATCGCCCGATTTATAATCAGCACCTAAAATAAACTGACCCGCACCGAATCTTTGCTGTCTATAACGCAAAACAACGTTAGTTGTTACTAACTCAAATTTCATATCAGGGATTGCGTCACCGCCATTGGTAACAAATTTAACATCGTAAATACCGTCACCGTCACCCTTTTGAGTGCCCTGACCGCCTTGATCATCTTCATCTTCATCGTCATCAGTTGAAAGCGGAGTCTTGGTAACCTTAACATTATCTATATAAACCTTAGCGCCGCTTCTACCGTATCTAAAATAGAAAACAAGCTTATCGCCATTTTCAAAGGTTGCGGTTGCAGGAATCTTGATAGTTGCCTTTTGATCACGAAGCCAACCGCTCATTGTAAGGTCAGAGCCTGCTGCAAACTTTCCTGCTTCAGATATAAGCGAATATTTAAAACCATTATTGTGGTTAGCGGTTGCATTTGCAACTGCTAAACCATAAGATAAACCGGGATCGGTT
>JAZSLI010000036.1:0-22112 GCA_045535295.1 Acutalibacteraceae bacterium | reverse complement strand
TTTATAGTGCAGAATTTAAAATAGGTGTTATAATGGATATGCGAGAACACAAATTAGGATACAACGAAACGATTCGTAAATATTGGAATGATGGGCTAGTATCAAATCATTTTCAACAAATTAAATTGTGGGAACGCATATTCTTGGAAGAGGGAGCCGAAGGTCTAATGAAAGAAAGACGAGGCAGAGCTTGTTCCGCTAGCGGAACAAGAAAAGGCAGACCACCTAAGTTAGATAAAAAGGTTGAGGAAGATTTAATTGCCGAAAACCAACGACTTCGTATGGAGATAGAATACTTAAAAAAACTGAGTGCCTTAGTTCTTTCGGAAGAGCGAGAGAACGGCAAAAAGCAAAAATAATCTCTGAACTAAGGCAAAAGTATCCGCTGAAAGATTTGCTTAAGCTATCTGGTCTTGCTCGCAGCACATACTATTACTATTTAAAACAACCAAATAAAGATAAATACGAATGCGAAAAGCAAGAAATACAAGAAATCTACAATACAAATAAAGGTAGATATGGATACCGTAGAATCACAATAGCTATGCGTAATAAAGGTTATGTAATTAACCATAAAACCGTACAAAAACTAATGAATAACCTTGGTTTGAAAGGCAAACAACGTAAAAACGATAAATACCATTCATACAAAGGAACGGTTGGTAAAGTTGCAGATAATCTACTTAACAGAGATTTTTCGGCAATTAAACCATTTGAAAAGATAACAACCGATGTTACACAATTTAATGTTTGTGATGAAAAAGTGTATCTTTCACCTGTATTAGATTTATTCAATAATGAGATAGTATCTTATTCCATTTCAACAAGTCCTAATTTAGAACAAGTTAGAGAAATGCTTAATGGTTTATTTGCAAAACTTCCTGCCGATGCAACACCAATCTTTCATTCTGACCAAGGTTGGCAATACCAACACGCTGAATACCAACGATTACTCACCGAACATAACATTATTCAGAGTATGTCTCGCAAAGGCAACTGTATGGATAATGGTGCTATGGAAAACTTCTTTGGTAGGCTTAAAGTTGAAATGTTCTATGGCGAAAAATTCGAAAGCGTTAACGCTTTCATTAATGAATTAAAGAAATACATTCATTACTACAACAACGAAAGAATTTCCTTAAAACTAAAAGGAATGAGTCCAGTACAATACCGAACTCATTCACAAACAATTTAATATTTAATTTTGTCTAAACTTTGGGGTTCACTTCACTCCTCGCAGATGGTTTGAAATCACAAAGAAAGACCTAATATTTGTGCTATTGCTATGCATAGTTTCAATTATTTGCTCATTTGGATTTTTTGGCGGTTTAAGGCTCGGATTTATGATATCAAGTATACTTATGTTAGTTACCGTTACAGTATATATGTTAAATAAAGGTGTAAAAATTAAAGCATTTCCACTTTTTTGTGGAATTTTAGCGGTTATGACCTCGGTTTCCTTTATTTTTACTTCTAATGGTTCAGTAAGATTTTTTAGCTTTAATATTCTTATTTTACTCTCTATGGCGTGGTTTATATCTTTGACCAATAATTATAACGAAAAGGGCGATTTAGGTCTTATTATATCGATATTTCGTCCTCTTTTTACATTGGTTATACCCAATATACCAACGGCGGTTGCTTCTATTTTTATAGGCAGAGGACAAAAGAAAAAGACTGCATTAAAAGCTCTATTAGGAGTGGCTATTGCTTTACCTGTGCTTTTTGTTGTAGTTCCGTTGCTAATATCTTCCGATGCTGCATTCAGTGGATTAGCAAAAAAGCTTGAAAGTAATCTTGGACCTACTATCGTTAAGGTAATAATAGGGCTTAATATAGCATTGTTTATGATATCTTATTGCTTTGCTCTTACTAAAAAGGAAACACGAGAAGCAAAGGAAAGCGGATTTGGCGGTTTTGACAATACAATATTAGTTTCGTTTTTATCCGTTCTATCCATTTGTTATTTAACATATCTATTTTCACAGCTTGCATATTTTTTCAGTGCTTTCAAGGGATTTTTGCCAAAAGATTATTCCTTTACCATTGCTCAATATGCCCGTCGAGGTTTTTTTGAGATGGCTATAATTGCTGCAATTAATTTGGCTATAATTTTTACTATTCTTTTGCTTTCAAAGAAAGAAAAAGGAAAAATTTGCGTTGCATCTCGAATGCTCTGTACTTTTATAGGGATTTTCACTCTTATAATTATTGCAACTGCTATTTCAAAAATGGTGTTATATATAAATCATTTTGGTATGACAATACTTCGTATTACCACAAGCTCTTTTATGGTTTTCTTGGCAATAGTTTTTATAAGCCTTATGATAAGAATTTTTGTTGCTAAAATCTGTGTTCTTAGAACGGCCTTGGTTACGGCGAGTATAATACTTATAACTTTAAGTATTGTAAATGTAAATCAAGTTATAGCGGCATATAATTATTATTCATATAAGGGTAAGACATTGGAAAAAATTGATATCCAAACTATTTATGATTTAGGCGATGAGGGTGTTCCGTATCTAATAAAGTTAGCCGAGGATGAGGATAGTAGTGTTGCTAATAGTGCACAAGACTATCTATTAAAGATTATAAAAAGCGAAGAATATTATAATTATGAAGTTAAGGAACGAGAATATTATAGATATTATAAAATTATTGATAAAAATTATGATGGCATCATCAATTATAGTATAACAAGGAGTAGAGTATATAAAGAGCTTGATGAGTTTATAGCCGAAAATCCAAAGATATTAAGTGAGAAAAAAGAAACAAGTGATTATGTATATTGGTAATATTAATATTGTAAATTGACTTTAATACTTGAAAATAATTAGAAAAAATGGTATGATTTTAATGTAAAATCATACCATTTTTTAAGGAGTTTTGGTTATGGAATTTTTGCGCTTTTTAGAAAATTTGCGCAACCCTATATTAGATGCCTTTTTTTCAACTATCACCCATTTGGGCGAGGAAACGGTTTTTATTGTTCTTGGAATTATCTTTTTTTGGTGCATAAATAAAAAAGAGGGATATTATTTGCTTTCGGTTGGATTTATAGGAACAATATTAAATCAGTTTTTAAAAATGGTTTTCAGGGTTCCTCGTCCTTGGGTGAGGGATAAAAACTTTACTATTGTTGAATCGGCAAGGGCAGAAGCAACCGGTTATTCTTTTCCGAGTGGTCACACGCAGTCCTCGGTTGGAATTTTTGGTGCCTTAGCCCGTTGGAATAAAAATAAGATAATTAGAATAATATCAATTATATTTTGCGTGCTCGTTCCCATATCAAGAATGTATTTAGGCGTTCACACTCCTGCGGATGTTATAGTTTCGGTAATTATTGCGTTAGTTCTTGTTTTTGGTCTTTATCCTATAATCTATAAGGGCTTTGAAAATGCTAAAACAATGAGAATTGTTTTACTTTCGATGGTGGTTTTATCGGTAGGTCTGCTTTGTTTTGTTAGCTTTTATGATTTTCCAAGTGATATAAATATGGATTCCTTTAACAGTGCAGTTAAAAATGCATATAAAATGTTAGGCTGCACATTAGGTATTTATATTGCCTATGAATTAGATTTAAGGTTTATAAAATTTGAAACTGATGCCACCCTTTTGGCACAGATTTTGAAATTTATTTTAGGCCTTATTCCTCTTTTGGCGATTAAAGAGGGGTTGCGAGCACCGCTTGCTATGTTGTTGCCTTATGGATATTTGGCAGACGGCGTTAGATATTTGCTAATAGTTCTTTTTGCTGGTTGTGTTTGGCCTTTAACATTCAAATGGTTTTCTAAACTTTTTAGAAAGTAAGAAAAGCGGAGGGTTGACCTCCGCTTTAAATTTTGCCTATACTTTTAAGAGTTTTTAGTTTTAAAATTGCTGTTTGAGTTTTAGCATCCTTAATTTCTCCTGATAAAACCATTGAAACCGATTTTTCCAATGGAATCTTTATAACCTCTAAAAACTCGTTATCATCGGGACAACTCTCGCCAAAGGAAAGATTTGTTGCGGCATAAAGCCAAATAATTTCACCGCAATAGCTGGGAGAGGGATAAAGCTCGCCTAAAAATATGAAATTTTGGGCAGCAGCTCCCGTTTCTTCCTTTAATTCTCTTTTCCCACATTCCAAAGGGTTTTTAAGCGTTGAGTTGCGCTTGCCCGCAGGCAGTTCAAGTACCTCTTCAAAATAGGGGTATCTAAATTGCTTAACAAACAAAAGCTCATCTTTTTCGTTTAACGCCGCAACACAAACCCCGCCTGGATGTTCAACAACCTCTCTTATTTCAGTGTTACCGTTTGGCAAAAGAGCGGTATCTTTTCTTAAATTTATAATTTTTCCTTTATAAATGTATTGTTTACTTAATTGCTTTTCTTCTAAATTCATTATTTTCACCTTTTTTAAATATATTTTTAGTAAGGTTAATTTTGGGGTGGAGAAAATGGAAAATATAGTTGAGGTTAAGGAATATGATTATACCTCTCGCCAACGCACAATAAACGAGCTTTGCTCGGAATATGCTTTTATAAAAAGAAGCGTTATCGGAAAAAGTTGTTCCGGAAAAGATATAACTGCGCTTAAAATCGGCTCGGCGGCGCAGTATTGTCTCTTAGCAGCCGCTTTTCACGGTAGCGAAAGAATAACCTCAAATATAGTTCTAATGTTTATCGAAAGATTATGCAGAGCAATCAAAAACGAAGATTACATAGCGGGTCTTAAAATGCCCAGAGCCTTGCGGGGCAGGGGGGTTATTTTTGTTCCTTGTGTTAATCCCGACGGTTGTGATATATCTTTGTTAGGGCAAAATAGCGGTATTATAACCGATGAAATAAGAAAAATCGCTAAGGGGGATTTTTCGAACTGGAATTCAAATTTAAGAGGTGTTGATATAAATCATAACTTTGATGCGGGTTGGGATGAATTAAGGCAAAGAGAAAGAGAAATGGGAATATATGGGCCCTCTAAAACGAGGTATGGAGGTCTCAGGCCTCACAGTGAGCCCGAAACAGTTTGCCTAACCGAGCTTTGCCTTAAAACCCAAATCCGTCACGTTATGGCGCTTCATTCACAGGGAGAGGTTATCTATTGGAGCTATGGAGCAAAGCAGCCCTATCGAAGTAGAAAAATGGCTGAAATAATGGCAACCTCATCAGGCTATGCACTTGATGTTCCAATAGGAATAGCAAGCGGTGGCGGATTCAAGGACTGGTTTATAAACGAATTTAATCGCCCGGGGTTTACGGTTGAATTAGGTTATGGTAAAAATCCTTTACCTATAACCGATGCACCGTTTATTTATAAAAGGATTGAGGAAATGCTAACGCTCTATATTATTATGTGATTTAAAAATAGGCCTCCGCTAAAGCGGAAGCCTATTAAATTTTAAACTGATAAATCTTCAACAATAAGGTTTCTAACTGCGTTTTCGTCCTCCACCTTATCTCTTGCGGCAAAGAACTTTTCGGCAACTTGCGGGAATAAAGCATAGCTTAAAACATCTTCGGCAGATTTGCCAATGCCTTTTTCCTTCATTTCCTTGGCATAGCCCTCAAGCTCGGGCTTTAAAAGGTCGGCAGGACGACAGGTGATAACCTTATCATCACCAATAGCCTTTTTACGAACCTGCTCATTAACGGGAGCGGGAAGTTTACCGTATTCGCCACGAAGCAGTCCCTTAGATTCCTTAGGAACCATCTTGTATCTTTCGCCTGCAAGCACATTGAGAACTGCCTGTGTGCCGACAATTTGGCTTGTAGGTGTTACGAGCGGGGGATAACCAAAGTCTTTTCTAACTCTCGGAACCTCTGCCAAAACATCATAATATTTATCCTCGGCATTTGCTTGCTTGAGCTGTGATAAAAGGTTTGAAAGCATACCGCCGGGAACCTGATAAATAAGGGTTTTGGTATCAACATTAAGCACCTTAGGATCAAGGATACCTTCTGCCTTCATCTTATCGGCAACAGTGCGGAAATGAGCTGCAACCTCACCTAATTTTTCAAGGTCAAGCCCTGTGTCACGCTCGGTTCCGTTTAAGGTTGCAACCAATGCCTCGGTTGCAGGGTTTGCAGTACCGTTAGCGAAGGGGGAAAGGGCGCAGTCCACAATATCAACACCTGCCTGAGCCGCCATAAGATATGTCATATCACCTGTACCGGTTGTGTTGTGTGTGTGAAGATGAATGGGAACCTTAACATTTTCCTTTAACTTTTTAACAAGTGAATATGCATCATAAGGTAAAAGAAGGTTAGCCATATCTTTGATACAAATAACATCGGCACCCATATTTTCAAGATTCTTGGCAAGCTTTACAAAATATTCCTCGTTATGAACGGGACTTTCAGTATAACTGAGAGCTGCTTCACAAATACCACCATATTTTTTTGTGCTTTTAATTGCTTGCTCAATATTACGAACGTCATTTAAAGCGTCAAAAATACGAATAACATCAATTCCGTTTTCAATTGATTTAGCAACAAATGCCTCAACAACATCATCGGCATAATGCTTATAGCCCAAGAGGTTTTGACCTCTTAGCAGCATTTGAAGCTTCGTGTTAGGCATATGCTTTTTTATAGTGCGAAGTCTCTCCCAAGGGTCTTCACCCAAAAAACGCATACAAGAATCAAAGGTTGCACCGCCCCAGCACTCAACTGACCAATAGCCAATTTTATCTAACCTTTCGAGTGCGGGAATCATATCCTCGATTCGCATACGTGTTGCCGCCTGAGACTGATGGGCATCACGCAAAATAGTATCGGTTATAAATAGTTTTTTATTTTCCATTATTTAATCTCCTATTAACCAAACAAAGCTATTAAAACACCTGCTGCAATGGCAGAGCCTATAACACCGGCAACATTGGGACCCATAGCATGCATTAGCAAGAAGTTTGATGGGTTTTCCTTTTGACCAACACTTTGTGAAACTCTTGCTGCCATTGGAACAGCCGAAACACCAGCTGAGCCAATAAGCGGGTTTATCTTGTTTTTGGTGAATAAGTTCATTATCTTTGCAAACAAAACACCGCATGCAGTGGCAACACCAAAAGCAACAACACCTAAGAAAATAATTTCAATGGTTGGGAATCTTAAAAGGTCAATTTCGGTGCCAAAGATATTAGCAACGCTTCGCTCTGAATTTAAGAAGGTTTCTGCGGTTGCGGTTGCACCAACCGAAATTCCAAGGAAAATTGTTACAATGTTCATAAGCTCGTTTTGAGCGGTTTTGCAAAGTCTTTCAGCAACGCCCGATTCTTTCCAAAGGTTACCGAGCATAAGGCAACCAACGAGCGGTGTGGCAGAGGGAACGAGCAAAGCAACAAAAATAGTAACAGCAATTGGGAAAATAATCTTTTCGGTTTTTGAAACCTCTCTTAAAGGTTTCATAACGATTTGACGTTCTTTTTTTGTTGTTAATAATTTCATAATTGGGGGTTGAATAACCGGAACCAATGCCATATAGCTATAAGCTGCAACCGCAATGGGTCCTAAAAGGTGGGGAGCTAACTTTGAGGTTACAAAGATAGCGGTAGGGCCATCTGCTCCGCCTATAATTCCTATTGAGGAAGCTTCGAGTCCGGTGAAGCCTAAATATAAAGCGCCTATAAAGGTTGCAAATATACCGATTTGAGCAGCGGCACCTAAAAGAAGAGACTTAGGGTTTGAAATAAGGGGTGCGAAATCGGTCATAGCACCAATGCCTAAGAAAATAAGGCATGGGTAAATACAGGTTTTAACACCTATGTATAAATAGTCAAGCAAACCACCGTTTGACATTATATAACCGTACGAATGGTAATGAGGCGATGCTTCATTCATAAACTCGCTCCAAAGCTGACCGTTATACATACCCGCATCGGGAAGGTTTGTTAGTAACATTCCAAATGCAATTCCGATTAAAAGTAAAGGTTCAAACTGTTTTTTAATTGCAAGGTATAAAAGTAGAAGGGAAATTAGAATCATAACAACATTTTTCCATCCACCATCTACAAAACCGTTGATTATGGTATAAAAACCGGTTTGTTCAATAAAATTCCAAATAGCATCCATTTTGAAACTCCTTGTCCAATGTTATGCAATAACGCAAAGAACAGCGCCTGTTTCAACAGATGCACCCTTTTGAACATTAACTGAGGTAACTGTGCCATCACAAGGAGCCATAATTTCGTTTTCCATCTTCATAGCTTCAAGAATCATAAGAACATCGCCCTTTTTAACTGCGGCACCGTTCTGAACATTAACGTTGAGAATTGTTCCGGGCATTGGGCTTGCAATAGTTTCGCCGCCTTCTGCCTTTGCAGGAGCAGGAGCTGCTGCAGGAGTGGGTGCAGTTTCTACTTTTGCAGGAGCTGCGGGAGCAGGTGCAGCGGCAGGAGCTTTAATATCTGCTGCGTCAACTGCTTCTAATGTGATTTCATAAAGATTTCCGTTTACCGTAACATTATACTTTTTCATATTTAAACACCTTTTCTTTAAATTTTTTTAAAAGATAAAATTCTTATTGCCGAGATATCAGTTCCAAGCTCTTCTGCTATTGCAGCAGATACAGCGGCAATGATTTCTTGACGGTTTTCAATTGGTTCGTTTGTTTCCTTGGTGATAACAACCTCTTTCTTAGGCTCAGCTTTTTTGCTTGAACCCTTGTAGCAAAGGCTAACTATTTTGCATAAAATTATTATGCATATAAGACCTGCAAAAACGGTTCCTATACCAATTCCGGTAACGCTGAGCATTTCGGACACAGGCATTTCCACGGAAAAGCACCTCCTTAAAATAAAAGAAATTATGTTATGCTAAAATAGGTTTAGGTTATAAAAAATCCAAATTCTCCCTATTTTAACATTGTTATTTTCTAATTACTTATTTTACTATAAGTGTAAAGAAAATACAACTGTTTTTTAGATTATTTTAAACAATTTTTATGGGGTTATTAACATTTAATCGGGTATTTAATAAAATGTTATAGGACAACTGGTTTGTTCAAAAACATTAAAGGAGAAAAATGATGGAGAGAAGATTTACAAATTATATGGATTTCTATAATGCTGCCTTTAATAAAGACACAAATGATAGTCACCATAATGCCCATAGTGTTAGGGTTCCTGCGTGTATTAACACGGAATATTGCGTTGCTTCACCTAAAAATCGCAACGATGGAATTTTAACTATGGCTTTTGTTGATATGCAACCATTAGAGAGTGTTTTTTCTATGAATGATGCTTTTAAAAAGGGAACCTTGTTTCCTGATTTGTGTAAGCCATTTTTTGGAGGTATGCAATGATGAATAAAGCAGAAATGAAACGAAAAATCCACGAATATGATTTCGCTATTCACGAGCTTGTTTTGTTTTTGGATTCCCATCCAACAAGCAAGAAGGCGTTAGAACTTTTGCAGGAATATAAGTTAAGAAGAGCTGAACTGGTGGCAGAATATGAGGAAAAATTTGGTCCTTATGTTGTGACCGCTTGCGATGCCTATTCAAAGGACAGCTGTTGGAAATGGCTCAAAGGCCCGTGGCCCTGGGAAAACGATTTTATGGAGGATTAATTTATGTGGAAATATGAAAAGAAATTGCAGTACCCGATAAACATTAAAAATCCTAATCCTAAGTATGCTCAAATCATAATTAGTCAATATGGCGGCCCTGATGGTGAATTGGGTGCCTCAATGCGCTATTTAACACAAAGGTACTCCCAACCCTTTAATGAGGTTAAGGGAATGCTTACTGATATCGGTATAGAAGATTTATTTTGTGTATTTATAAAAGTTTTTGTGTTTCCCCCTCTAGAGCGGACTTTGTCCGCTCTATTCACCCCTTTCGTTCTTTATCCCCAAAGAACCAAGGGTTTGAAACATCGCTTGATGCTCGTTTCAAAAGGTATATGTTAATATTTTCACTGTGTTTAGTGCTATGCTCAATCTTTGATTTAATTTTTAAAAGTGTAAACGGGAGCAGAGCAGAGTGGAGTGAAGCAGATGATAGAGTTTCCCCTTGCAAAAAGCAAGGGGAAACTCTAATTAGTGAAACGGTGTGCTTTCGCTTTCGTTCCGTTCGCATTGTGGTTTAAGAGTTAGGTTTTTTCATTGCCTACTATTGCAACCCTTTCGGGAAATCTCATTCTGCCCTTGATTTTACAAAATAGTTCCTTTTTCAGAAGTTCCACCCGCACAGTTCTCTTTTTTTATATGGCGATTTACTGACAACCTTTTCCATTGACGACAATTTGAGAAACCACACTCAAACCGCCGAGACGATTTATTACTTATGCTCGCCCACACACGAATTGTTTTAAGGTGCTTATCGGTGTTATGCACCGCCTAAACCAAAGCATAGAAAAAAGTCCTGTCAATTACTTACCGACAGGACTTTGATTTTTTAAGTGCTTTATCATACTTATATCAAAGTTCATTGCTTATTGGGAAGTAATGAACTGCGACTTAATTCCAATCTCGTGGAATTAGGTCTTTTTTATTTAATTTGATTTAAGTATGTATGTTGGTTAAAAAAATCGAAAAATCTTAAATACATATTTACATTCATTTAAAAAAGTGATATAATACAAACACCACACTTAAACTCAAAAATCTAATTCACTAGAAGTCGTATTTTTACTTCGGTAAAAATGCGGACTTCAATTTTCGCATTTCTAGTGAATGTAGAAAAGAGTTTTTGTGTGGTAGCAAAACGGAGTTTCGCATTTTTCGTGTGTGCAACTTCGGTTGCACACACTTTTTTATTTTTAAGGAGTTTTGATAATGAAGAAAAACAAATCAGCATCGAAGGACAACAATTTGTTGGCACTAAAAGAATTTGCATTACTGAAAAAATTCATTGTGCCTGATATTGATGAAAATGGCGAAATGGTTATTAAATCAAAAACCATTCAAACTGAGGATTTAATAAAAGGATTTTCTAATAATAAAATAATTTCAACAAAAAGGATTCTACTAAAATTAAAAGAACAAAATCTTGTAGATTCAGATGATAACGAATGCATTTCAGTTAATGAAGTTGGTATAAAAAAATTTCTTGAAAGAAAAAAACAACTAAAAAAATCATTAATAAAAATTTCTTTCTTTTTATTAATAATTATAATAATTTCTATAATATCTGTTTGTGAAATAATTACCCACGGTCTATTTTTAAATAGTTATTCAGATAATGATGAAACCTATAAATTTTATGTTTCTACATATAAAATTGTAGAAACAGATACGGGGGATATTTTAGAAAAAGGAACTTTTGAAATTAATGATGATGAAATAGAACTTGTCGGCACCTATTACGGCGATAGTGAAGGACCTTATGATACCGAAAGAACATTGAAAAAATATAAAAATAATATTTTCTTCTCAACAGGTAATGAATATTATGATTATGACAACATCCCATGTTATAAGGAAAGCGACACTTATTATGAAGGAAGTCAGTCTTTCATATTGGGAGGTCGTTATTATTTAGAAATCACCTTAAATTCGGATGGGACATTCGTTTTTCACGAAGGGCAACCATATGGCACAGTAACAAAAACAGGAAAATATGAATTAAAAAGCAACTATATTACATTTAATGTTGAAGATGTCTATGGATATAATCCTGAAAAGAAAAAATTTAAAATGTATGGTGTTATATTAGATGATATATTATATCCAAATGTTTATAAAAAGAATTAGCATCAAAATTATACAAATGTTAAAAACATAAATTGATTGTTTATTATATGTGAAAAGGATATGAGAGAAAACGAAATCTCTCATATCTTTTTTTGTTCCTTGATTTCCTTTTGCAAGGTTTCATATAATGCTTGAATATCTTGTTCAACCGCTTTTCTTTTTTGTTCCAAATCGTAAAGTGTTTCGTTCATTTTCGTTTGCTCCTTTCGTTTTCTTAGCAATAAATATGAGAGATATTTTTTGCAAATGCTGTCTGCAAGACCTTACAGGTTTAGTATAAACCGTAGTAAGTCATATTTCTGCCCGAAATAAAACTGGATTTAACATAATGATTTTATAGAGCAGAGATATGACCGCACGAAAAGACACCGTTTCCCAAGTGGTTTTTCGTAAGGTTAAAACGGCGACACCTTTCCTTTCGTGTGTGTTGCCGTTCCTTTGCTCTTGATTTCAAAGCAAAGGAGTTTTTGATATGAGCAACTATGCAATAATGCGATTTCAAAAATATAAAATCGGTAGTGTAGCAAATATAGAGCGACACCAAAAATACCGAGAGCGACTACACAATAGAGCACACCCCGAAAGAGAAAAGGAAAACATTTCATATAGTCAATTTAATGAAACAATGCGAAAGACTTTAAAAAGAGCAATTAAAGCTCAAGAGAAAGCAACAGGCAAAAAGGTGCGAAAAGATGCCGTTGTATTAACAGAATTTGTTTTAACTTTTTCGCCTGAAATGGAAACCCAAATTGATAAAAACGAATGGATTAAGGCAAATGTCAAATGGTTGTGTAAGACCTTTGGAAAAGAAAAATTATTAAAGTTATTCACCAATGCAGATGAAAAAACTTTTCATATCCATGCCTACATTTCTACCTATCACAATGGAAAGTTTAATGCGAGTAAGTTTTTTGGAAAGAAATCTCAAATAATTGAATTACAAGACACTTATGCGGATGCTATGGCACCGTTTGGTCTTATTCGTGGCGAAAGCAAGGAAATAACCAAAGCAAGACACCAAACACTACACGAATGGCACAAGGCAGAAGGTGAAAGGTTGGAAAAAGAACTAATTGAAATTGCAAACAATGTTTTAGCAGATGAAAAGGAAATTGCACCGCAATCCCTTGAAAGTGATATTTTTGATGATTTGAGGTGATTTTATGAGTGGCGATTCTAATTATGAAAAAGAGTGCAAAAGGTGTAATGTTGAGAAATGGAAAAAGGCACTCCGTATTGCAGAAATACGAAAAGAATTAAACTGCACCTATAAACAGGCAGAGCAGATTTTTAATGATGAAAAAGCAAAAAAAGATATGCAGAAAAATTGAGAAGTTCTGCATATCTTTTTGTCTTGTTGTTTATATAAAAATATGGTATTATTTTAATAAAGTAAAACAAAATTTTGGAGTGTAAAAAATGAGCGAAGTTCAAATTAACGATTTTAATGATTTACATATAAAACACCACTTCGAAGAAAGAAAAATGGATTTTCTTCCTTTGTGGCATTATACAAGTGTCGATGGATTGATGGGTATAATTAGAAACGAGAAAACCGAGCATGGCAAAATGCATTTTTGGTTTACAAGAAGTGATTGCTTAAACGATACTTCTGAAGGGGAACACATTTTAAATTTATTTAATGAAATATGTTCCACTTTATTAAAAGAAAAGGAAATAAATCAATCGTTTTATGAATGCATTAAAGATGCAACAATTCCAAATAGTCAATTTATAAATTTCCCTGTTCCTGCAGATGATGATATTACACATGCAAGTTTTATTGCCTGCCCACCTTGTCATGCATATATTTGCAGTTTTTCATTAAAAGAAGATTCTCTTGATATGTGGAGATATTATTCTAAAGGTAATGGCGGATATGGTTTAAAATGCTACCCTTTTTTATTTGATAAATTAAAGGATTATGAATTTTCCGATTATGATGAGAAAGCGATATTCAGTATGATTCGCTCTTATAAGGTTATTTATAATAATGCTGAAAAAGAAAAAATTCTAAAAGAAATTATTAAAGATACATTTACCGCATATCAAAAATCCAACAAGATGGAAAGCGAAAAAATCACAGCCGCAAAAGGGTTTATACAATATGCCTTGAAAATATTTCAATTCCAGTTTAAACACGAGTGTTATGCTTCTGAGCAAGAGTATAGGTTCGTTTTTTATCGTCCATATAGCAAACCAAAAGAATTAATGAATGAATTACCAGAAGTAAAATATAGGTCGCAAAATGGAATAGTTGTGCCTTATATAGATATTGTTGTAGAAGACGGAAAAACTTTTTTGGAAGAAGTGCTGATTAGTCCATATATTGAAAATCAAAATGTTGTTGCAACAACAGGCGATTACTTATCCCAATGTGGTTTTAACTGCACCACAAAAAAATCGTTATTTCCAGTAAGAAAGTGATTTCACTAATAGAAAAAGCGGAGCAAATTGCTCCGCTTTTGTATTGCTTGTAATTCTTGTATTTTTTTATTTGCTTTCGGTAACATCTGTGGCTGGCATAGGTTTAAAATCGTTTTTAGGGGCATTTTTGAGCAGTTCTGCGAACTGTTCGGCATTAAGCACATCAAACTCCACTTTGTAAAAATCACCCCTACCAGAAGTGGTATATTGCAGATAAATAGGCGAAACCATAAACGATAAATGCAACTCCAAAATGTTGAGTGGATATACAACGATTTTCTTTGTGATTCGTTCAAAAAGTCCTTCGTTTATTTCGCTATCTGCAAGGGAAACTATCTGGTCTAATTGGTGGATACATTCATCATATATTTTGGTCGCAATAGCGGTGGAATTGTCTTGGTTTTTTAGTTCTTCAATTTGTTTTCTTAACAATTCCATTTGTCTGTGGTTTTCATCTCTTATTGGAATATAATCACTCTCAAAAACTAATTTTTTGATAAAGTTCCTTGTTAGTTCTTGTTGTTCTTCACTTAATGCATTAAGTTTATGTTCAAGTGAAGATATTTGTTTTCGGTTGTCTTTGGGTTTGTGTGCCTTTTGCATTTCTTCAAGGATAGTTTTTTTAATTTCTTCCTTTTGCGGTTTTATGACTTGTGTTATAATATCATAAAGGGCGGTTTTTAAAACTCTGTCATTTACCCTTTTACCATTACAACCAACTTCAAAAACTTCACCATTAGCATCAATTTTTTGCTTTGGCAAACCGCTTTGATGATTATTAAAGCAAGTCCATGCTTTATATTTTCCGTTTTTTTGTCTCTTTTGCAAACTGACATATCTGCCACCACAAAGACCACAGAACACCTTTCCAGAAGTCCAGTATTTATTGTTATGTTTTTGTTTTACTTCTTCGCTTGGTTCCTTTTCTTTTAATATTGCTTGAACCTTGTCCCAAAGTTCTCTATCAATAATGGCACTTTCTGGATGGTGGTTTTTTATAAAATGGGTGTAATAATCGCCACGATTATATTTTTTCTTATGTTCAAGTTCATCATCAGTATAGGTTTTGCCTTGCAACAAATCGCCTACATATTTCTCGTTTCGTAGCAATCGAAGTATAACAGTATTTGACCAACCGTTTTTATATCGTTTTGTTTTGACACCCATATCTTTTAATTTTCTCGCTATTGTGAAAGTGCCATCACCTGCGGCATACCATTCAAATATCTGTTTTATGATTTTTGCTTCTTCTTCAATAATGACAAAGTGTTGTTTGCCGTTGAGTTCTCTTTCAATTTTATACCCATACATTTCACGGCGACCAAATACAACACCTTGTTTCATTTTCTGCATTTGTCCCCATTTAACACGATTTGAAGTTTTGCGACTTTCGTTTTCTGCACTATTACCCGCTACATTAAGTGGTTCTCTGTATCCTTTGTTTTCCGTGTATATATTATCTGACAGAAACCAAACATACACTTTATTTTTTCGTAGTTCTTCAACAGTATTTAATAAATCTTGAACATTACGAGAAAATCGGGAAACTTCTTTTGTTATAATAATATCTATTTTCCCCATCATCGCAAGGTCATACATTTGTTGAAATGCAGTTCTTTTATTAAGGGAAGTTCCGCTCAAGCCTTCATCTGCAAAAATGCCCACATTAGTCCAATTTGGGTTATCTTCAAAATAGTATTCAAAAAATTGCTTTTGTGCTTCAAGTGAATTTCTTTGGTCTTTGTCATCAGTAGAAACACGGCAATAGGCACAGACATTATGCGGTTTATCATCTTCAATTCTGGTTGGTTTCTCTCTCGGTGGTGTTGTCTGTGCTAATGGCATATACTCCAATTTCCTTTCTGTTGGTTTTTAAATAATCCTTTGCATATTGTAAAATCTGCTCTGCAAATGCAGTTTTTTCTTCTTCCTTAAAAAACAATGCTTCCGGATTATGTATCAAAGACATTTGCCCCTTGCTATGTGTTATCGCATAGCAATTATATGAGCAGACAAGATATATAAATAACTTGTCAAGGTCTTCAATTTTTACAATCTCTCGCTTTTGTTTTACTGTGGTTTTTCTTTTGGCGAAGAACTCAAAATCTTCTTTTGTGTCCTGTGCCTTTAACTGTTCAATTTCTTCGTAATGTAATTCATTTAAATCATATCTTTTCATAGGTAATAAACCTCCTTGCAAGGTTTATTATATCATATCCAAAATAAAACTTCAATAGGTACAGAAGAGCTTGCTCATATGGAAATGGTTAGTGCTATGGTGCATCAGTTAACTCGAAATCTCACTGAAAAGCAGATAGAGGAAAGCGGCTTTGATAAGTATTTTGTTGACCATACAAATGCTGTTTATCCTGTTGCGGCCGCAGGTATTCCTTGGAGAGCTGAATATATTCAGGCAAAGGGTGATGTTTTGGCCGATTTGCATGAGGATTTAGCCGCCGAGCAAAAGGCAAGGGTGACCTATGACAACTTAATAAGACTTATAGATGATCCCGATATTCTTGACCCGCTTAGATTTTTAAGAGAAAGAGAGATAGTTCACTATCAAAGATTCGGTGAAGCATTAAGGCTCACAACCGACAAATTGGATAGTAAAAACTTTTACGCATTTAACCCGGGCTTTGACACAAAGCCTTGCAAGAAATAAAAGTAAAAACAGATGGGTATTAACCCATCTGTTTTTGTATATATGCTAGACTTTTTATATATCACTATAATCGGAATCATCTTCATCACCTGTCATATCCACAACAGGATCAGGTTCATTAATACTTGTACTACCATCAGAAAACATCATTATTAGTTGATATACCAATGCTACCGTGAAGGTTACAAATTGCAATATAAGATATAATAGATTTTCGAGCTCGGCATTTCCTTTTTCAGCCGCAGAACTGCACAGGCAATACATAAAAAACCACACCGGAACTAAAATGAATAGTTGAAACAACGTACCCTTACAACAAGTTAAAAAAGAATCCTCAGTAAATATGTAGGAGGCGATAATAGCAATAATTTCTGCTATAACCAATAAAATCCAAAACCAGTATGAATTCATAAAATTGATTCCACCAAAGGATATAAAGTAAATAATACCGTAAAAAAGCGTAGTAACCAACAAAAGAATGTTTTTAGTTTTCGCAAAGCAAAATATTGCAACTCCTCCTGCAATTAAAAGAAAAATTTGTGATATGTTTACATATTTAAAATCAATTGTTGTGAATATATTTTTCAACCAGGAAAAATTAATAGTTGTTTTGCTATTAAGTACCGCCAATGATATTATCAACACTGCAATTCCAACTATACTTAATATAATTTTTTTCTTTCGGCTGCTAGTTCCGACTCTTAAATAAGATTTCTTATGTGCCTTAGCCAAATTGTTTGCCTCCTTTATATTACAAAAAAGTAATAAAGACATTTTTTTCATTATATAACAAATAGTGAATAATTAAAAGAAAAAATATTCTAAAAAAATATTAGAATAAGGTGTTGAAATATAGCAAATATATGTTAAAATAGGGGTATAGAAAAGAAAACGGGGTATTTGTAATGCCATTAACTAATAACATTATTGAGTTAAACAGGGATGTTGAGCCATTAATTATTCAAGGTAAGGCAACGAGAACCAGGTTTTTTTCGCCTTTATATGATGATAAATTTGAGACCTTGCAATTCGTGCATTTTGCGGATGTTCACCGTAACCTTGCCTCTTGGAATAGAATAGTTGAATACATAAATCATTACGAAAAATATATTTCTTTCGCTCTTCACACGGGAGATTATTGCGAGGGCAATCAGATTGCCTATACCGATTTATATGAGGCGGGCGAAAAGTGTGTGAAGCCGATTTATAACTGTGTCGGTAATCACGACTGTGTTACAGGTAAAGAAGGTTGGAAGCTTGCCGAAAAGCATTTAACACATGGCTTACTTTTTAACCATGCCGACGAATGGGATGTTAACTTTTGTGATTTGCCATTTTCAATGTCATATTATAAGGATATCCCCGAAGCAAATGTTAGGATAATAACCCTTGATTTATATTACAATATAAGTGAACAAAGGGTTTGGTTAAAGGATTTGTTGGATGATGCAAAGCAAAAGGGATTATGTGTTATAACCGCTATGCACGAAACAACGGGATATGTTGAAAACACTTATAATGTGAGCTTTTATTCGTATAACGATTTTAATAAACTTAGAAGATTTGAAGAAAATGCGAGAACCGAGTATGCTTTCGATACCATGGAGCGCAAGCATTTTGAGGATATTATAGTGGATTTTATAAAATCAGGCGGAGCTTATATTTGTAATTTAGCGGGACACGACCATCACGATGTTTTCGGACTTAGTGAGTGCGGAATTTTAAATTCAGTTGTACCTTCGGCCACCTCGTGGGACGGTTGGTGTGACGGTAAGCGTGTTAAAGGCACCAAAACGCAGGACTGCTTTAATGTTATCAGCATTGATGCTAACATCGGTCTTTTGAAAATAGTTAGGGTTGGAAATAATATAGACCATTATTTAAGAAGCAGAACCGCCCTTTGCTATGATTACATAAATAAAAAGGTGATTTCTAATCTTTAATTGCGGAGGAAATATGAAAAAATATAGCGGAATTTTAGAGCGTGTGAGACAAATTGAATATAAATACGGTATAAGCTATGCTAAGCCGGATGGTTCACTTTATAAAACCTTAAAGGTTCTCTATTTGCTTATAGGTATTTATACATTGTTTATTAACGCTGTATTTATGTTAAGTTGCTATATTAATATGCAAAAGGAAAATATGAATGTTAAGAGCATTAGAGGTATATTTATAACAGTTTTGGTGTTAACTGTTTTGCTTATTTTGGGATATGTTTTAAATCATTTTAAGCAGTATCTTTTGGGTGCAATAGCAAGCATTGCTTCAATAGTTTCTTGTGCGGTGGTTTTTGGTAAAGAGCTTTTTGATTCAACAGGCTTTTTGGGAATGAATAATATTTATTATTGGCGTCATTTTATACCGCTATTCTTAATGTTTGTTTTTATGATTTGTTTGACCGTTATAGCTCTTCGTGCTCAAATAAAAACAAACACTCTATATAAAAAGGTTGTTGCTAATCTTTATGCCTCTTACAGTATTGAAAACGGCAGCGAAAATGAAATTTCAGAAGAGGTTTGGGAAGAGTTTTTGAAAAATTACAATCCCCATAGCTATAAGGCTCAATTTAAAAAAGACTAATACTTAATCCCTGCAACAGCAGGGATTTTTTAAAAGGTGATTTATGAAGGACGATATACAGCTTAAAATAATAGCAAAAATAAAAACCGATTTTCCAACAAAATTCGGGATACCAAGGCAAAGTGGCTTGATAAAGGAGTTAAAGGGCAGAATAATATTTGAGCCTGAGTACCGAAATCAAGAAGCATTAAGAGGCCTTGAAGAATATTCTCATATATGGATTTTGTGGAAGTTTTCGCAAAGTGTTTGTAAGGAATGGTCCCCAACGGTGAGACCGCCCCGACTTGGTGGTAATAAAAGGGTAGGGGTTTTTGCAACCCGCTCACCCTTTCGCCCTAATCCTATTGGACTTTCTTGCGTTAAGCTTGAAGGAATTGTTAAGGATAACAAATATGGCTTCGTGTTAGAGGTTTCGGGTGCAGATTTGCTTGACGATACTCCAATTTACGATATTAAGCCATATATCGCCTATACCGATTCGCACACCAATGCTAAATGTGGCTTTTCAGATGAGGTATTTGATAAATGTTTATCAGTTTGCTTTCCTGATGAGCTAAAGAATAAGCTGCCAACCCAAACGCTTAAAATTTTAAATGAGATTTTGGCGTCCGACCCAAGACCTGGATACAAGGATGAGAAGGGTAAAATATACAGCTTCGAATATGCAAATTATAATGTTAAATTTTATGTTGAACAAAATAAATTAACGGTGCTATCTGTTGAGTAAAATATGTGGAAATATAAACTGCCTGAAATTTCGGGCAGTTATTTTTTGTCGTAAAAAGGAAAATGGAAATAAAAATTTTGTCAAAAAACAAAAAAAATGAGAAAATTTTATAATTTCACCACTTTTTTTGAGGAAACTGTTGCGTTTTGCGGAAATTTATGGTAATATATGTAAACACAACAAATAGGAGGTAGAATTTTATGGAAAAGAAACTAAAAATTGTTATTGCTGACGAAGGAGCAGAAATAGGGCAAAATTGTGCCAAAGCATTTAAAGCGTACGGTATGGAGGTAATCCTTTGCGAAAAGGATGGTAGGGTTGTTTTGTCAAAGGTGAGCGAGCATAAACCTGATATAATATTGGCAGATGTTTTCATGCCCAATCTTGATATTTTAGGTGTTTTGGCGGGAATTAAGGAAATGAAGCTAAAAGAAATGCCGCTTGTTATGGCTATGTCGGGCTATAATAATTCTCGGCTTGAAAAAGAAATTTTAGAGGCGGGCGTTACCTATTACTTTTTGAAGCCCTTTGATATAAATACAATGGCCGAAAGAATAATTCAAATTTCGGGCTGGAAAAATCAAAAGGAGCCACTTGTTGTTAAGAATAACGTTGTAACCGACCCGGAGCTTGAAGTTATGATTACCGAAATAATTCATCAAATCGGAGTTCCTGCACATATTAAGGGATACCACTATTTAAGAGAAGCGATAATTCTTTCAATTAAAAACAGCGATATTGTAAATTCGGTGACAAAGCTTTTGTATCCAACCGTTGCTAAAAACCACGGAACAACTGCATCAAGGGTCGAAAGGGCTATTCGCCACGCCATTGAGGTTGCTTGGGATAGGGGCGATATAGATGTGCTCAATTCTTATTTTGGATATACCATTCAAAACGAACGAGGCAAACCCACAAACAGCGAGTTTATTGCTATGATTAGCGATAAACTGAGATTAAAACTCAGAGTGAGCTAAAATAGATTTTGATTATATTAAAAATCCCTGCGAAAGCGGGGATTTTTTTCTTGTGTTTATTAATGTTTAATGATATAATATATCGTGGATTTATATATTTCAGAGGTGTTTTGTTTGCTTAGAGCTGTAATTTCAGGAGGTTTTAGTTTTTGGAATGTTGTAGTTTATATTCTATCCTCCTTAGCGGTTATATTTTTAACCTTGCCTGTGCACGAGTTTGCTCATGGTCTTGCTGCGGTTAAGCTTGGCGATAATACGCCTCGTTGGCAGGGCAGATTAACCCTTAACCCATTGGCACATATCGATTGGATTGGTGCCGCTTGCATTATCATTTTTGGATTTGGTTGGGCAAAGCCGGTTCAGGTTAATCATAACAACCTTAAAAATCCAAAAAGGGATATGGCGTTAGTAGCCTTGGCGGGTCCTGTTTCTAACATCATTGTAGCCTTTGTTTCACTTATAATATTTAATTTGGTTAAGGTTTTTTATTTAAAAACCTTTGCCGCTCTTAGTTTTGTTTATTACCTTGCAATATTCTTTTCATATATAGCACAAATAAACGTTTATCTTGCGGTTTTCAATTTAATTCCCATTCCCCCGCTTGATGGTTCAAGGCTTTTATCAGCGTTACTACCATATAAGTATTATTACATTCTTATGAGATATGAACGTTTTATTTTTTTGGGACTTTTGGCACTGTTATGGGTTGGTTTTTTAGACTTACCGATAGATTTTCTTTCAAACGGTGTTATGTCGGCGCTTGAATTTATAGCGTGGTTACCTTTTAAATTTTTCGTTTAGCCAAAACATTTAAAGCCGAACCAGCCTTAAAGGGCGGTTTTTAGATGTCTTTTAGCTCATTCGCACACATAGGCGTTAGCCTTATGTGCTTGTCTTCGCCAAAATCCAAACAAAAAATCACACCTTTAAGGTCGCAGAATTTTGTAAATAAAGGATTTTTTGATGTGCGAGGCACAAAACACATTAAATCCTAACCAATGATAACTATAAAATTATATCATTTTGTACACAATAAGTCAATAAATAATATATATTATAT
>JAZSLI010000032.1:0-5049 GCA_045535295.1 Acutalibacteraceae bacterium | reverse complement strand
GGAGGCACAATTATGAAAGGTATAATTTTAGCAGGTGGTTCGGGGACAAGGCTTTATCCGCTCACAAAGGTTACTTCAAAGCAGCTTTTGCCGATTTATGATAAGCCGATGATTTATTATCCAATGTCGGTGCTTATGACTGCGGGCATAAGGGACATTTTGATTATCTCAACCCCTCAGGATACACCGAGGTTTAGAGACCTTTTAGGCGACGGTAGCCAGTTTGGAGTTAATCTTTCCTATGAGGTTCAGCCTTCACCAGATGGACTCGCTCAGGCATTTATAATTGGTGCCGATTTTATTGGAGATGACACTGCCTGTATGGTGCTCGGAGATAATATATTCGCAGGTCACGGACTCAAAAAACGTCTTCGTGCCGCAGTTGAAAATGCTGAGAGCGGAAAGGGCGCTACGGTATTTGGTTATTATGTTGATGACCCCGAGCGTTTTGGAATAGTTGAATTTGACAAGGACGGCAAGGCAATATCCATTGAGGAAAAGCCACAAAAGCCTAAGAGCAATTATTGTGTAACGGGCTTATATTTCTATGATAACCGTGTTATAGAATATGCTAAAAATCTAAAACCCTCCGCAAGAGGAGAGCTTGAAATAACCGACCTTAACCGAATTTATCTTGAAAACGGTGAGCTAAATGTTGAGCTTTTAGGACAAGGCTTTACTTGGCTTGACACAGGCACTCACGAAAGCCTTGTTGAAGCTACCAATTTTGTTAAAACGGTTGAAACGCATCAGCACCGCAAAATTGCCTGCTTAGAGGAAATAGCATACCTTAACGGATGGATAACCAAAGAGGCAGTTTTAGAGGTTTATGAGGTATTAAAGAAGAATCAGTACGGACAGTATCTAAAAGATGTTTTAGATGGCAAGTATATAGATTAAAGGCAAAAAAGGAGAAATTATTATGACTATTATTGTTACAGGCGGCGCCGGATTTATAGGCTCAAATTTCGTTTTTCATATGTTAGGCAAATACCCCGATTATAGAATAATTTGCCTTGATAAGCTAACATATGCAGGTAATCTTTCAACCTTAGCACCCGTTATGGATAACCCCAATTTCCGTTTTGTTAAGGCTGATATTTGCGATAGAGAGGCTGTTTATTCGCTTTTTGAGGAGGAAAAGCCCGATATCGTTGTTAACTTTGCGGCAGAAAGCCATGTTGACCGTTCAATTGAAAACCCCGAGGTGTTTTTGCAAACAAACATTCTCGGCACACAGGTGCTTATGGACGCTTGCCGCAAATACGGTATAACCCGTTATCATCAGGTTTCAACCGACGAGGTTTACGGTGATTTACCGCTTGACCGTCCCGACCTTTTCTTTACAGAGGAAACTCCAATTCATACATCTTCTCCATATTCAAGCTCAAAAGCGGGAGCAGACCTTTTGGTTCTCGCATATCATAGAACTTTTGGGCTTCCTGTAACTATAAGTCGTTGTTCTAACAACTATGGTCCTTATCATTTCCCTGAGAAGCTTATTCCGCTTATGATAGCAAACGCACTTAATGATAAGCCGCTCCCTGTTTACGGAGAGGGACTTAATGTTCGTGACTGGCTTTATGTTGAGGACCATTGCAAAGCCATTGACCTTATTATTCACAAAGGTAGAGTTGGTGAGGTTTATAATATCGGCGGGCATAATGAAATGAAGAACATTGATATAGTTAAAATTATTTGCAAAGCACTCGGCAAGCCCGAAAGCCTCATCACTTATGTTACCGACCGCAAGGGTCACGATATGCGTTATGCTATTGACCCAACCAAAATTCACAACGAGCTTGGCTGGCTTCCTGAGACAAAGTTTGCTGACGGAATTCAGAAAACAATTAAATGGTATCTCGATAACAAGGAGTGGTGGGAAACCATCATTTCGGGTGAATATCAAAACTATTACGAAAAGATGTACGGTAACAGATAATGAAGGTTTTTGTAACAGGAGCAGGAGGTCAGCTCGGATTTGATGTTATAAACGAGCTTGAAAAAAGAGGTCACATGGCTATTGCAAGTGACATTCTTGATGCTTGCGATTATGAAAATTATATAAAGCTCGATATAACCGATAGTTTGGCGGTAGAAAAGGTGCTTTCAGAGCAAAAACCCGATGCGGTTGTGCATTGTGCCGCTTGGACTGCGGTTGATGCCGCAGAAGCGAGCGAAAATATAGAAAAGGTGCAAAAGATTAATGCTTATGGCACCGAAAATATTGCAAAGGCCTGCCAAAAAATCGGGTGCAAAATGATGTATATTTCAACCGATTATGTGTTTAGCGGAAAGGGAGAGGAGCCTTGGAAGCCCGACTGTAAGGAGTTTGCACCTCTTAATGTTTACGGCAAGAGCAAGCTTGATGGTGAAATTGCGGTGAGCAATATTTTGGAAAAGTATTTTATTGTTAGAATTGCTTGGGTTTTTGGGCTTAACGGAAATAATTTTATAAAAACAATGCTTAATATCGGCAAGAAGTATGACACGTTAAGGGTAGTTTGTGACCAAATTGGCACCCCTACCTACACATTAGACCTTGCGAGACTGCTTGTTGATATGATTTGCACCGAGCAATATGGATATTATCACGCCACAAATGAGGGTGGATATATCAGTTGGTATGATTTTGCGGTAGAGATATTTAAGCTTGCGGGCTATAAAACAAAGGTTAACCCCGTAACCACCGAGGAATATGGTTTATCTGCGGCAGAGAGACCTTATAATAGCCGACTTGATAAATCAAAGCTTGGAAGAAGTGGCTTTAAATCCTTGCCCACTTGGCAGGATGCACTTGCCCGTTATTTAGAGGTTTTAAATGGATAACTAAGTAAACTACAATTTAGAGTGTGAATATTAAATTAAAAAGACACATCGGTAGATGTGTCTTTTTGTTACTTTATAGGTTTTTTTGTTTGCGGTAAGCATTAGGGGTAGTGTTCATCAGTTTTTTGAATTTTCGGGTGAAAAAGCTAATGTTTTCGAAGCCGCATTCGCCAGCTATTATACCTACAGGCATAGAGGTTGTATTCAAAAGCTCGGCTGCCCTTGCTATTCTTAATTGGGTTAGTTGTTGGAATATAGTTTGACCCGTATATTTTTTAAACAACTTACATAAATAGTTGGGTGCAGATGAATGTGCTGAGATAACATTTCTAATGTAATTTTATTTTTGCAATTGTTTTCTAAATAGAGAATACATTCTTTTATAATTTCGTTGCCTTTTTTGAAATCCTTATTATGTTTGGTGTTTACAGTTAGAAGGGGTATCATTTTTGTGAAAATTTCAATAAAGGCGGTAAAAAACGTCCAATGTTTTTCTCACGTTATTCAGGGCCCGGAAGCCACCGCTATCCTGTGGGATTTTCGGGGGATACGTTTATAACATGGGAAAGCCTTAATTTTCAGCCCCGCTTCACCGCAACATCCTCTAATATAGGGTATTCATGGTGGAGTCATGACATTGGTGGACATATGGGCGGATACCGAGATGATGAATTATATGTGCGCTGGGTACAGCTCGGGGTGTTTTCGCCCATTAACAGACTTCATAGCAGCAAGAGCCCTTGGCTGCAAAAAGAACCTCACGAATTGATATCACTGTTGTTGGTGAACGGTTTATCTGTGATAATTCTGATGTTCTTCACCGTTGTGAAAAACTTTTGGCGAGAACACAGTGCTTTAATAAGCAAAAAGGTGAGTTATGGGATTTAATTAAAGAAACTAAGAAATATTATGAAAATCCTTCGCGGCTTTCTGTTGTTTATGGACTAAAAACAAAGTCGCATTTTGAAGCTATTGAAGAAATGCTTACACTAACACAGGAATAAACATATTTTTAAAAAGAAAAGCCGATAAATTCGTTTTGAATTTATCGGCTTAAAAATTTTTATAGTAGATAGCCTTAGTGAAATTTTGTTGTAGAAATAAAACACAATAATAGCAGTTTTAGGATTTAAAGTGTAGGTTTGTCAATGATGTGTTACAAAATTAAAAAACTTCACCGTTAATAAGAAAAGCCTTTAAATAATCGGCAGGAGATTTCCAATTAAGTGGACGCATAGGAAAATTATTGTATTTTCTGTTGTGAACAGAAAGTTGCTTTTTAAAATCTTCAAATGAATAAAAAGAATGTGAGGCATAAAAATATTCGTTATCCTTACGATGAGAACGTTCAACCTTTCCGTTGTGTCTAGGCGTGTACGGAGCAATAAGCTTATGTCTTATGCCACACTGTTCGAGCGTACGCTCGAACAGTGTGGGCGTCGGCTTTTGGGTGTTTCCTAATTGCTTTGTAAATTCCATACCATTATCTGTTTGAACACACTCTATCTTGAACGGAAATTTCTCTATTAAATGCTTTAAGAACTGTGCTGATGAATATGAACTATGCTCCTCAAACGCCTCTAAATAGCGGAATCTTGAGTATTCATCAATAGCGGTGTATTGGTAAAACTTTTGTCCTTTTACTTCACCTACAATACAAGATTCAGGCACAAATTTTACATCTATTTGCACTCTTTGTCCCGGATATTGCATCTGCTCGTATGGTTTAGGTATATACTTCGGATTCGGTGGTTTTACCGCCATTTGACCTTGTTTTCGTAAAAGTCGGTATAACCCCGTTACGGAGCGTGTATATCCTCTTTGACTAAGTTTTACCCAAAACACTACTAATCCAGCATTCATATTGCGTTTTCGCATATCTGCTATTAGTTTTAATTCTTCGGGCGTATGCTCGTTAGGATGATGATGTGGTCTGTGTGACTTATCTGCTAATGATTGTAAGGTTCCGTCATATCTTTTCCGCCAACGGTAAACATATTGACGGTTGGTTTTGTATCTGATTGCAGCCTTTGTTACACCGTATTTCATAGAATATTTAATTAAGGCTTGACGATACAGCATTGTTTGTGTTACAGTTTTCATGACGAATGGTTAATCCTCCTGTACGTTTTGATTTGAGCAACTTAACTGTAACACAGGATTTTCCATTCGTCACTCTTTTTTTATTCGTTACTGTAACACATCTATTGTAAACCTACA
>JAZSLI010000030.1:0-6808 GCA_045535295.1 Acutalibacteraceae bacterium | reverse complement strand
AGCGCCGATAGATGTAGCGGAACGGATTATTTGTTTTGAAATTATTGTTTCGTGTTTTTCTTTAATTAAAAATTTATGGAGTTTTACAATGCGTGCAGCAAATTTTAAAGACTTATCTAATAAAATACTATCTCGTGCCATAAACGAAACTCCTTTCAGATAATAGATAATAAATAAGAGATAATAGATAATAGTACAAAAGCTGCACTAAGCGGTGCTATCTTTTATCTATTCACTATTATCTATTATCTCTTATCTTAGGCAAAACTTGTTTTGCCGCTTTTGGAGCGGGTGATGGGAATCGAACCCACACGACCAGCTTGGAAGGCTGGGATTCTAGCCATTGAACTACACCCGCATTTGAACAAGGCATATATTAACACATTTTTGAGAAAGAGTCAAGTGGTTTTTTAAATTTATCATATACTTTTTTTAACTAATGTGATAAACTGTTATATATTAAAGGAGTGATTTTCTTGAAAATAGCTATTATAACCGGTGCCTCCTCAGGTTTAGGTGTCGAATTTGCAAAGGCGGTTGATAAATGCCGAGATGAAATAACAGAAATTTGGCTTATTGCCCGCAGAGAAGAAAAGCTAAAAGAATTGGCGAGCAGCTTAAATAAAAAAACCAAAATTCTCGCCCTCGATATAACAAAGGATTCCGACCTCGACGCTTACTGCGAAGCCTTAAACGCCTCGTCAGGTGAGATTAAAATTTTAATAGGTAATGCGGGTTGCGGAAAATTAGGCGATTTCGATTCTATGGAAGTTCCAGACAGTAAAAATATGATTCGTCTCAACTGCGAAGCATTAACCGCAATAACCTCTCTCACCCTTCCTTTTATGAAATCAGGCGGCGAAATTATCAATTCTTGCTCAATTGCATCCTTTGCGCCTAACACAAGAATGGCAGTTTATTCCTCAACCAAGGCTTTTGTTATGAGCCTTAGCCGAGCACTTAGAGCCGAGCTTAAAGATAGAAACATCAATGTTTTAGCTGTTTGCCCCGGACCTATGGATACCGAATTTTTGAATCTTGCGGGCATTAGCAAGGGCAAAAGCCGAACCTTTGATACTTTACCGAGGGTTAATCCAACCGCCGTTGCATGTAAAGCACTAATTGCCTCAAAAAAGAAAAAAGCAGTTTATACTAACCGAATTTTTTATAAATTCTATCGTTTGCTTGCAAAACTTCTCCCAACGAGCATTATTATGAAAATGGCAGGAACTTAAAGTTCCTGCCTTCTTTTTTGCTTTTTGAAAACAAACGGATAAACCGCAACCGATAGCAACGTGCCAAAAATAACATCTATTATAGAATGTTGCTTTATTAAAACGGTTGAAGCACATATTATAACCGTCATAAAAACAAAGAAAAGTCTAAATGGCAGGTTGTTAAGACCCTTTGCATTCCAGGCCGCAAAAAGAGCCGCAAACGAGCCTATAACGTGAAGTGAAGGGCAAACATTTGTGTTTGTGTCAACCGCATAAAGTAAGTAAACCAGCCTTGTTAAAGCATTTTCTCTTTCAAATTCACTCGGTCTTAGCATTTGCATATTCGGAAACAAAATATAAATAACAGTTGTTATTCCAAAGGTAATAATTAAAAACCACATAAGCTTTTTAAACGCCGAAATGTCGGCAAGCAGAGTATATATATGAACAACCGCAAGATAAAGATACCATATAACATAGGGAATAACAAAAAGCTCGCAAAAGGGTATTTTATCATCCAAAAAGCAACCAACCACAGCATAATCGAGTGTTAAAATTCTTTCTGTAATAATATAAGATATTGCATAACAAAGCCAAAATAAAAGTAAAAATAAATGCCTGTATTTTGGAGAAGTTAAGTTGTTTATCCTTAAATCCTTATAATAGTTTATAAAATCATCCCGCTTTAAACAAATTTTACCATATTTATATTAACAAATTAAAATCACCCTTTCAATAACATTTTATTAATAATTGTTTAAAAAATGTATTAATTTATCTTTTTTTCAAATGCTATTTTGGGGTGAATTTGTTATGAGCGAAGAAAAAGAAAACAAAAAAAGCCGAGAGGCCGAGGAAATAAAAGAAATGGGCTCGGTCTCCTCTTTTGACGGAAAACATAAAATATACTGCCTAACAATAATAGGCGAAATTGAAGGGCATAACGTTTTGCCCGAGCAAAGCAAAACCACAAAATATGAGCATGTTATTCCTCAGCTTGTTGCGGTTGAAGAAAGCAATGAAATCGAAGGACTGTTAATCATTTTAAACACAGTTGGCGGCGATGTTGAAGCAGGACTTGCCTTAGCCGAGCTTATTTCGGGTATGAAAAAGCCTACCGTTTCCTTTGTTTTGGGAGGCGGTCATTCAATAGGTGTGCCCTTAGCGGTTGCGGCAAAAAGGTCTTATATTGCCCCCTCAGCAACCATGACTGTGCACCCCGTTAGAACAAATGGTCTTGTTATTGGTGTTCCCCAAATGATGAACCATTTTGCCCGTATGCAAGAAAGAATAACCGATTTTGTTGTTAGAAATTCTAAAATATCGGCTGAGCAGTTCACAAGCCTAATGATGAACACCAAGGAAATGGTGACCGATGTTGGCTCGGTTCTTTCAGGCGAACGAGCAGTAAGCTCAGGACTTATCGACCAAATCGGCTCTTTGAGTAAGGTGCTCGAAGGCCTTTATGAGCTTATCGAAGAGCACTAATTAAATTAGCCATTGCAAACCCTCTGTTTGCAATGGCTTTTATTTAACTGTGGCAAAAGCTTTTCTTTTATGATATAATTATTACAATTACGATTTGGAGGAATAGCTAATGAAGGTGAAATCTAATGGTTTGTTTTGGTTAGCACTTTCGGTTTTCAGCCTTATGGGGCAGGTCGCTTGGGTTGTTGAAAATATGTATTTTAATGTTTTCATTTATAAAATGTTCGCAGCCTCCCCCGCCGATATTTCGGCAATGGTGTCCGCTTCCGCCATTGTTGCAACTGTAACTACCGTTTTTATGGGTGCTCTATCAGATAAAATCGGAAAGCGCAAGCTTTTTATGTGCTTTGGTTATATTTTATGGGGCGTTTCGATTTTAAGCTTTGTTTTTTTAAGAGAGGATATTATAAGCCGAGTATTTTCGCTTACTACCTCAGCCACCGCACTATGTATAACATTAACCATAACGCTTGACTGCATTATGACCTTTTTTGGCTCAACTGCAAACGATGCTGCATTTAACGCCTGGCTTACAGACTCAACCGATTCTTCTAACCGAGGAGCTGCCGAGGGCATAAACGCTATGATGCCACTCGTCTCAATTTTAGTTGTTTTCGGTGGCTTTATGTTTTTTGACCTATCTGCCGAAAAAAGTTGGAGCACTATCTTCTTAATTATAGGTCTTGCGGTTATTGCTATTGGTATTTTAGGCTTTTTTATAATAAAAGAACCGCCTATAAAACCAAGCGGTGAATCTTATTTTCAAAATATTATTTATGGCTTTAAGCCTAAAACTATTAAGCAAAACCCTGCTCTTTATATCTATCTTTTAACCTTTATAATTTTTAACATAGCAATTCAAATTTTTATGCCATATCTCATTATTTATTATGAGGTTTCGCTTAAAATGAGCAATTATGTTCTTATTATGGCGCCGGCCATAATAATTGCCTCGGTTGTAACAGCCTTTTGGGGTAAGCTTTATGATAAAAAAGGCTTTCGCCTTTCGGGAAGCATAGGTCTTTGCCTAATGCTTATAGGCTTTATTATTCTTTATTTCACAAGTACCACTTTGCCTGTTTTTATTGGCTCTTTATTAATGATGAGCGGTTATCTATCGGGAATGGCGGTGTTCGGTGCGGTTATAAGGGATAACACACCCTCTAACAAAGCAGGCCGCCTTCAAGGTGTTAGAATTTTCTCACAGGTACTTCTGCCCGGTGTTATAGGCCCCTTTATAGGCAAGCTTGTACTCAAAAATGCCGAGCTTATAACCGGTAACGACGGTACAACCTCATTTGTCCCTAACGCCAACATATTTTTAGCAGCCTTTATTACCGCCGCCTTGGTTTTACCATTTTTCTTTATAAAAAGCCTTAAAAAACAAACCTTTAACCAGCTCGAAACCCCTTTTGAAAAGGAACTCAAAAAAACCGATATCCCTTTTGCCGATTACCCAAGACCAAATCTTAAAAGAGATTCCTTTCTTTGCCTTAACGGAAAATGGGATTTTGAAATTGTAAATAAAAAAGGCTCGGTTTTGAAGAGTGAAATATTAGTTCCCTTTGCACCCGAGAGCAAAATTTCGGGAGTAGGCAGAATAATAAAGAAAAACGAAACCTTAATTTATAAAAGAAGCTTTAATCTTTCAAAGGATTTTCTTAAAGATAAGCTTTTACTGCATTTTGGTGCGGTTGACCAATATTGCGAGGTTTTTGTTAATCAAAAATCAGTTGGTAAAAATGTTGGCGGCTACCTTCCTTTCTCCTTTGATATCACCGATTACATAAAGCTCGGTCAAAACGAGGTAGAGGTTAGAGCCTGCGACCCGCTTGATATCTCCTTGCCCTATGGCAAGCAAACCCGCAAGCGAGGCGGAATGTGGTATACAAACATAAGCGGAATTTGGCAAACTGTTTGGCTTGAAAGCGTTTGTAAGGATTATATTAGCTCACTTAAAATAACCCCCTCGCTTGATAGTGTTTTAATTGAGGTTACAGGCGGCAAAAACGAAAAAACCTTGGATTTTGAGGGCAAAGAATATACATTTTGCGGCGATTCCTTTAAATTAGAGGTTAAAAATCCAAAGCTCTGGACACCCGATAGACCACACCTTTATGATTTCAAGCTTTGCTCAGGCGAGGATATGGTTGAATCATATTTTAGTCTTAGAACCGTTTCGGTTATTAAGAAAAACAATAAGGCTCTCATTTCTTTAAATGGGCAACCTATTTTTTGTAACGGACTTTTAGACCAAGGCTATTTTAGTGATGGCATATTCCTCCCCGCTTGTGCCGATGGCTTTAAAAATGATATTCTAACAATGAAAAAGTGCGGCTTTAATATGCTTAGAAAACACATTAAATTAGAGCCTGACCTCTTTTATTATTATTGCGATAAATACGGTATGCTTGTTTTTCAAGATATGATAAATAACGGGAAATATAGCTTTTTAGTTGATACCGCACTTCCTACCGTTTTTCTAAAAAAAGGCATTTCGCATACTGCGAGTAAATCTCGACGACTGCATTTTGAAAAAAACTCAAAGGGTATTATAGAAAATCTCTATAACCACCCAAGCGTTGTTTATTACACCATTTTCAACGAGGGTTGGGGACAGTTTGATGCCGATAATTATTATAAAAAGCTCAAAAGCCTTGACTCCACGAGAATTTATGATACAACATCGGGTTGGTTTCACACAAAGCTTTCAGACGTTATAAGCGAGCATATATATTTTAAGCCAATAAAGCTTAAAAATAAAAACCCCGAAAGACCCTTAGTGCTTTCGGAATTTGGCGGATATGTTTATAAGCTCAATGAACATTCCTTTAATCTTTCCTCAACAATGGGTTATAAATTTTTCAAAACGAAGAAGGACTTTTTTGAAGGCCTTACAAAGCTTTACAAAGAGCAAATAATTCCGCAAATAAAAAATGGTCTTTCGGCATGCGTTTTAACCCAAATAAGCGATGTTGAGGACGAAACAAACGGACTTTTAACCTATGATAGAGCCGTTTTAAAGGTTGACGAGCAAAAAATGGCAGAGCTTTCAAACGAGCTTTATCAAGCTTTTAAAGAGAATCTTTAAATTTTTGCAACAAAAAACAGGCACGGAACAAAATCCGTGCCTGTTGGTTAAAATCTTTATAATTCCTTATTTTATGCGGGTTTTCGCTTATTTGAAGTATCTATTGAGTAATCCCTCAAACGCCTTGCCGTGTCGGGCCTCGTCATGAATTATAGCAAAAAACCATTGAAAATTCAAGGTTTTTTCACATAATCCCACTTGGCTTCCCACCATCCATGCTGTATAATAATAGGCGAACAACAACATTTTCAATACTTGGGAGGGTACGAAAATGGCGAAATACACTGGAGTTACACAAGGCAAGGATGGTTCTTGGTCATATCGTATCAAGAAAAAGGTCAATGGTCAAGTGGTAGATACAAGAATTAAGAAAGACGAGAATGGATTGCCGTTCTTGACCGCCAGAGCCGCCTATGAGGCGAAATTAAAGCACGAGGCAAAACTTGCCAACGGAGAGATAGAAGTCGCTCCTAAGGCGCCGAAAGCAACCGTGCAGTATGTCTATGATACATACATGGAATCATCCGAGGCAAAACAGAAAGCACCTGCCACACTGACCAAACAAAGGTCTATGTGGAAGAACCATGTGCAGCCGAAATTTGGAGACAAGGACATAAACGAAATCAAGATTACAGACCTTGATGACTTTCTGTTCAATATGTACCAGACCCATTCGTATGCATATACTGAGGGTTTTCTCAAATTCTTTTACCTGCTGTTTGGTTATGCCTACAAACTGGAACTGGTAGACGGTGACAAGTATTACCGAATGTTCGGTGACAGCAAAACAAGACTGACCATGCCAGTTAAGGAACAGGCAGACGTGGAAGATGACCTCGAGGGTGCAACCGTTTATTCTGATGATGAACTCGCGCTCATTGAGAGTTGTTTCAAGAGCGAGGACGGAAACCTGCTGACCGCCTTTTATCTGGGCATTTACTGCGGTCTCCGAATCTCTGAATGCTTTGCACTCAGATGGGAAAACATCAACTGGGAAGAGGGTACAATCACC
>JAZSLI010000011.1:0-8500 GCA_045535295.1 Acutalibacteraceae bacterium | reverse complement strand
CAACTTTCTGTTCACAACAGAAAATACAATAATTTTCCTATGCGTCCACTTAATTGGAAATCTCCTGCCGATTATTTAAAGGCTTTTCTTATTAACGGTGAAGTTTTTTAATTTTGTAACACATCATTGACAAACCTACATTATATAAATTCCTTTATCTTTAAGAAAAAATATGCTATAATAACCTTAAACCGACGGAGTACCACCGCCATCGAAATGAATTCGCATTTAGGTTTATGCTATAATACTTTTAGAGGTGAACAAAATGATATATACCGAAAAAACCAAAAAAGCCTTAAAACTATGCTTTAAGGCTCATAAAAGACAAATTGATAAAAGCGGTTTACCCTATGTTTTCCACCCCTTTCATTTGGCTGAACAAATGCCAAGCGAGGAAACAACCGTTGTGGCCCTGCTTCACGATGTTGTTGAGGACACAAAATACACCTTCACCTATTTAGAAAAAAAGGGCTTTGATAGAGAAATTATTGCTGCCCTTCGTTTGCTAACCCACGAAAAAAATGTTGATTATATGGACTATGTAAGAGCCATCAAGCAAAATCCAATTGCAAAGGCAGTTAAAATTGCCGATTTAAAGCATAATTCTGATTTATCGAGGCTCGATTTTGTAGACCAAAAGGCACTTGAAAGAAAACAAAAATACGAAAAAGCATTAAAATTGTTAGAAGATTAATAAAAAATTAAATCCCGCCTAAAATTAGGCGGGATTTTTATAAATTTACATAACTTTGTATAATTGATTTAGCACCGCAAAACCTACATATAAACAATTTTTGGAGGTTTATATGGTATTGCTCGCTATATCCTATTTTTTAAATGTTGCCGATTATTTATTCACGCTGCTTTGGGTACACCTATATGGCATAGATGCCGAGGCAAACCCGTTTGGGCGGTGGATAATACAAAGCAACCTGGGTGGATTCATTAAAATTGTAGTTATGGCAGGCCTGTTTTTTCTGCTTGGCATTTTAATCAAACGCTGTCCCAAAGCAAAATACGCCATTCATATTGTATTTGGAAGCTATTGCATAATAACACTATGTCATATTGCACTCGCTTTATATATTTTTAGCCCCTTTATTCAATATTGAGTGACATTAGCTCCTGCAAGCTTGTAACACCGTTCAAAACCAAATTACGACAGGAGTTCCAAAGCGGTGTCATACCGTTTTTGATAGCCTCGTGACGAATAACATCGAGGTTCTTTTCGTGCATAACGGTATTTTTCATCTTATCATTCATATACATTACTTCATGAACCGCAATTCTGCCCTTATAACCGGTATTATTGCAGAATTGGCAACCCTTTGGGCGAGCAATAGTAACCGGTTCATTAAGACCGAGAATTTCCATTTCCTTGGCATTTGCACGACCTTTTTTCTTGCAAACCGGGCACAAACGCTTAACAAGTCGTTGAGCAATAACACCCACTAAGGCATCAATAACCAAATAGTTATCAACACCCATATCCTGCAATCTTAAAATAGCGCCTGGCGCATCATTTGTGTGCAATGTGCTAAACACCATATGTCCCGTAATAGCAGAACGAACCGCAATTTCGGCAGTTTCCTCATCTCGTATTTCGCCTATCATAATAATATCAGGGTCTTGGCGCAAAATAGAACGCAAGGCGGTAGCAAAGGTCATATTTGCCTTAGTGTTAACCTGTGTTTGATTAATACCGTTCATAGTAAATTCAACAGGGTCCTCAACCGTAACTATATTAACGGTTGGGTCGTTAATTTCCTTTAAGAAGGAATAAAGCGTTGTTGATTTACCACATCCGGTAGGTCCTGTCAATAAAACAATACCGTAGGGGCGGGCAAGCATTTTATCAACAATAGCATTTTCCTCTTCGGTAAAGCCCAAATCGGCTCTTGTGAAATGAAAGGAGCTTTTATCTAATACACGAATAACAAACTTTTCGCCAAAAACGGTAGGCAGGGTTGATACACGAAAATCATATTCCTTTCCACCAACCGCCATATTAATACGGCCATCCTGAGGCACCCGTCGCTCAGCGATATTAAGTCCCGACATAATTTTAAGACGTGCGCAAATAGCCGAATATGCTTCAATTGGGAATTCTGCACGGTTTTGAAGGTCACCGTCTATACGGTATCTAACCTTAACTTTCTTTTCAAAGGGCTCGATATGTATATCACTCGCACGGTACGGAATTGCCTCTTTAATAATAGAATCAACCAATCGAACCGCTGGATTATTGATTACATCGTTCTCGTTAGATATATTTAACTCGCCCTTCAACATTGCGTTAATCTGTTGCTCGGCCTTTTCGGTGTTAAGGTCACTAAGCGCCGCAGAGGTTGAAATTGCAGCTGAAATTGAATCAACATATCTGTCAATTTGCACAGGCGGAACGAGAATATAATCGCACCTACATGTAAGTTTTGAAGAAATAGCCGACATTGCATGGCAACTAAGTGGTTTACCTGTTGCAATAAGTAGGACCCCGTTTTTATCATAGGTTATCGGAATGATCTTATGCTTTTTCATAAAATCAAAGGTGAATAAATCAACAATTGATTTATCAAAATCCAACATATCAATTTCAACATAAGGCATGCAGTAATAGCTTGCCAATGCAGGAAGCTCGCTCGTTTCGGTAGTGGTTTCCTTTGCAAGTAAATAGTCCCTAACACCAACCTTTAAGCGTTCACACTCTGAAAGTATTTGAGGCATCTCTTTCTTTTTTACAAGTCTCTTGTAAATATAAAACTGTAAAAGCTCATAATTTATATTCATTCTATTCTCCTTTAAGCTCTAAGACCTTGCATAATTGAAATCATAGGTGCGTAAATGGCAAGGAATAGGCTTCCGATGATAATGCCCATAATAAGAAGCATAATAGGTTGGATTTTGTTTGTGAGCGAATTAAGCGACGTTTCGACCTGAGTGTCGAAGAAAGTGCAAGAACGAAGCAAAACATCATCGAGTGAGTTGGTCTTTTCCCCGATGGTAACCATTTGAATCATCATTACTGGGAAAAGCTTGTAACTTTCAAATGCATTAGTGAGTGACATACCGCCCCTTACCGACTCAGCAGCTTCGTGAAATTTCTTTTTGAAATATTTGTTTGTGATAACAATCTCTGTCGCATCAAGTGCTTCAGCAAGATCCATACCGCTTGAAATAAGCAAAGCAAAGCTTCTTGCAAAATGGGCGGTAATCATATTAAGCTGAATTGTTTTAACAAAAGGAAGTTTCAGTTTGAGAACATCAAACGCATATCCGCCGAATTCGGTTCGTGATATAACAAAAATAACAAAACCGAGCAAAATAATTCCGACAAGAATGTATTGCCACCAAGCTATAAGAAAGTCTGAAATGCTATAAACAATAGCAGTAAGTCCTTCAATCTCAACTTCAAGTTTAGCAAGGGTTTCCTTGAAAGTAGGAACAACAAATACCATCATTAATAAAACGATGCCGACTGTCATTACTGCAAGCATTATAGGATAAGAGAGTGCACTCTTAACTTTACGCTTCATTTCGAGTTCTTTTTCATAATAGGCTGCTACCGATTCAAAAACCTGGTCCATCTTTCCACTGAGTTCACCAATCCTAACCATACTTCTGAAAAAGTCAGGAAAAACCTTGGCGTGTTTTTCCAAAGCTTCTGACATCAGCATACCGCCCCGAACATCTTCATAAATAACTTCAAGAATATTCTTAAAATAGGTTGAATAGGACTGATTTTTAAGAATATCCAGACAGTCAAGAATCGGAATGTTTGTGTTAAGCATAATTGCAAACTGTCGGCAAAACGTTGTGAGTTCACCCGTTGGGACCTTCCCGGTACCAAGGGTAAAAAATGCCGATGGGGTCCCGCCTGAATATGGCTTTGCCGAAACAAGATACAAACTTTGTTTTGCAAGTTGTATTTCAAGGTCATGCTCATCGTTTGCTATGAAAATTCCCTTGATTTTATGCTTTTGAAGATTATATGCAACATATTTATATTTTTGCATTTAGGTGTTTCCCTTTCTATGCGATTTGATTAGCCAAAACATTTAAAGCCGAACCAGCCTTAAAGGTCGCAGAATTTTGTAAATAAAGAATTTTTTGATGTGCGAGGCACAAAACACAGTAAATCCTAACGGATTTACGAGTATTTTAACAAAGCAAAGCAAAAAATACTTGTTTCAAAATCTGATTCCAGTTTAAATGCTTTGGCTAAGTAAAAGTTCCATATACCACTCAATTATTTGATTTCCGAAAAATAAGGAAACCAGCGTTCCGGTGGCAAGATAAGGTCCAAAAGGATGTTCTGTTCCTTTTTCGGAATTTTTGGCTCGGTTTAAAATCGTCATCACAATTGCACCGGCAATAGAGGCAATGAGAATGGCGAGAATAAACTTCTGCCACCCAAGAAGAAAACCTGCTGCTGCGGCATATTTAACATCGCCAAAGCCAAGGCCTTCTTTTTTTAAAAACAAAATACAACCATAATATAAAGCAAAGAACAAAAGTCCGCCAACTGCGGCACCTATAAGATGGTCGTACCATTTGGTGAAGGCATCTGAATAGATTCCCAAAAAACCGCCAAGAGCAACTAAAATTGTGAAGCGGTTAAAAATGAGCATATGCTCAAGGTCAATATAGAAAATGCAGATGAGCACCGAAGAAACGATTGCCGTCATAACTGCATAAGGTATGCTTTCATTCCAAAAAATAAAGACCGACAAGAGCCAAAAAAAGGCATTGGAAATTTCAACTAGAATATATCTCGGAGAAATTTGCACCTTACATTTGCGGCAACGTCCCCCAAGAAAAATATAAGAAAGAACCGGTATATTATCATACCATTTAAGTGCATAGTTACATTGTGTGCAATGGGAGGCAGGCTTTGATAAACTCATCCCGTTAGGCAACCGATAAATAACAACATTCAAAAAACTGCCGACGCAAAGTCCAAAAAGACCTGTGAGAATGTAGACACAAAGCATTGTAAACTGTTCTACTGTCATTTTTTATCTCCAATTAAAAGTTGTTTATTGTGTTGAATTGCTTTACATAGGTTCCGCCAAAAAGCTCAAGATTCTTTACCTTTTCTTCCGACTGTTTACCCGTTGAAAGCGGTTTGAAGCTAACCTTATTTTCCTCAGCTTCAGCGTTAATTTTCTCATAAAGGAATGCATATTCATTCGGCATATTGACATAAACATTTTCAACTGCGCCGAGCTCGGTTATATCTGTATTTCCTGCGATAAGATCAAGTGCCCACTTGATAAAAATCCGGAAGTTTTCATATACAAAACCTTCCCTATCGGTCGGGGTTTCACGAAGCATAAATTTGGGAAGCTTGCGTGCTACCTTGCGGTTTGAGAAGGAAGCATCCGTATCAAAAACACTTTGCTGTTCACTCTCATTTGACATTGCATCTTCAACATCGGGATTGAAAATAACTTCTTCATCCATAGTTGTAAGTTGCTTTGCCTTTGCCTTTTCCTTGGCATTGAGAACCAACAGATCACCCGAAGAATGATCGAACAAAACATCTTCGGAAACAATATGTGATTCGGAAAGCATTGAATAACCGAAAGGTAATCTGTAATAGCCGACAGTTTTGCCCTTGTTGACAAAGGCAAAGCTTGTTGATTCCTCCTTAATGTCTAAAAGAAGGAAGTTTGCATTTTTAAGCTTTTGGTTTATAGCTATTGCACCGTCAACCATTGCATTTACAGCAAAGGTGATATTTTGAACCGAAATTTCGTTTTGAGAAAAAATCTCATTGATACGACCGATAACCTCTTTGTTCACACCGACAATACCAAAGGTTGCAAGTTGCTTATTGAATGCAAGAGGGTAGGTTCGGTAATCTATCTCATTCTTATCCTTATAGATCGTTTCAACAGCCAGCTCGAGCGAACGGTCAATTGCCTTTCTGCCAAGATTTGGGATGTTGAAGGTGTCGATTAGAAAAACATGATCGGGCAAAAGGACCGAAACCTTTGAAAATTCGGCGGTCGGTCTTTTTTGTTTATATGCTTTGATCATCCTGTCAAGCTTAGAATAAAATTCCTCGTCAAACGGACAAGCATGGTAATTTCCAATAATATGATTAACCTTGCTATTTTCAGAAATAGTGTAGAAATGAACGGTTTCTGAATGGGTATCAATTGAAACTACGGCAGGAATGGTGATTTCAGCCATTTATGTATGTACTCCCTTCAATTTTTCTTCCATTTAATAATGTTATAGGTGCCATCACCGTTATCTTCTAACTCGGCTTCGAACAAAATTTCTTCTTCGCCCTTTTCTCTAACAGAAAGTTTAAGTTGATTAACGGTTATGTCATGTTCAGGATAATTGTTTGTCCAACTTGTACCCGTTCCGGTCTTGACACCATTAATAAAGTCTTCACCCATTTGCTCAAAAAAAACCTGATTTTCAAGTTTTTTTTCGGCTTTTACCTGTCTTATATGTGCAAGGTAGGAGGTTGTAAGAATTAAGAACGAAAGTGAAAAGGTTATAATAAGCAGAGATATTGCAAGCTCTATTGCAGCACCCTTACAACGATTTTTATTTTTAAGAGAAAATACATTGTTTTTCATCAGGCGCTCTCTCCTTCCGTTACAGAGTCTTCACCTGTGCCAATATCGGTTTGTGATGATTTGACTTTTTTAGAATAGTTAAAGGAATATATTTCATCGCCTTTGGAATTTGTAGCATAAAATTCAAGTTTATTCTCGGTGAAATCAGATTTAATCGTTATGACGAGATCTGTTCCGAGTAGAAACAAACTACCATCTCCTGATGTTTGGTAATTGCCACATTTTGAAACGGCTTGAACAAATTCTTCTTCTGTTTTGGCAAAACGGAAACATTCAAGAATGTTCTCCGCCGATGTTTGAAGTAGAACTGCGGCAGAAGAATTGTTTTCAACTTGAACGGACATCATAATAACACTAATAGCCGATGCCATGATAACACCGATAAGAACAAGGGCAATCACAACTTCAATAATGGTTACGCCCTTTTTAGTTTTGAGATTATTTCGTTTCTTTTTCATTCTGTCACCCCACTAGACAACATCGTCTAAACGAGTGTTCACACAAAATGTATAGGTGCTTTTGATTTCTTCTTTTCTAAAATTTTCATAAACGTATGTGATGGTACAAAAGAAGATTACATCGCTATCATTTCGCATTTCTTCAAATTCAATTTGTATGATTTCATTTGCGGCAAGATTAACCTCATTGTCTTCCAAAAAAGAAGCAATAACTTTGTTATTCGAGAATGAAAGTATTTGTTGTTTATCATCAATCGTGGCAACAAGCTTGTTAGTCTGTGCTTTTAATTCGGTTGCATTTTTTGTTATAGCATTTTCAATCCAATCCTCAACCAAATTTTCAACAAGGTCGATTCTTTCTGCCACAACCTCTTTTTTGGCACTTGTTTTTGTTATAGCACTTGCAAGCGCTGTAAAGGACACAACCGAAACGGAAACAATAGCAATGACAGCAATTACGACACATAATTCGGACAATGTTGCACCTCTTGCTCTTTGATATCTGCAAGTGGATTTCATTTTGGTCAGTCCTTTCATCAAAAATGTACTAAGTTTAATTATATAATATTCAAATTATTTTGCAATAGTTTGATTATCATTATGGATAAAATTTAAGAAGTTATTTAAGAATGATTTACAGAATACCTTTGCAAATTCTTCAGGTATTCCTGCGATAAGATCTCTCTTTGTGGGAGAGTGTATGTTTATGCAAGGATATAGGAAAAGCACCGCAACACCCCAAGAGGAGTTGCGGTGCCCACGGTTTTCCGAGTGTTATAAAATTGTGATACTATGTATCAGTTAATAGCTATCGATTACGGAGCAGCAACAACCTGTTCATTTACACCAACATCAGCTGTAGCGGGCCATTCATAGCCTGTTGCAGGATCAAGAGCATCAGTAGCTGCATCATAAGATGTGTAAACTTCGTCATCCATCTTTCCGTCATCAACGATTAAGAAAGAATCATCGTCAACCTTAACGATTACATCAGTTGCAGGAGCGCCTTTTGTGTAGTCGTGGAGAGCCATCCATTCTGTGTAAGTTGCGCGAGCTTCCTGAAGGTCAGCAGAATCGTTAGCCTTGTTGATAATAGATGTGAATGTAGGAATGAGAACTGCAGCGAGAATTGCGATAACAGCAATTACGATAACGAGTTCGGTAATTGTAAATCCTTTACGGTTATTTTTTCTCATTGGAATCAATCTCCTTAAAAATTAATAATTATTTTTTTCGAGTGATTTAGAAATTCATATCATCAAGCAACTGCACTCGGAACAGCCTTGATTTTAATATGAATCACTTAATTTAACCTCACTCCTCCCTTGCGGGAGGAAGTGGGGAAAATTACGAATTAGTTCTTTTCTGCGCCATTAACCTTGATTGAACCCTTATTGCTGATAACAACGCCGTTATTATTGCCAAGGTTTTCCCAATCTTCGC
>JAZSLI010000052.1:0-8493 GCA_045535295.1 Acutalibacteraceae bacterium | reverse complement strand
TCGGAGCTTATGTCGGGCGCACCCGCAGAGGTTGATGAAAAACAGCTGTGCGAGCTGTCAATAGCCGTAACGGCAAAAGATGAATAATATTTACGGAGAGATTAGCATATGAAAAACTGGAATAGGGACACCGTTTGCGTTCAGGGCGGATACAATCCCGGTAACGGCGAGCCGAGACAAATACCGATAATCCAAAGCACCACCTTTAAATACGCTACCAGCGAGGATATGGGAAAGCTTTTTGATTTGGAGGCAAGTGGATATTTTTACTCACGCCTGCAAAACCCCACCTGTGATACCGTGGCGGCTAAAATCTGTGAGTTAGAGGGCGGCACCGCCGCTATGCTCACCTCGTCAGGTCAGGCGGCATCATTCTATGCGATATTTAACATTGCCTCTTGTGGGGACCACATAGTTTCCTCTTCCACCATTTACGGCGGCACATATAATCTTTTCGCCGTTACAATGAAGAGAATGGGCATTGATTTCACTTTCGTTTCCCCTGACTGCACCAAAGAGGAGCTTGACGCCGCTTTCAGGCCTAATACTAAGGCGGTCTTCGGTGAGACCATCGCTAACCCTGCCCTTACTGTTCTTGATTTTGAAAAGTTTGCTTCTGCGGCGCATGAACACGGTGTTCCGCTTATTGTGGACAATACATTTGCCACCCCTGTAAACTGCCGTCCTTTTGAGTGGGGAGCGGATATTGTAACCCACTCCACCACAAAGTATATGGATGGTCACGGTGCGGCGGTTGGCGGCTGTATTGTCGATTCGGGCAGGTTTGATTGGACAAAGTATCCCGAAAAGTATCCGGGCCTTTGCACCCCTGATGACAGCTATCACGGCGTCACCTATACCGAGCGTTTTGGAATAGAGGGTGCATATATCACAAAGGCTACCGTTCAGCTTATGCGTGATTTCGGCTCGGTACAGTCACCCCAGAACGCATTTATTCTGAACTTGGGACTTGAAAGCCTGCATGTAAGAATGGCGAGACATTGCGAAAATGCTCTTGCGGTCGCAAAGGCACTTAATGAAGACGATAGAATTGCCTATGTTGTATACCCCGGTTTAGAGGGAGATAAATACTACAAGGAAGCTCAAAAATATATGCCGAACGGCACAACGGGGGTTGTAAGCTTCGGCTTAAAGGGCGGCAGGAAGGCGGCGGAAGCCTTTATGAAAAACCTTAAAATCGCCGCTATTGAGACCCACGTTGCCGACGCTCGCACCTGCTGTCTGCACCCTGCAAGCTCTACCCACCGCCAGATGACCGAGGAGGAGCTTACTGCGGCGGGAGTGCCGTCAGACCTTGTAAGGCTTTCCTGCGGACTGGAAAGTGCGGAAGACTTAATAGCTGATATTAAGCAGGCGATTGTAGGCTGACGAAAGTCGAACCCATTACGGTTTCGCTCGCCGCCTTTTACTATCTTTCTTGCGTTCATTTTTGTAAGGCTGATGTATTACAAGTGATGAGACAAGAAAAAACGGAAAATTAATATTTGTCAGGCGTGACGGGTTCGACTCTCGTCAGCCTAAATAAAGGTAGGTTTTGCTATGCCTATTAAAATACCAAACGATTTACCCGCAGTAAAAACTTTAAATGACGAAAATATCTTTGTTATGACCGAAACTCGGGCCATAACCCAGGATATCCGTCCCCTTAAAATACTGCTTTTAAACTTAATGCCTAAAAAGATTGAGACCGAGACCCAGTTGTCCCGTCTTCTCGGCAACTCGCCCTTGCAGGTGGATTTAGAGCTTATACACACCAAGAGCCATAGGTCAAAAAACACCTCGGCAGAGCATCTTTTCACCTTTTACAAGACATTCCAAGATGTAAAAAACCGCACCTTTGACGGTATGATAATAACGGGTGCGCCGGTTGAACAGCTGGAATTTGAAGAGGTGGAGTATTGGGATGAGCTTTGCGAGATAATGGAGTGGAGCAAGACCCATGTTCACAGCACCTTCCATATCTGCTGGGGCGCTCAGGCAGGGCTTTACTACCATTTCGGTGTAAAGAAACATCCGCTTAATAAAAAGCTGTTCGGGGTTTTCCCGACCACGGCTGATTATAAGCGGTCAATACTGCTTAGAGGCTTTGACGATACCTTTATGGTACCTCAGTCCCGCCACACCACCATTAAGACAGAGGATATAAAGTCTGTACCAGAGCTTAGAATTTTAGCATCATCCGAGGAAACTGGTGTGTACGCCGCTATGACCGAAAAGGGAAGACAGATTTTCATAACGGGGCATTCGGAATATGACGCAGGCACCCTTGCTGCTGAGTATTTCCGTGATAAAAGCGAGGGCAAACCTATCGACATTCCGAAAAACTATTTCCCCGACGACAACCCCGAAAATCCGCCCCTTGTCACCTGGCGGTCTCACGCAAATCTGCTTTATTCAAACTGGCTTAATTATTTTGTATATCAAACCACACCGTATGATATTAATGAAATAAAATAAAGTGTAAAACAACCGTCTCACTTGTGATTAGTGGGGCGGTTGTTTAATACGAGATGAACGGTCGGGAACGCGGGCCGTTTTAGATGTTAGATTTTAGACATTAGACACATAAAAAAGTTGTTAAAAAACAAATTGAATAAGCAGCATATAGCAAACCGTTCCCCCTGCTATTGAAAGGAGCATTTGCCGTTTCCATAAATGTAATGCCACAACCAATACTATGGAAATAAGTTCAGGTATGCCGTGAGAGCCTGTAAGTATACTTACATTTTTAAGGCAGTATACCACCAACATTCCGAAAATCGCTGCAGGCAGGGCTTTTCCTAAGTACTGTATGTATTTAGGGGTTGGCTTATCCCCCGAAAAAACAAGAAAGGGCAAAAATCTTGTGGCCATTGTGCCCAAAACGCAAAGGGCTATTGTGATAATCTGCTGTGTTACCGTCATTCAGGGAATCCCCCTTTCTCAATGGGCTTTCTAAGTGCTGTTAATAGAAATAGAATACAAAGCATAGTAGGAATCATAAAGGACTCCGCACCGAAAATAAGCAGACATACTGCCGAGGCTGTCACGCCGATAAGTGCGGTATAGTGCTTTTTCTCTTTAAGCCACTGGTCAAGGAAAATCACCACAAACATTGCGGTCATAACAAAGTCGAGCCCTTCAGTATTAAAGGTGATTAGCGAGCCGAGAGCTCCGCCGAGTGTGGCGCCGAAAACCCAGTAAATTTGGTTAAACAGGGTGACAAAGAACATAAACCAACCTTTGTCAACATCTTCGGGTATCTCTGCTGAACAATTTACAGAGAAGGTCTCGTCGCACATTCCGAAAATCAAGTACCACTTTTTCTTGCCTGTTCCCTTATACTTATTCAACATTGCAATACCGTAAAAGATATGCCTTATTTGAATCATCAGGGCAACCATAAGGGTTTGAAGGGGCGCAAACGCCGACAATAGCATTGATACCGCCATAAATTCAAGGGACCCGCCGAAGATTGTAAGGCTCATCAGCATCGGATACACGAAGCTAAAGCCCGATATATTCATATAAATTCCGTAGGTCATACCGAGAAAACAGAAGCCTGCCATAATCGGAATAGTGTGGGGAAAGGCGGACCTTGCCGCCGTGAGTATGTCTTTAGAAGCTGTTTTTTGCATTTTTTACCTCTTTAATATTTCTGCCCTCGGTATTCGCCTCGGACTACTTCATAGATTTCTTCCGGGGTTTCCTTGAAGCCGTTCGCCAGCCATATTTTAATTACGGCTGTAATTCCGCTTTTGAAAACTTAAAATGATAATTAACAGAGCGGTTCCCGAAAAGCTTTTGCGTTTATTATTCTTCGTGTTCATATTTTTCTTAATTATCTCAACACTTGACGGGAAATTGATCATTATTTTTTGTCATTTAGTATATTATACTTTATTTGCAATAAAGAAACAACTGTTGTTTTAATGTATTTTTCGAAGGCAATTAAAACGGAAAAAACAGTTTTACGGCTTTGGTTTTAGGCACGATAAGGGGAGTTCGGGTAAGAGGGTCTTAACCGTTTAGGTAGGCATAATCGGAGCTTTAGCACTCGTTAGTCGGAATTATGGCAGGAAAAAGAAATGGCAAAATCAAAAATATTAAATGCAAATGAGAAAATTGCAGGAAAAGCTTAAAAAGAAAATATAATCCGGCGCCCCTTAGATGACTGCACTAAGGGGCGTTATTTACGCTAAATAATTATTGACTTTTCGGATTTGTTGTGATAACATAACTTAGCAAGGTAATATGTATGAAAGATGTTTCCGTAGCTCAGCCGGATAGAGCGACCGCCTCCTAAGCGGTAGGTCGGAGGTTCGAATCCTCTCGGGAACGCCAAAAACCGTCTCGAAAGGGGCGGTTTTTTATTAGCAAGCCTAAAATATTAAATCTTTGTAACCTATATTGTGTAAATTGGAAGAATATGTTATAATCAACACAACAAAATCATAATTTGGCAAAAAACACTTTTAACCCTTTGCCCTATTGATTGCGTTTCACTTTTTAGGGGGTAATCTCAATGCAAAATCAAAATAATTCAAAAACAAACAGCGGTTTTAATACTATTGCAGTAAAATTACCGGAAAACATCCGTGAATACATCATTTTAGGTATAGGCATTATAAGTATGCTAATTACCTCCTCACTGTTTTTCACGCCCTTTTATTCATATAAATCAATAGCCGATTTGTCACCAAATCCAACTATTCACACCTTTTCACCAATCAATGTGTTTTTGCCAAGCCAGGGTGACGTGGATAATATTATTATCTTCTCTGCTTTATTGCTTTTGTTTTCAATTGGATTTGCTTTTTTACTAAAAAGCATTATACACCTTGTGTCCGGCAAACAGATTATTGACTGTGTTTGGCCCGTTTGTATTACTTGCACCCTTACAACCGCCGCATATTTTTTATCAAGTATTGGCTACTGCTCATTTCTGAATATTTATTCAGAAGAATTTCGTTTTAACGTTAATAACAATTATGTTCCTTTTATACTAATGCTGGTTGTTTTGCTCGTTCTCTCTTTGCTTTCTAAGGGGCTTTTACCCCAAGAACAAACCTTTAACAAGCCTTTTTCGATAGCGAAAATCGAACTCCTATTTTATGGCCTTGTAATTTCTGCAATAACCATTATTTCCAGTCTTTCCGATATTTTAGAGGTTAATTTCACTGAGCCTGCAAAAACCTCGATTTATCTCAACGGATATGATATTCTCTTCTCTGCTGAGCCTGTTTCTTCGGGCTTTCAATTAGTGGCTTTCCTTTTGTTTGCCATTCTAACAATTATTATTTGCTTTGCTATCGCCTCATTAACAGCCTTTATAAGCCGTTCTAAGCTATTTTACAAAATAACACTTTTCGAAATTATCTTTGGCTCGGTTTTTTGTTTGATTATCGGTCTTTGCGGCAAATATTATGAAATGGTTCAAGCAATGAATCAGGATATGATGCTCGAATGGATAAAATTATTTTTGCCTTCAAATACATTAAAATTTGTTTTCACCGTAAAAAGCACTGCTTATTACTTCTTCCTTGCGGCTATGGCAGTTGTTTTGGCTGTAATTATCAGAAAACCTTATTCAAAAGCGGCACTTGATGATATTCCCGTTCGCTCACACCATAGGTCGCCCGCCATATCAAGAACCTCCGTTTCAAACTCAACAAGTGCTTCGCTTCCCGAAGCTTCTATTGCTAATCCCTGTCCTGCATTTGCGGAGCTTGATTTTAAGGCAGATTTTTTTGAACAACGTCTTTCAAACGCAAAAGCTTTATCGTTCGCTTCTCCTTCTCTTTCAAATATCGTAAACTTCGTGGTTAATTATGCCCGTGACTCTCGCTTACACCTTTCCTACACACCTGAGGATATTGCTACATTTATAGCCGGTTTAGGTGCCACCCGCCTTACAATTTTACAAGGTATGAGCGGTACCGGTAAAACAAGCCTACCAAAAATTTTTGCTGAGGCGATTTTTGGTAACTGCGATATAATCGAGGTCGAATCCTCTTGGAGAGACAAAAATGAGCTTTTAGGCTATTACAACGAATTTAGCCGCACCTACACACCAAAAAAATTCACGCAAGCGCTTTACAAAGCAAAGCTTAACCCCGAATTCATCACCTTTATTGTGCTTGACGAAATGAACCTTAGTCGTATTGAATATTATTTTTCAGATTTTCTTTCTCTTATGGAAAACGAAGAAGACAAGCGTGCTATTAAGCTACTAAATGTCGGTTTATTCCGTACAGAAGAGGATGAGCTTTATCCATACTCCGCTTTAACTGATGGACACACAATCGAAATTCCTAATAATATTTGGTTTATAGGAACTGCAAACCGTGATGAAAGCACCTTTGAAATTAGTGATAAGGTTTACGACCGTGCCCACACAATGAATTTCAATAAGCGTGCACCAAAGGTTGTTTCTTTCCAGCAACCCATTTCTCAGCAATACATTTCAACCAATACTTTCATTTCCCTGTTAGATGAAGCAAAACAAAAAGTTCGCTTTGATATTAACAGCAACCCCCTTGTTAAAGAGGTTGAGACTTTGCTTGCTCCTTATAATATTTCCTTTGGTAACCGTATTGCAAATCAAATTGAGGCATTTGTAAGCATTTACTGCGCTTGCTTTGAACCCTCTCAAGCGGTGGAAAACGAAGCATTGGAAAGAATTTTATTAAGCAAAATCGTAAGCAAGCTTGAATTCAAGAGTATCGAAAACAAGGAACAATTGGCACTCGAATTCCAGAAACGCAATTTAAAGAAATGTAGTGAATTCATTTTAAAACTTAACGAGGATTAATTATGTCTCCTGCTTTGCTTAACAATATATATTCTGCAAATTTTGAGGACGAATACGATGCTGTGCTTAAATTTGCCGAAAAATACAATAAAATCGAATATTCTAAATTTGACTATTATACAATGCATAATCTTAATCTTTTTGCATTGCGAGAGGATTATGATTTTATAGCATTAGAAAAGACACTTGATAAAATTGTTGCCTGCTTGCCTGCAATAAAACGAATATTCACACGGCCAATAACAAGACTAATGGATTTAGACGAGGTTTTACCGGTTGAATCCGTACGAGTTATTAATAACCGCACAATTATACATACTGCAATGCACAGTGAACAATGGGGAGAAGTTACCGCAAATAGCATAACACCAAAAAAATTGCTAACTGTTAAACATAAAGATGATTATGTTATATATGAAAATATTGGCTTTGCCTATACAATAGATATAATCCTTGGCTTAATTAATAGGAATTTACGCATCTTACATAATATTCTTTTTACAAGCCGAAATTTAAAGGTTAATTTACTTGAAAGGGATAACCATCCCTCTTATTTCCTCGCAGTAGGAAAGCTACATATCGGTTATGTTAGGGACTATGATAAATATCGACCCATTTGCGAACGTTGTATAAATAAGATTTTATTTATAAAAAGTGTGCTCAGTGCAAGGCTTTCTCGCCCTGTCTATACGCAGTGCAGGAAGCATATAAGCAAATATTCGCTTAAAAAGACTATGGTTTTCCGTATGCATAAGGATTATAATCAGGTTTATCGCTTGCTTAAATGGTTTTCTGAGCAAAATGTTGATACTGCTATTTACACGCCTGACCAAGTACAAGAATCAAATAAAAGTTATCCTGTTTTTTGCACCTTGCTATCTCTTTTTGCTGTGGGTCATTTTAATTTTATTTTTGAAAGCGCAAAGCCCCTTGATTTTTTCAAGCTTAGCGCAACTGCCACCTTTAAAGACTGGAAATTAAGCTTAAAAAATTTCTCTGCGGATAATATCGAGGGAATTGAATTTTGCTTTAAAAAAGATACGGAATATAAAATTTTTTTTGTGTGCACGCAGCTTTCTGCAACCGAAAAGCAAAAAGCCTCTAAAACTTTCAAAAAAATTGCTGACGAGGTTTGGTTTTGCGATACCGAAAAAGGTGAAAAAAGCACCCTTGTGCTAAGCCTTTTTGATATTGAATCTTTCCGCAGAATTCAACAACTCGTTCTTAAAGGTATGATATATTCTGACCAAACCCATAGCGACTGCCCTTTCTGCTCTCAGCCTCTTTCGAGAAACCTGCAAACAGGAGAAAATGAGGCTCTTTACGAATGTGACAATTGCAGAACCCGCATTTTAAAATCTATTTGTTCAGAAACAGGCGATACATACTTTGCAACAACTATTAAAAATCGTTATTCTCAATTTGTTACAAATGATTTTGATTCAACGCACAACGCCGATCTTTATGACAAATATCTTGAGGGTAGACTTTTTTACCGAAACATCACCGACCTCACACAAGAGGGTGATATTGTTTGCCCGATTTGCCAAAAGGCCCACTTAAAATATTTTTAGTTATATATAAATAATAGTTAAAAATATTAATCGGCGAGTTAACGCTCACCTAAAAGAAGAAAGAATAATTAACAAATAGATAAAAGATATGCTTTGGCTTACCGC
>JAZSLI010000013.1:0-40013 GCA_045535295.1 Acutalibacteraceae bacterium | reverse complement strand
TTATTTATTATTTTTTAGTATAACGCTCTTTACTATCGGTTTGACCAAGCAGATAATCAATACTAGTATTATAAAAATTAGCCAATTTTATTAATATAGCGGTAGGTATATCATTTTCGCCGGTTTCATATTTAGAATATCCCGTTTGTGACATTCCCAAAATTTTAGCAATATCAGTTTGATTCATATCCCTATCTTCTCTTAAATCACGAATTCTTTTATACATAATAAACCCTCCGACTAAACTATATTAACAATTTTAGTTTAATCTAAATAAGGTTATTGATTTTTAATCTGAAATAGGTTGTATTTGATGAAAAGGAAGCGTGATTTTATGATTAAACGAGTCGTTATTGCTGGATGTAGATATTATAATAATTATGATGAAGCTAAAATTTATATTGATTATTGCTTATCAAATATTAAAAAAGAAAATAATATTATTATTGTTTCAGGCGGCGCAAGCGGCGCCGATGCTATTGGTGAAAGGTATGCAAAGGAAAACGGGTTTAAGCTCGAAAAATACCCTGCTGATTGGAAAAGATTCGGAAAAAGTGCAGGACCAAAACGAAATGAACAAATGGCAATAGTGAGTGATTACATAATCTGCTTTTGGGACGGTAAAAGCAAGGGTACAAAATCTATGATTGAATATGCGAAAAAATACAATAAACCAATTAAAATTAAAAAGATATCAATTAATTTAACAAGCTTCTGATTTAAAAGGGCTCGAGGAAAATCCTCAAGCCCTTTTAATTTGATAAATGCCTTATTTTTTCCCTGTTGAGCCGAAACCGCCTTCGCCACGCTCTGTATTAGAAAGGTTTTCGGTTTGACAATATTCCACCTTTAAAAACGGGGTTATAACAAGCTGTGCTATCCTCTCGCCATCTGCAATGGTTTGAGCTTTATCTGAATGATTAAAAAGAGAAACCATAATCTCTCCTCTATAATCGCTATCAATAACTCCAACCTTATTAGCGGGTGCTAATCCCCTTTTAGTTGCTATTCCACTTCTCGCATATATAAGACCCGCATAGCCCTCGGGAATTTCCAATGATAAACCTGTGTGAATAAGCCTTGTTTCCCCTGCCTTAATCGTTACCTCTCCTGCTTCGCAAGCATAAAGGTCGGCACCGGCGGAAAATTCTGTGCCGTAAGTGGGAGCTACTGCTTTCTCGTTTAATTTTTTAAATTTAACCTTAATCATTTAAGAATTTCTCCGTTCCTCTTATATTACATCTTACTATTATAATACCATAGCCAATAAAAAAAGTAAATATTATTTGCTATAACAAGCCTTGAAAAGACAATGAAAGTTTGGTATAATTTTTAAGGTTAAAATATTATAAAAGGAATTTTAAGATGGATAACAAAAAATTCGAAGAGCTTTTACTTTCGGTGCAAAAACCGGGCAGATATTCAGGCGGAGAATTAGGCAGCATTGTTAAGGATAAAACGGCTGTTGATGTTCGTTTTGCCTTTTGCTTTCCCGATACCTATGAAATTGGCATGTCTCACCTTGGAATGAAAATTCTCTATTCACAGTTTAACGCCCAAAATGATATTTGGTGCGAGCGAGTTTTTGCTCCTTGGAGCGATTTTGAAGAGGTTATGAGAAAAGAAAATATCCCTCTTTTTGCATTAGAAAGCCGTGACCCAATTAAAGAGTTTGATATTATTGGATTTACCTTGCAATATGAAATGTCCTATACCAATGTTCTTAATATGCTCGATTTGGCGGGAATCCCATTAAAATCAAACCAGCGTGACTCTTTATTCCCTATTATTGTTGTGGGAGGTCCTTGTGCCTGCAACCCCGAGCCATTAGCAGATTTTATTGATATTTTCTTCTTAGGTGAGGGCGAAGAGGTTGATTTAGAGCTCATAAGCCTTTACAAAGAGCATAAGAAAAAAGGCTCTACCAAAACCGAATTTTTAAAAGATGCTGCTAAAATTGAGGGTGTTTATGTTCCAAGCCTTTATAATATTTCTTATGATAATGAAGGAAAGATAACAAATATCAAAAATGAGCCTTCGGCCCCCTCAAAAATTAAGAAAAGAATTATTAAAAATCTCGATAATTCCCATTTTCCCGAAACCTTTGTTGTTCCGTTTATCGAAATTGTTCATGACCGAGCCATAGGAGAAATTTTTAGAGGCTGTATTAGAGGCTGTCGTTTTTGTCAAGCGGGATTTATCTATCGCCCTGTTAGAGAAAAAAGTGTTGACACTATTAACAAGCAAACAAAATGTCTTTGCGAAAACACAGGGTATGATGAAATTTCCCTTTCCTCTTTAAGCACGAGTGACTACCGAAAAATCGAGCCTTTGCTAAACAAGATGCTTGATTGGACCGAAAAATCACACATTAGCCTTGCACTACCCTCACTTAGAATTGATAATTTTTCGGATGAGCTACTTGATAAAATCAGTCATATTAGAAAAAGCGGTTTAACCTTTGCACCCGAGGCAGGGACTCAAAGACTGCGTGATGTTATCAACAAAAACATTACCGAGCAAGAAATATTATCAACCTGCGAAACCGCCTTTAATGGTGGTTACACCTCTGTTAAGCTTTACTTTATGATAGGCTTGCCTACCGAAACTGACGATGATATTAAGGGTATTGCCGAATTAGGTCAAAAAATCGTTGACCTTTATTACTCTTTGCCAACAAAGCCGAAAGGTAAATCGGTTTCGGTTTCTATAAGCGTTTCAACCTTTGTTCCAAAGCCATTTACACCTTTCCAGTTTGAGCCACAAATAACCGAAGCTGAAATTCGCAGAAGGCAGGAGCTTTTAAAGGCATCTATCACAACCAAAAAGATTTCGCTCAGCTACCATGATTCGCCAACCAGTTTCTTAGAAGGCGTTTTAGCAAGGGGTGACCGCCGCTTAAGCGCTGTTATTGAAAGAGCTTGGTTAAAGGGTTGCAAATTCGATAGCTGGAACGAATGTTTTCAATATGAGAAATGGCTCGAAGCCTTTGAAGAATTGGAGCTTAACCCACAGTTTTACGCTAATAGACAGCGCGCGTACTCGGAAATTACACCTTGGGAGCATCTTGATTTTGGCGTTACCAAGGAATTCCTAATAAAAGAAAACGAAATTGCACACGAGCAAAAAACAACGCCAAACTGCCGAGAAAAATGCTCAAATTGTGGTGCTGCTTGCTTTGGGGAGGGTGTTTGCTTTGAGAAACGTTAGAATTTTTTATAAGAAAAAGGGCAGAATGAAATTTATATCCCACCTCGATATGACGAGATTTATGTCCCGCCTTATTGCTAAATCAAAAATACCGGTTTGGTATACCGAGGGCTTTAACCAACATATTTATATGAACTTTGCAGTTCCTCTATCATTAGGCTTTGAGGGAAATTATGAAATTGTTGATATTAAAATTACTGATGATAGTTTTAGTAATAGCGACTGTCTTAATGCTCTTCGCTCCGTATCGGTTGAGGATATAGACTTTTTCGATGTTCAAACCCCCACTTCTGATATGAAGGAAATTGCTTTTGCCGAATATGAACTTGCGTTTAATAATATCGATATAACACAGTTAACCGATTTTTTAAACCGGGATAGCATAATATGTCTTAAAAAAGGAAAAAAAGGAAGATTCAAAGAAATTGATATTGTTCCAAAAATCAAAGGCTTTGAAATAAATGATAATATTCTAAAACTCATTCTTGTTGCTGGAAATGAGGATAATCTTAACCCTTCGCTTGTTATGTCAGCATTTTTTGAATCGGCAGGTTTAAAACCTTCATTTTATTCGGTTATAAGGACTGCAATTTTAAACTCAAAATTAGAATTATTCAAATAACAAAGAAAATCCCTGATTTTTTAGGGATTTTCTTTTTCTATAATTATAAGCTGCGGTTTTGCAATATTTTCCATTGCCTTCACTATAACCGTTAAGCAAATCCCCTCATCTGTTTGCTTATAGCTTTGATTTATAACATTATATTCTTGCACGCCCTCACTTTTTAAATAATCCTCAACCTTTTGATTTAATTCCTCTTTTAGCTTTTTCTCATTTACTGTTACATTTTGTCTTTCAATAAAACTAAATTTTCTACTGTATAGCGTTATGGGAAGCTCAGTTTCAAAAAGCGTTAAATTTTTAGCCTTTAATTCCGAAGTATATTCTCTATATTCCTTGCCTAAATAAAGCGGAATTTTAACGCCAAATATTTCAAGCACCGATTTTGCTTTGTTTTTACCCGTTAGGTTAACACTTTGACGATTAAAGCTTCCCTCAACCGTTACACTTCTTGTTGTTTCGGCCATAATTTCTCCAATCGATTTAACAAAATGAGTTGAATCGGCTAACTCTAAAATGCCAGAAACTAAAACATCCCCCCGTTTAACCGTATCACCATTTTTCACCAAACAATTTCCCGCAGAAACATTAATTTTTTTTATTATTCCGTCGGCACTTGCATTGAGGTTGCAAGGGCTTTCAACTCCATCCTTTTTCTTTGTTTCACTAACATTAACGGTCAGCTTGCACCCCTCAATATTAATAGCCGCCCAAGAAAGCCCATCGGCTTTAAGAAGAAGCTCTTGCCTTTTTCTCTTTGGCTCGGTTTCATTTTTCTTTATTCCCTTTTTTATTCCCACCTTATCACATATTGCAAGTATTTTATCATCCGGTATTTTTTTATTTCCCGTTACACTAATAATCCAAACCCTTTGCGACAACGCCCAAAGAATTGCCGCCATTATTATAAAGCCTAAAAATATTCCAACCCTGTTTTTATATTTGGTAGTTTTAAAGGGCAAGCCTTTTTTTTCAAGAATATGTACCCTTATTGCTTTCCCTCTTAGCAACATATGGAGCTTTGAAAAATTTTCAAGTGATATGTTACATTCAATATCCCGTTTAACAAGCCTTGTATCCCAAAGTGTGATTCTGTTTCTCGCCGCAATATTTAATATTTCCTCACAATAATCTCCAAAAAACCTTACCCTTAAATATCCTTTCAAAAATCTTAAAAACCAAAGCATTATAGACCCCTAAACACAAAATTCAACGGATGAAATTTTTCCTTTAACCGTTATTGCCCTATTTTCGAAAAAAATAATATCAAAATTTTCTCCACAAAGCACCAGAGAGCCTTTTTTAAGTCTTAACCTAAGATATGTATCTCTATACTCAAACACCCCGTAGCATCCCTCTATGATGATTTTAGAGTTGCCGAGAATTTGAACATTTGGACCATTTATTATTTCATTTTCAAAAAAATCGTTATTACTACTTAAAAGATGCCATTTTTGTTTTTTTCTATTTCCCTCAATTTTAAGTTTTTTACTCAACAAAAAACCCTCCTGTTTGGTTTTATGCATTATTAATTTTATGTGTAAAAAAAACAATTAATTCACTTAAATAGGTAATTCTAACTTTTTTAAAAATGCATATTAGTTTATTGGTGATAATATGAAATTTAAATTCTCGAATCTTGTTGGGCAAATTTTTATTTTAACGCTTTTCATATTGCTTTTTATATTTCCCGATTTATCAAAAACGGGTATTAAAAATGGATTGTTGCTTTGCGGTAATGTGCTTATTCCCTCTTTGTTTCCTATAAGTGTTTGTGTTATTTTTATTATTAACAGCAATTTTTTTGAAATTTTTAATATTCTTTCACCCTTAACTAAAAAGCTTTTGGGGCTTGATGGTGCCTCCTTTGCAATTATGCTAATATCTTTTATAGGCGGCTATCCAATAGGCGCAAAGCTAATAAATAACGCAGTGAGAGCCGATAAGCTAAGTCCATCAAACGCTCGGCGCCTTCTCGGATTTTGCGTAAACGCAGGCCCCGCTTTTATAATAACTGCGGTTGGAAGAATTATTTTTAACTCAGCTTCGGTAGGCTTGGTGCTATTTTTTTCTCATATAATTTCCTCGCTTTTAATATGCATTTTTTCCAATTTTAATAATAAAGAGCCAATAAGCTATAAATCAAAAACCGAAACCACTCTTAACATTGCCGATAACTTTGTAATATCAGTAAGCGAATCCTGCGAGGCTATGCTAAATATATGCAAGTTTGTTCTATTTTTCAGCATAATAACGGTATACACAAACCATTTTTCAAGGTTGCTCTCCTTACTCTTTGAAATCACCAATGCGGTAACATTAACTAAAAATGTGTATCTTCTTTCCTTTTTATTGGGCTTTGGCGGTATTTGTCTTTGGTTTCAAATTTTTTCTTTATGCAAGGCCTTTAAAATAAATATTTTTCACTTTGCGCTCACAAGATTTTCACATGGGTTTTTAAGCTGCCTTATTACCTTTTTAATTATAAGAATTTTTAAAATTTCTTTGCCTACACTAAGCTTTGGAAATAATTTTGCTGCAAAATACATTTATTCAACCCCCTTGCTTACAATATGCCTTGCTTTAACAATCATTGTTTTTATTTTTTCTATCAGTAAAGAAAAATATAATTGTAAAATTATCGAGGATGTGGTATGATGTAAAAAAAGGTAGAAAAGGGTCGGATAAAATGGCAAACAAAGTTTTTAATAAAAAGCTTCCTCGCTATTGTGAATATTGTATACACGCAAACTGCTCCCAATTTTCAGATGAGGTTTTATGCCTTAAAAAAGGAATAACCAACCGAAAAGATTCCTGCCGCCACTATAAGTATGACCCATTAAAACGGGAGCCCCAAGGTAGCAAAATTTCTAATAATTATAAACCTGAAGATTTTTTACTTTAAATGAATTTTTTTGTTGACAAACTCTTTCATTACGGGTATAATAGTCTTTGCGTTATGGTGGATGTAGCTTAGTCGGTTAAAGCGCCAGTTTGTGGCACTGGAGACCGTGGGTTCGAATCCCATCTTCCACCCCAACAGCAAATTCGGTATGCAATGCAAAGCATACCGAATGTATTTTTAAAAAATTCAAATTGATATATTGGGGTGTCGTCAAGCGGTAAGACACAGCACTTTGACTGCTGCATTCGTAGGTTCAAATCCTGCCACCCCAGCCAAAAATCCTTGTTCTTAGGAACAAGGATTTTTTATTCAAGCCGATAGGCTTGGTATATCATCACGCTTTAGCGTGTATATCATTGCCGCATAAATGCGGCGTATATCATCACACCAAAGGTGTGTATACCTCTATCGGCTTGATGAGATACAGCGGCTTTGCAGAAAAGTCCTATAAGAGCTTCCCAGCCAAGCTTATGAGCCTCGACATGCTTTATCACGTGTGAGGCTCTTCTTTTTTTGTATTGTTACTAATACCTCATAATTTTCTATTCCGTAATACTTTTTTCTTTATTTTTAATATTTTTCCTTTTTAGTGGCAAATTAATAAAAGAATAATTTTTTCGGAGGAAATCTATGAAAAGAAAAATATTATCATTATTAATTTGTGCACTTTCTATTATTTCCTGCTTTTCCTTAGCAGGATGTGGAGGTAAAGACAAATCTCTTGTTTACTTTTTAAATTTTAAGCCCGAATCAGCCTCTGTTTATGAGGAACTGGCTAAAAAATACCAAGAAGAAACAGGAGTTGAGGTTAAGGTTGTTACTGCCGCTGCGAATAACTATGAGCAAACTCTCAAATCCGAAATAGCAAAATCGGATGCTCCAACTATTTTCCAGGTTAACGGACCGGTTGGTTATGACGCTTGGGACGATTACTGTCTTGACATTAAAGATAGCAAGCTCTATTCCTTTTTGAGCGATAAATCGCTCGCAATTAAAGAGGAAGGCGGAGTTTACGCCGTTCCCTATGTTGTAGAAGGCTATGGCATTATATATAACGATGCCATTATGAGAAAATATTTTAAGCTTCCGAACAAAAAATCTCCGCTTTCCTCGGCAGATGAAATTTCAAGCTTTTCAGATTTAAAAACCATTGTTGAGGATATGACTGCAAATCTTTCGGCACTTGGAATTAAGGGTGTTTTTGCTTCAACCTCTTTATCAACCGGTGAGGACTGGCGCTGGCAAACACATCTTTTAAATATTCCTCTCTACTATGAATTTAATGAAATGGGCGAGGATATTGATACTTCTCTCGCAATGTTTGATGCAGATAAAGTAGTTTATAAATATGCAAAGAATTTTGAAAATATTTTTGACCTTTATATTAATAATTCTGTAACACCCAAAACCCTTTTAGGCTCTAAATCAGTTGCCGATTCAATGGCAGAATTCGCACTTGGTGAGGCGGCTATGGTGCAAAACGGAAACTGGGCTTGGTCACAAATTTCAGGTGTTAAAGGTAATAAGGTATCTGAAAATGATATAAAAATGCTTCCTATTTACACCGGCATAGAGGGTGAAAAGGGTCAAGGTCTTTGCATTGGAACCGAAAACTTTTTTGCAATAAACAAAAACGCCTCAAAAGAACAGCAAGATGCTTCTCTTGCCTTTCTCGAATGGCTATTTTCAAGCGAAACAGGCAAAAAATATGTTACCGAAAAATTAGGCTTTATAACCCCTTTTAACACATTTAGTGAAAACGAACTCCCTAATGATCCCTTGGCAAAGGAAATTGCTCGTTATATGAATGATTCTTCTATTAAAAACATTCCTTGGGCATTCACTGGTTTTCCAAGCGAGGCCTTCAAAAAAGAGGTTGGCAATGCTTTACTCGAATATGTTCAGGGTAATAAAAAATGGGATGAGATTAAAACCATTGTAACTGATAAATGGAAGAGTGAACGAGATTGATTAGAAGCCCTTTAAAACGCTATTTCCCTATTTTTGTTTTGCCAACCCTCGCCGCCTTTGTAATAGCATTTGTTATTCCATTTGTTTTAGGCTTTTTCCTTTCTTTTACGGAATTTAGAACAGTTAGCGATGCCTCCTTCGTTGGATTTTCCAACTATATAAAAGCCTTCTCGGAGGATGCATCATTTTTAAATTCCCTTTGGTTTACAATTAGATTTGCTGTTGTTTCGGTTATATCCATTAATGTTATCGCTTTTATTTTAGCATTAATGTTAACACGAGAACTCTTTGGAACAAAGCTTTTTAGAACAGTGTTTTTTATGCCTAATCTTATAGGCGGAATAGTTCTCGGATATATTTGGCAGGTTATTATAAACGGTGTTTTATATAATTTTAATTACTCAATAACCTCTAAATCTGAATTTGGCTTTTGGGGCCTTGTTATATTAATGAATTGGCAAATGATAGGTTATATGATGATTATATATATTGCGGGAATTGGGAATATTTCACCAGATATTTTAGAGGCCGCAAAGGTTGACGGTGCTAACGGTTTTACCGTTTTGCGAAAAATAACCATCCCTTCGGTTATGCCTTCAATAACAATTTGCCTTTTTCTAACCATAACCAATTCCTTTAAGCTTTTTGACCAAAATTTAGCCTTAACAGCAGGTGCGCCCTCTAATCAAACCGAAATGGTTGCACTTAATATCTATAACACCTTTTATTCGAGAATAGGCTATGAGGGTGTTGGTCAAGCCAAGGCGGTTATATTTTTCTTGCTGGTTGCAGTTATTGCATTAGCTCAATTAAGATTTACTCGTAACAAAGAGGTGGAAAATTAATTGAAGCATAAACTGTTTAATATTATATCTTTTTTAATTCTTTTGCTAATGGCGGCGGGTTTTTTATTCCCCATAATAATAGTTTTAATTAACTCATTTAAATTAAAATTTTCTATTGCCTCTGCACCATTTGTTTTTCCAACAGCCGAAACTTTTACGGGACTTGAAAATTATATTGTTGGTATTAATAGCACGGGTTTTTTATCGGCATTTGGTTGGTCACTTTTTATAACCGTTTTTTCGGTGCTCGCAATTATTATTTTCACCTCTATGACCGCTTGGTATATCGTCAGAGTTAAAAATATTTTAAATTCTCTGCTCTATTATGCCTTGGTTTTTTCAATGATAGTTCCCTTTCAAATGGTTATGTTCACAATGTCTAAAACTGCAAATGTTTTAATGCTTGATAATCCTTTGGGAATTGTTATAATATATTTAGGCTTTGGTGCAGGGCTTTCAACATTTATTTTCACAGGCTTTATAAAATCAGTGCCAAAAACCATTGAAGAGGCAGCAACCATAGACGGTTGCAATCCCTTGCAGGTTTTTTGGCGAGTTGTTTTCCCTATCCTTAAACCAACCACAATAACGATTGCTATTCTCAATTCAATGTGGATTTGGAACGATTACCTGCTTCCCTATTTAGTTATCGGAAAGGATTATAAAACCATACCGATAGCAGTTCAATATTTAAAGGGTGGCTATGGCTCGGTTGATATGGGAGCAATGATGGCGTTGCTTGTGCTTTCAATAATTCCTGTGGTTGTTTTCTATCTTTTAGGACAAAAATATATAATTAAAGGGGTGGCAGCGGGTGCTGTTAAAGGGTAATTTTTTAAGGAGCAAAAGAAAAAGCGGAGTTTTGCTTGCTATTTCATCGCTTCCGAGCGATTATGGTATTGGTTCATTAGGTAAAGAAGCTTTTCGGTTTGTTGATTTTTTGAGTCAAACAAACCAAAGCCTTTGGCAATTACTCCCTCTTTGCCCCATTGGAAAAGGAAATTCCCCATATAGCACTCTTTGCAGCTTTGCAGGAGAAATCCTTTATATCGATATTGAAAAGCTATTACTTGATGGGCTATTATCCCAAAATGATATTAAAAATAAAAGCTTTGAAATTAATACAAATTATGATGAGGTTCGCAAATTTAAACTGCCGCTTTTAAAAAAAGCGGCAGAAAGCTTTGATATTTCCTCAAAGCAGTTTTTAGCCTTCAAAAAAGAAAACGAGTTTTGGCTAAAAGATTATTGCTTGTTTATGGCAATAAAGGATAGCTTAGACAATAAGGAATTTATTTATTGGGAAGAACCGTATAAATACCATTTTGCCGATGCATTAAGACTTTTTGAAGCTAACCATAAAAAAGAAATTTTGTTCTACGAAATAACCCAATTTTTATTTTATTCTCAATATTTTGAGCTTAAAAGCTATGCCAACCAAAAAGGAATAAAAATTATAGGTGATATTCCCTTTTATGTTTCGTTTGAAAGCTCTGATGTTTGGGGGAATCCCAACAATTTTAGACTTGGCAGAGATATGACACCTGTTTTAGTTGCAGGTGTTCCACCGGATATCTTTTCGGTGGACGGTCAGCTTTGGGGTAATCCTATTTATGATTGGGATTACCAACGTAAAACCGGCTATGCTTGGTGGAAAAAACGACTAATACATTCAGCATCGTTATACGATGTTATTAGAATAGACCATTTCAGAGCCTTTGCGGATTATTATACCATTCCCTTTGGCGAAAAAACCGCAAGAAGCGGTAAATGGGAAAAAGGCGTTGGTGCGGCTTTTTGGGACGAAATCAAGCCACTTATTCCAAACACCGAAATAATAGCAGAGGATTTAGGCGGAGATACGCCCGAGGTTGAGGCACTATTAAAGGAAACCGGTTTTGCTAATATGAAAGTATTGCAATTTGCCTTTGATTCTGATTTGAAAAATCCTTTTTTACCTAAAAATTATAGCACAAATTGTGTTTGTTACACAGGTACACACGATAACGATACCACTCTTGGTTGGTATGAAAAGGCAAGCCAAAAGGAAAAACTATTATTTTCACGCCTTGTACCAACTGATAAAAGCGATTCACCCGTTTTGAGCCTTATTAATTTTGGAATGAAATCGAACGCTAAAACCGTTATAATTCCCTTTCAAGATTATTTAGAGCTCGACTCCTCACATAGAATGAATATCCCCGGAAAAGAATCAGGCAACTGGGAATGGCGATTCGAAAAAAATATGCTAACCGATAAGCTTGCAAAAACTATTTTAAGGCTTGCAAAGGGTAGAAAATAAAAATGAGCGAATCTTTGATTCGCTCATTTTCTATGATATTTATAATAAACAATAATATCCATTTGCTCGTTGTTAATTGTATTGACACCCGAAACCGTTATACCGTCTCCACTGAGCAATGTGTAATAAACTGCATTCTGTGCGAGGCAGCGAAAAACATCAGCAGTTCCGCACATAACACGAATTTCGCCATCAATTACAACTATTCTGCCCGTTTTGCCTAAAATTATTTCCCGAGGATTCCCGTTGGCATCTCTTTTACGCCGGGTTACATATTTAACCTCTCGACCGTCCATTTCCTTTAAGGTAGTATCACTACATTCCCTATTTTTCTTTTTAAAACCAAACAAGGCATATTTCCTCTCTCTATTTTATGCTTTTTGCCGCTAAAACATCATAATTCTCATCAGAAGAATAATTGTTTAGGTAATCTAAAAGCTCATTTTCGTTGTTGCAAACCTTTAAAAGCTCAATTGTTTTTTGATTCATAAATCTTTCACTTACGGAAAAATCAAGCATTTTTAAAATATTATCAAAATAGCCATTTATATTGTAAATAATAATCGGTTTTTTATGCTTACCGAGTTGTTTTAGGGTCAGAATTTCAAAAAATTCATCAAATGTGCCTACTCCGCCCGGAACCGCAACAAAAGCATCCGACTTATCTTCCATTAACTGCTTTCTTTGGCGCATGGTCTCGGTGTAAAAAAACTGAGAGCAAGCATTAAAAAGCACACCGTCAACATTAAAAAAGGAAGGGGCAATACCGATAATATTAGCACCACTCTTTTGAAAGCCTCTCGCAACCGCTCCCATTAAACCGTTTGCACCGCCGCCGAAAACCAATGTATTTCCCGCTTTACCTAAATATTCACCTAACTGCTCGGCTGCCAATATGTAACTGCTATCTAACTCGGTGCTCGATGCACCGTAAATGCATATATTCATATTTTTTCTCCGTTTAAAACTGCGCTTACTAATTTATCTTCCTCATATTCGAGCTTTAAAGAAAAGAAAGGTACTTTTTGCTCGATAAGTCTTAGAAAAATCTTATCCCCTTCCCAAATAGGCAAGGAATAAAGCTTTTCTTTTTCAACCCAGCAAAGCTCTCCCTCATCACATTCCTTCAATTCACCCTCAAACTCGTTTGAATGAAAAATGTGCATATATTCGGTTTCCCAAATATTAGAAACAAAGGTTACAATTCCGCAGTATCTTGCCGAAATAAGAGAAAGCCCCGTTTCCTCAAATGCTTCTCTTTTATTACATTCCTCGGGGCTCTCTTTATCCTCAAATTTTCCACCAATGCCCACCCATTTATCTTTGTTAAGGTCATTTTCCTTCTTTATCCTATGGAGCATTAGATATTTACCGTCTTTTTCGATATGGCAAAGGGTTGTGTTTCTCATTTCTTTTCTTTGGCCTCTTCCTCAATTGGTGTTGCCATAGGAACATATCCGTTAATATAGAAAACATCCCTGTTAACATTCTTTTGATCAAATATATTGTTATACTGAATTCTCTCGTAATCATCAAGAATTTGGGTGTAGGGCGATTCATCGCTCCATTTATAATAATTATTTTGACTATCGATATATCCAACAGTATCAATAACAGGTAAGGTTTCAGAAAGCTTTAACAAATATTTATTATATTCGGTAAGTTTAATTCCTGCTGTTTTTAGAACTAATGAGGACAAATAATTAGAACTTAATTTATCAATATACTTTTCTTCAATATCATAATTTGCCCAAATATAAAAGGGTGTTGCGTGGCGTTGCTGTTCTTGCTCTACTGTTAAATTAGATAAATCTTTAACACCCATAACCTCAGAAATAAATGCAGTTTCGATAGAAGGATGATGATCGCCAAACATGCAAATTATTGTTGGCTCCTTAACATTTGAAAAATAGGCTATTAAATCTCTAAACGCATCATCACTTGCCTTTACAAGAGATAAATATTTGTTAGCTTTTGTGTAAGCCTTTGAGACAGAAGTAGCATAAATATTCTCATTAAAGTTCACACAGCTTGTTGTATAACCACCATGATTTTGCATTGTAACATTAAAGGCGAAATAAGGAACCGATTTATCCCTGTTTTCAAAATCCTCGATTAAGAGCTTATAATTATATTCATCACTAACATACTGTCTTATAAGCATATTTTCCCCGGGATAATATTCATCCATTAACGACTGCAAATAATTAGGGTCACTTCCGTTTTCTTTAAAGCGGTCCATAAGAGATATATCCATAATATTTTCGAGACTTATGAATTTATTAAGACCTAAATTGCTATAAACCTCGGTTCTTTTCCAACCATCCGCATAATACGGGTGGAGTGCATAGGAAGAATATCCTTGTGCTTCAACGGTTGAAACAAGGGACGAAATAGGGTTCTTTATATAAAGCATATACGCATTACTGCCCGAGGGCAAAAATGCGGTTGTATGACCGGTTAAAAACTCAAATTCTGTGTTAGAGGTGCCGGCTCCTATAACCGGAACATAAAGATTACCTTTAATCGTGTTATCGGTTAAGCTACGCATAAAGGGCATATAATCTTCATTAGTAGTTAAATTTCCTAAAACAGATAAATCCGATAATGATTCGTTCATAATGCAGATTATATTGGGTTTATCATATTGTTCTTCTGGAGGGTCTTCCCCATTCATTTCGCCGATGTAATTTCCAATTTCATCGGGATTATAATAATCCGGCTCTGACATATACAAATATTTGGTGTTACAGAAGAAATTGAAAACAAAGCCATAATTATGATAACCTCTGGTTTGATTCCAAAAGTCCGGCTTAACACCCATGTCAGCAAAAACGCTGGTTCCAAAAAATAAGATAACAAGCACGAGACTAAATGTTCCCGTAAAGGTTCTTGAAATCACCTTTGTTATGAGCTTGTATTTTGGAGTTTTAATTTTTAACGCCAAAACAATTATAAAAATAAATATAAATAATGCAGTTATTATTTTATGAGTTGGAGTATAATCATAGGTATTTGCAACACCGATAGCGGTAGTTATACTTAAAAAGTCCATTGGTAAAAATGGCGTTCCTCTAAAATCCATAACATAACTATGTGCTACCGCAAAGCCGAAGAGAATTGGAGTTATAATGAGATAACTCCATTTAAAGCTGCCCGAAATTGCAAAAACCAAAAAATACAATACCAAAATAACAAGATAATTTCCTAAAAAGCCCAAATGTGTCATATCATAAATAAACACATTATTTAAGCATTCGGTCATTGTCATAGTAATGATAGGCATTAAAAGAAGTAAAACAAAATTTAAGGTTTTCTTAGCATTTTCCCTTTTTATGATAATGTTATATCGGGTAAAGGCGCCCAAAAAGAATGGAAAAGCAAGGTTAACAGCCAACAAAAGCCACTTTTGCGAAAACTCTAAGCCGGTAAACTTTTTAACACATAAAATAACGAGCAAAAGAGTTGCAGGCGTAATAATAAAAGCTGCAATTTTTGAAGCTTTGGTTGTTTTAATCTCTATATTGTTCTTTAAAAAATTAACAACACAATCATAAATCTTGGTTGATAATTTTTTTGCTTTTGCTAAAAATTTCATATTAACATCCCTCTTTGGAAATTAAAAAAGCAAATATTAGTATGATTAGTATACCACATTATGAAATAAATTACAATACGGATTTATTCTCTATAATATTAAGATTTTATTAACAAAAAAGTATGCAGTCTATAATAGACCGCATACCTAAATAAAATGTTATTTTTCGAGTCTTCTAATTATCTCATTGTTTTGAGAAATTATATGACCCAAGCCATAAATAAGGAATAATGTTATAATCGAAATTATTATTCCAACAACACCTAAGGCTATTGCAACAGGAATAAATATATCATCAATTAAAACAAGCACTGCTGCAATAGCAACAAAAATCAAAATAACCGCTATTGCGAGCAAAATTGAAATGCCCTTGATAATTTTATCAATATGCTTTTCTGCGCCGTTGCCATAGTTTTCGGCAGCTTTAACAGCAGTTTTTGCGGTTTTTGTTGCAGCTTTGGCCGCAGTTTTAGCAACCTTTTTGCCGGTTCGCTTAACAGTGTCTAACTTGAAGCTTTTAACCGGCGAAACCGAGCTGATATCTTCAAATATTATTTCTGCTTGATTTTCATCCATATCAGTTGCCTGCCTTTCTTTCAACACCTAAGATAACATTCTCACCATTGATATCCCATTCCTTAACGAAGCCTTGCTCGGCATCAATTAAGATTTCATCTGTTAAGGTTTCGTGTTTGATATCTGAAATAAATTCATCTATAACATCGATAACAACTTTGCTACCCTTAACAGTTATTACAATATGATCGGTAACATTAAAGCCTGCATCCTTACGCATTGTTTGGATTTTGCTAACAAGCTCTCGTAATATACCCTCTTTTATAAGGTCAGGAGTGAGAGTTGTATCAATAGCAACAGTAATTCCCCTATCGCTAACGGTGAAAAAGCCTTCCTTTTGGGTTGATTCAATTAGTAAATCCTCCCCGCTAAGTGAAATCTCACCAATAGAAATATTAAGCTTTAACTCACCCTCGCTATCAAGCTGGGCCTTTGCCGCAGAGCCATCAATATTTGCCAAAAGCTCTCTGATTTCACCTAATTGCTTACCGTATTTCGGACCAAGAGTTTTAAGCTGAGGCTTGAAATTATAGCTAACAAAGGAATCCACATTATCTGCAAACTCAACCTTCTTAATATTAAGCTCTTTGCTGATAATCTCGGTATAAAGCGATTCCAGTGCATCGCTATCAAACTTAACATACATATCTGCCAAGGGTTGACGGTTTTTAACAGCTGCCCCGTTTCTTGCGGCACGTCCCAAAACAACAATTTCAAGCACCTTTTCCATTTGCTCTTCAAGCTTTTCATCAATTAAATCCTCTTCAACCTCAGGGAATTCGCAAAGATGAATACTAATCGGTGCATTATTATCAAGATTACGAACCAAATTTTGATAAATATTCTCTGCCATAAATGGAATCATTGGAGCGGCAGTTTTAGCAATGGTTACAAGTGCTTTATAAAGGGTGAGATAAGCGATAATCTTATCATCGGTTAAGGTTTCACCCCAATAACGCTCACGACCTCTTCTAACATACCAGTTACTCATTTGGTCCACAAAATCCTGCAAAGCACGGGCAGCTTCAGGAATTCGGTAGTTGGCAAGGTTATCGTCAACCAGCTTAACGGTTGAATTAAGACGGGATAATAACCATCTATCCATAACCGTTAATTCATAATCGTTGATATTATATTTTGTTGGGTCAAACTTATCAATATTAGCATAAAGCACATAGAAGGCATATGTGTTCCAAAGGGTGCCCATAAACTTACGTTGTCCCTCAATAACTGCTTTATCGTGGAAACGATTAGGCAACCAAGGAGCAGAATTAGTATAAAAATACCAACGAATAGCATCGGCACCAAATTGTTCTAATGCATCAAATGGGTCAACCGCATTTCCCTTAGATTTACTCATTTTTTGACCATTCTCATCCTGAACGTGACCAAGCACTATAACATTCTTAAAGGGTGCTTTATCAAAAATGAGGGTTGAAATTGCAAGTAACGAATAGAACCAGCCTCTTGTTTGGTCAACCGCCTCAGAAATAAAATCTGCGGGGAATTGAGATTCAAACAACTCCTTATTCTCAAAAGGATAGTGATGCTGTGCAAAGGGCATTGAGCCTGAGTCAAACCAACAGTCAATAACCTCTGGAACTCTGTGCATCTGCTTGCCGCAATGAGGACATTTTATTGTTACCTCGTCAATAAAGGGACGGTGAAGCTCAATATCATCGGGACAATTATCCGACATCGATTTTAATTCCTCAATGCTGCCGATAGAATGCATATGACCACATTCGCAGGTCCAAATATTAAGCGGTGTTCCCCAATATCTGTTACGAGAAATTCCCCAATCCTGAACATTTTTAAGCCAGTCGCCAAAACGACCCTTACCAATGCTTTCGGGAATCCAATTTATAGTATTGTTGTTCTTAATTAAATCATCCTTAACCTCGGTCATCTTAATAAACCAAGATTCACGGGCATAATAGATAAGCGGAGTATCGCATCTCCAACAGAAAGGATAATCGTGTTCAAATTTAGGAGCATCAAATAAAAGCCCCTCTTTTTCAAGGTCGGCTAAAACCTTGGGGTCAGCATCCTTAACAAACATAGAAGCATAAGGAGTTTCCTCGGTTAACTCACCCTTGCTGTTAACAAACTGAACAAAGGGCAAATCATATTTTCTGCCAACCTTAGCATCATCCTCACCGAAAGCGGGGGCAATATGAACAATACCTGTACCGTCAGTCATGGTAACATAACTGTCACAGGTGATGAAATGACCTTTTTTATTTTGTTTTTCACAAACCGGCTTTACAAAATCAAACAAGGGCTCATATTCCTTATATTCAAGGTCGGTTCCCTTATATTCCACAATTATCTCATAAGCCGCAGTTTCTTCGGTTGCAAGCTTTCCTAAAACCTTATCCAGCAAAGCCTTAGCCATATAATAGGTGAATCCATCATTAGCCTTTACCTTACAGTAAATTTCATCGGGATTAACGCAAAGTGCAACGTTAGAGGGCAGGGTCCAAGGGGTTGTTGTCCAAGCTAAGAAATAAGCATCTTCGCCAACCACCTTAAAACGAACAACCGCACTTCTTTCTTTTACATTTTTATAGCCTTGGGCCACCTCGTGTGAAGAAAGCGGTGTTCCGCAACGGGGGCAATAAGGAACAATTTTAAATCCCTTATATAAAAGGCCTTTATCAAAAATTTGTTTAAGTGCCCACCATTCCGACTCGATAAAATTATTATCATAGGTAACATAGGGGTCTTCCATATCAGCCCAAAAACCAACAGTTTTTGAGAAATCTTCCCACATTCCCTTATATTTCCAAACACTTTCCTTACAATGTGCAATAAAAGGCTCTAAACCGTATTGCTCAATTTGCTCCTTTCCGTCAAGTCCTAAAAGCTTTTCAACTTCAAGTTCAACCGGAAGCCCGTGAGTATCCCAACCGGCCTTTCTCGGAACCATACATCCCTTCATTGTTCTGTAACGAGGAATCATATCCTTGATAACACGGGTTAAAACATGGCCAATATGAGGTTTTCCGTTAGCGGTTGGTGGACCGTCATAAAAAACATAAGGCTCGCCATCGGCTCTTTGCTCTATACTCTTTTCAAAGATTTTTTCCTCTTCCCAAAACTTTTCTATTTTTTTCTCTTCTTCAACAAAGTTGAGGTTGGGTGAAATGTTGTTATACATTTCATAGTCTCCTTTCAAACCAAACACACAAAAGCCCCTCGCCCAAGGGACGAAGGCGCTTTTAAAAATACTTAACTAATTAATCCTTAGTTGTTGGGATTTGTTGCTTTAAAGCCGCTCTTGTTTTGCGAACCTCGCCCAAGTTTGCGGTAAGACCTTCATCAGCCCTTCTCATAATATCATCAACAAATTCCTGAGCTGCCTTTCTCATTTCTCTGCTCTTGCCCTGCGCAGTTGCAATAATTTCAGCAGCCTTTGCCTGAGAAAGCTTAACTATTTCCTCTTGTGTTACCATTGCTTTTGCTTTTTCTTCAGCATTTCTTATAATACCGTCAGCCTCACGCTTAGCATTGGTTATAATATCTGCACGGTCTGCAACAATACCCTTTGCCTGCTTAATTTCAGCAGGAATGTTAAGGCGGATATCATCAACAACCGCTCTGAGTCTCTCAACATCAACCAACGTCTTCTTTCCCGGTATTTTAATGCCGCTGTCAAGTACCTCATCAAATTGTTCAAGTAATTCATCAAGTGTCATTTTTTTGTCCTCCGTATTACCGGTGATACCGGAATTATTTTTTAATTCTGTTTATGATATCCTGTCTAATAACCTCAGGCACAAAGCTCTCAATATCTCCGCCCATTGAAGCTATTTGCTTAACCATACTCGAGCTTAGATACATATTTTGTGCAGATGTTGTTAAAAACAGGGTTTCAACATTTGGATTTAACTTCTTATTGGTAAGAGCCATTTGAAATTCATATTCAAAATCGGACATTGCTCTTAGTCCCTTAATTATTGCTGTTGCGCCTTTTTTTGCGGCATAATCAGCGAGTAATCCATCATAATGCTCAACCTCAACATTATCAAGGTCAGCAATGCATTTTTTTATCATTTCAACCCTTTCCTCAGGGCTAAAAGAATATTTTTTGGAAGAATTATCCGCAACAACAACAATAACCTTATAAAACATATTGGAAGCTCTGGATATAATATCAAGGTGACCGTAAGTAACGGGATCAAAGCTTCCGGGACAAATTGCGATTACTCCGTTTTTCATACAGGCTCCCCCTTTCTATAAACGGTGAGCAGTATTTTACCGTAACGATAGGTGCGGCAAATTTTAAAGCTGCCAACACTTTCATCAAGCTTTACCTCTGGTGGATGCTCACAAACAACGGTTGCATAATCACTTAAAAGCGGCATAACTGCCTTTAAAGCTGAAGGCAAAATTCCGGCATTATAAGGAGGGTCTAAAAAAACTATATCAAATGTATCCCTACTCATAGCACAAAAGCTTGCATAATTCGAATGAACAACCCTTGCTTTATCCTCAAAATCACAAAGTTCAATATTCTTTTTGGCAATTTTAACCGATGGTAATGCGGAATCAACCAAAACTGCCGAAGCAGCTCCTCTGCTTAACGCCTCGATTCCAAGCTGACCTGAGCCTGCAAACAAATCAAGCACTCTTCTGCCCTCAATATCAAACTGCAAGGCGCTGAAAATTGCCTCTTTAACCCTTTCAGGTGTTGGTCTTATATCCTTACCCTCCGGTGTCACAAGGCGTTTGCCCTTGACAGAACCGGTAATAACTCGCATTTACATCACCAAAAAATATAGTTAGCACAATTATAGTACCTATCACATTATCCCACTAAAAGACATAGTTTGTCAATAGTTTTTTTGAAAAAAAGCAGTTTTTATTTAAAATAATATATATTTATATATTAATAATATATATCTTTCAAGAATACACCTTGAAAACCACTCAAATTTATGTTATACTCTATTAGTTTTGAAAATCATTTAAAAGGAGAATTTTTGTGGCCGATTTAAAGCACGAAATTGAGAGACGACGCACATTTGCCATTATTTCCCACCCCGATGCCGGTAAAACAACTCTAACCGAAAAATTTTTGCTATATGGCGGCGCTATCCAAACAGCAGGCTCTGTTAAAGGAAAAGCAACCGCAAAGCATGCCGTTAGCGACTGGATGGACCTTGAAAAACAAAGAGGTATTTCTATCACCTCTTCGGTTATGCAGTTTGAATATGAAGGCTACTGCATAAATATCCTTGATACCCCAGGTCACCAAGATTTCTCCGAGGATACCTACCGCACACTTATGGCGGCAGACAGTGTAGTTATGGTTATTGATGCTGCAAAGGGTATTGAGGCTCAGACCCGAAAGCTTTTTAGAGTTGTTGCAAGGCGCAATATTCCCATTTTCACCTTCATAAACAAGCTTGACCGTGACGCAAGAGACCCATTTGAGCTATTAGACGAGCTTGAAAAGGAGTTTGGAATAGGCACATATCCGGTTAACTGGCCCATCGGTAGCGGCGTTAGCTTTAAGGGAGTTTTTGACCGTGACAAGCGAGAAATTTTAACCTTTACCGAATTTCACAGAGGTCAGGATAAGATCAAGCCAACCCCCTGCGATATCACCGATATTGCCAAGCTTGATGAATTAATCGGACCATATCAACGTGAAGAGCTTGTTGACCAGATTGAGCTGCTTGATGGTGCAAGCTTTGAATTTGATTTAGAAAAGGTTAGAAACGGAAAGCTCTCCCCTGTTTTCTTTGGCTCTGCTTTAACTAATTTTGGTGTTGAGCCCTTTTTAGAAAACTTTCTTAAAATGACAACCTCTCCCTTACCCCGCCTTTCAGGTGATAAAGAGGTTTCTCCGTTTAGCGAGGATTTTTCTGCTTTTGCCTTTAAAATTCAAGCAAATATGAATAAAAACCACCGTGACCGCATTACATTTTTCAGAATATGCTCAGGTAAATTCGAGCGAGGTGCGGATTATTATCACGTTCAAGCAGGAAAGAGCGTTCGCCTTTCTCAGCCTCAGCAGATGATGGCAGAAGAGCGCCAAATAATAAACGAGGCCTATGCAGGTGATATAATCGGAGTATTTGACCCCGGTATTTACTCAATAGGCGATACTGTTTGCACCGCCAAAAACAAGGTGCAATTTGAAGGAATCCCCACCTTTGCACCCGAGCATTTTTCGGTGATAGAACAAAAGGACAGTCTCAAAAGAAAGCAGTTTGTTAAGGGCGTTGAGCAAATCGCACAAGAAGGTGCTATTCAAATTTTCCACGAGCCTAACACCGGTATGGAAAGGGTTATTGTTGGCGTTGTTGGCGTGCTTCAATTTGAGGTACTTGAATACCGCTTAAAAAATGAATATAACGTTGATGTTATAAGAAACGATTTGCCCTATCAATATATCAGATGGATTAAAAACAAGGATATTGATGTTAAAAAACTCAACCTAACCTCTGATACAAAATGGGTTCAGGATTTCAAGGGCAATAACCTGCTTATTTTCACAAGTGAGTGGAATATTAATTGGGCGCTTGAACGAAACGAAAGCCTAATTTTAGAGGATTTCAGCAAGGATTAAGCCTAAAATTTAACCAAAATACCAAAAAGTCCCCTTTTAGAAGGGGACTTAATTTTTTGAAATTTTAATATTCTACCAATTTCACTAAAATTATTTGTTTCAAGGGTTATTACTCTATCCTCGGCAACAACAAAAAATTTATCCTTAATCTTAATACCACGAACCTCGCCAAAGCTATTTTTAAAACTCACTTGGCAAATGGCTGAAAACTGATTATTTTCGAATTTAAAAATTCTATATTCGCAATTTCTTCCATTCCAAACAGGAAATCCGATAAGTCCTAAATCAGAATCGAAAAATGTTGCCTTATGACTGTTAAGCGCATTAGAATAATTAACCTCTAAAACACTTTTGGTAAGCTCGGTTACGTTTTCCATATTAGATATATCAAACATTGCGATTTTTATTCCAAGCGTATTGCCGGTTTGCTCCTCAGCCTCTTGACCGATTCCCAATAGCCTACCTTTTCCGAAGGGATATAGATAATTAGAGAAACCCGTAATCTTTAATTCGCCCATTATTTGAGGATTTTTAGGATCACTCAAATCAACACTGAAAAGCGGATCTATTTGACGGAAGGTTACAAAATAAGCAGTATCACCCATAAACCTAACCGAATAAACCCTTTCGTTCGGGGCTATATTTTCGATTTTTCCTATTTGTTCGAGTTTTTTATTTAAAATATAAAGCGAATTGTCATTATTTCGGTTGTTGGTTGTAACAAAACGAAAATTGCCCTCGTATTCATCAATAGAAAACTGATTAAGCAAATTTCCCTTTATATTCCCCTTGGCTTCAAGTTTAACTTTGCCATCATTAAGAGAATATCTTGTAATAGCGGTTTGGTTATCCTTCGGATATCCCGCAGTTATTATGCTTTGAAGGCTGCAATAAACCGTGTTCGTTCCGCCCATAAGTGACTGCGTACCCAAAACCTTTCCGTCCCCAATAGAATAACCGCATATAACGGTGTAGCCCGCTATCGCACAGTTGCTATCAATGCAAATCGATGAAGGTTCAACTACACCCCTTGCATTACTTCCCGAAACTATCGGCACATAGCTTTCCGGTTTTTTCTCAGTTATAAGCGAGGGGTCAAGCATATAATTGCTTATAAGGTAAAGCTTATCTCCAATTAACCTTGAATCATTATAAAACCCACTTTGTGAACACTCATAAATCAAAAGCGGATTTTCGGGATTTTCAACATCATAAATATAAGCATAGGTAACACAGTTAGATGAAAGTGTACTGTTGCCTAAAACAACAAGCTTGTTATCGGCAAGATAAAGCTGCGAAACAGGATAGAAATTCGGTTTTGCCAATATAATTTCGCTCGCCTTTTCAGCTTTTTCTGAAATTTTTATAATATTTATCTTTGCCTTAGATGAATTAAAGCTAAAAATATATTCCCCATTTGTTTTAACTATATCGGCCTCATCAACACCCTCTACCTGAATTGTAGTTTGGGAGTAATCGTTTTTAGAAATTGCATTAGAGGTGCTTTCTGTCTTAGCATAGGCCACCATATCGCCCGAAAGCATAAAGTCCCAAGCAGTTTGAGATTTTTTTATTGAAGAAATAGCATTATAAATATCAGAATAAGAAGGTTCTCCCTTACTGGGGGTATTAACAACCTCTTTTTCTTTTAAGCCTATGGCAAAGGCGCAAATTGCCACCGCAAAGCAAAGAAATAAAATAGCAAATGCGATAACATAGTAAGCCCCTTTAATTTGTTCTCGTTTTTGAGACATTTAAAATCTATCCTTTTAAAAATTATTGGAAGGTAGGATTACAAAAGCTCTTGTTTGGTATGCAAACCCAGCTATTTCCTGGGTTAACAGTTAATTCAGAGCCATCTGCCTTAGTAAAGATAAAGCCATTCTTTGAATTACCCTTACTCCACTTAATCGGGATATATGTACCGTTAACGCAATAATAGCCTTCTCCCGAATTGAGACTAACCAGCTTATGATAACCATCGGGATAATACTGAATAGAGGTAAGTAATATAAATACATTTTTAAATGAAACTGCTTTTTGTGTATAATAATCAGTACGCTTAATCCCGTTAAAATATCTCTCATACTCGCCCGTTTCGGCGTTAAACATAAAGGTTGTTCTATAAGAATTTGAGAATGGAACATTAACCGTTACCGCAGGGGATTCAAATGAAACCGGCTCATCCTCTCTTGCGAAGGTAAGCCAAGGATTAGAATTTTCGTTTTTAGTATTAAACTTTTCTTTTAAAAGCTCCCATAAGCTTCCGCCTATGGCATAAAGAGTATGCTCTTTGGAAAGGTTATTTTTTATCCGCTGTCCCCCAAGGCCTTTTTCGTCAACTGTGAAATGGTCAATATGGGCTAAATGCGGTGTTGCATAAAGTGGATCTTGTCCGTGATGAACATAAATAGCATTGTGTCCCAAAGCTAAATCTATAAAGGGATAACGAGCAGAACGAACGGTGCCTATTTTTTCAACCTTTGAAACATCTTGAAAAACTGCTACCAAACGAGTTATTCCACCCTCAACCTCGGTCTCATAAACAATATCTGCATCGCAAAGACCGGTTTGAACACCCTGAGCAATAGAAATATTATTAACAGTTATTGCAACAGGTCTATTTTTCTCTTCGCCGTTTTCAAATTGCTTTATTCCCGTTAAAGGATTTTTAGCCAAAGCCGGAGCCTTAGACGCATCTGAATTAGTGGGCTCGTCCCCTCTTTCAACACTCAGACCCTCCGGTGCTTTTGAGCAACCAACAACTGCTAAAAACACAAAACATAACAATAAGCACAAAAGTTTTTTTGCCATTTTAAAATCCTCCAAGGAATAAATTTATTTACAAAATAATTATATTACAATTTACTGATTTTTTCAACAATTAACTGCTATTTTAAACTAACAATTTTTTCTATTTTTGAAATAACACTCGAAAGCCGCTCAACCGCCATAGAAACTTCATTTTGCGGTATAGCAGCAAAGCATATCCTAACCGCACCTTTCTTATTGCAAGCGATAAGCCTTATACCCTCTTTTTCGGCAAGCATACAAAACTCCTCACTTTTAATATTAAGTCTTGTTTGCAATTCAACCGTTAAGGATGATTCAAATAAAACTGTTTTTATGCACTGCGGCACTTTACTCTTTAATTCACTAATTAAAATTTGGCTTTTATTATAATATACCCTTCTTAGTCTTTTTAAATTTCGTTCTAAGGCTCCACTTGATATATAATCGGCAAGTGCCATTTGCTCTATTTTACCGCAGGTTTGATTATAATTTGCCTTTTTGCAATCAAATTTTTGAGCTAAAAAGGAAGGTAAAACCATATAAGCGATTCTCACACTTGGCAATAAAAGCTTTGAAAAACTCCCTATATAAACCGTGCTTTCACTCGCCATACCTTGAAAAGAAGCAACCGCTCTTGCGGTGTATCGCAGTTCTCCATTATAATCATCCTCAATAACAAGCCGGCTTTCACCAGCCCCAAGCCACGCAAAATATTGGTTTCTTCTCTTATAAAGTGAATTAACACTAATTTTTGAAAGAGCAGAGGGCAGTAAAAAAAGAACATCAATTTCATTTTGCTCTATGCTATTAATTTTAGCACCGTTAATATCACTTTCAAGCATAACAGTTTTTATTCCGTAATCTAAAAAAATACCATTAGCCTCAGCAAATCCGCCATTTTCAAAGCCAACCTTAATATCTCTGCCGATTAAACCGCAAAGAATGTTTAAAAGAGGGCCAACCCCTGCTCCAATTACTATATTTTGCAGTTCGGTTTTAACTCCTCTTGCCTTATACGAATATTCCGCCAAGGCCTTTCTTAGCCTCATTTCACCCTCGTTATCACCATAAGAGGCAAGCTCATCAGAATCCCAAAGCACCCGCCTTACAACTTTTTTCCAGCCTTCAATATCGGCAGTGGCAGTATCAATTTTGCGACTACTAAAATCATATATTACTATAGGGCTTGCATTTTCGGTTATAAGTGTTCTTTTATCCTTATTTGGAATGTTATCAGTTATATAATATCCCCTTTGCGGGAAGCTTTGGACTATGCCTTCAATACAAAGCCGCATATAAGCATTCTCAACAGTTGTTCTACTAACCCTTAACTGCGCCGCTGCCTCTCTAATTGAGGGCAGCTTCTCACCCTTTTTTATTGCCCCACATTCAACCGCTTCTTTGATTATTTTATATAAAGAATGATATAACTCACCCTTTTTATTTAATTCAAGGGTCGCAAAATCTAATAACATCTAAAAACTGTCCTTTCAAAAATAGTTAAAATTGGCTATTTTAAAGTGGTCACTTTTCTGCTATAATGATACCATAAAATATAATTGTTTTCAAGAACAAAAAGGAGCAACAATAATGGCTTATAAAAGAATTTTAACAGTTCAAGATATTTCTTGCGTTGGTCAATGCTCGCTAACGGTTGCATTGCCTATATTATCCGCTTGCGGAATGGAAACCGCAGTTTTGCCCTCGGCAATACTTTCAACCCACACCGCAGGTTTTAACGGATACACCTTTCGTGACCTTACCGATGATATGCCCAACATAACAAGGCATTGGCAAAAAGAAAACATTAAGTTTGATGCTATTTATACCGGCTATTTAGGCAGCACAAAGCAAATCGATTATGTTTTGGATATTTTCAGCAGTGTTGCATCAGAAAATTGCATAATAGCGGTTGATCCCGCAATGGCTGATAACGGAAAGCTCTACCCCGCCTTTGATGATGAATATGTTAATGCTATGAAAAAACTTTGCAGTAAAGCCGATATTCTTCTTCCCAACATAACCGAGGCCTGCTTCCTGACCGATACAGAATATAAGGCTACTTATGATGAAGAATATATTAAAACCCTAATTTTGCGTTTAGAAAAGCTTGGAGTTAAAACGGTTATTTTAACAGGCGTTAGCTACAAAAGCGGCAAAACAGGTGTTGTGACAAGCCAAAACGGAAATACAACCTATTATGAACACGAGGTTGTTTCAAAGGGTTGTCACGGAACGGGAGATGTTTACGCTTCTGCCTTTGTGGGTGCATTAATGAACGATAAATCCGTTTGTGAATCTGCAAGGATAGCCGCTGATTACACTGTTGAATGTATCAAAATTACCCAAAACGACCCTGAGCATTGGTACGGTGTTAAGTTTGAGGCAGTTTTACCCAAGCTTATATCGGCATTAAATTAATAGTTATAAAAAGCAAGACCGCTTGTGTATTACACAAGCGGTCTTTAATATCAGTCAATAGGCTTAGTCCAACCAAATTTATCTTGAATTTTACCCCATTGTATACCGGTTAAAGTGTCATAGAGCATTTGGGTTGTTTCACCGATTTTCCCATTATTAACGGGATATTTAACATCCTTATAGCAAAGCTCACCAATAGGAGATACAACAGCAGCTGTGCCGCAGCCCCAAGCCTCTTTTAAGCTTCCATTTTTAAGAGCCTCATCAAGTTCATCAATGCTAAGTAGTCTCTCGCTAACCTTATATCCCATAGATTTTAAAACCTCTATACAGGATTTTCTTGTAATACCGGGTAGAATTGAGCCCGAAAGCATTGGAGTTACGATTTCATCACCGATTTTGAACATAACATTCATAGCGCCAACTTCTTCGATATACTTTCGCTCAACACCATCAAGCCAGAGCACCTGAGAATAGCCCTTTCGTTCAGCCCTCTCTCCTGCTCTATTAGAAGCCGCATAGTTACCGCCGCATTTAGCGTAGCCTGTGCCGCCTCTTACCGCTCTAACATCCTCATCCTCTATCATAATCTTAACGGGGTTAATACCCTCTTTATAATAGCTGCCAACGGGTGAAGCAATAATCATATAGGTTGCATTGTGAACAGCGTGAACACCCAAGGTCTCGTCGTTTCCGAACATAAAGGGACGCAAATAAAGTGAGGTTCCAGGTGCGCTCGGTGTCCAATCCTGCTCTACCTTAACAAAGGTTGTTAAGATTTCCATTGCCATATCCTCAGGGATTTGAGGAAGACAAAGTCGCTCGGCAGAATTATTCATTCTTTTAATGTTTTCAATGGGTCTAAAAAGCTGAACCTTGCCATCTGCTCTGCGATAAGCTTTTAAGCCTTCAAATATTTCAGAGCCATAATGCAAAACAGTTGAGGCAGGATGAATCGAAAGATTTTCAAACGGAACAATACGGGCATTATACCAACCCTTATCGCTGTTCCAGTCCATCATAAACATATGGTCGGTAAAAATCTTACCGAAGCCCAAAGAGCTGCTATCAGGCTTTTCCTTCAAAACGGAAGCCTTTGTGATTTTGATTTCCATAACTTACACCTCTTAATTTTCCATACCAAGTTTGAGTGCTTTTAGGTTGAATTCAAGCATATCGGCGTGACGAGCTGATATAACCTTTGAAAGAGCTACATTAATGCCCTCTTCATTAAATCCGCCAAGTTCACCTAAAATTTTACCTACGATAATCATATTAGCGAGAGTAGGCATTTTGTTCTCGTTTGCAAGCTTTGTTGCAGGAATATAATGAACCTTAACATCGTTTCTATTAACCTTCCTCTCAACAAGAGTTGAATCAACGAAAATTGTTCCGCCAGGAGCTACTGAATCCTCATATTTATCGAGTGAAGGCAAATTCATTGCAACCAAAACATCAGGCTTTGAAACGATTGGGGAGCCAACCGGTGTGTCACTAATAATTACCGAACAAGAAGCAGTTCCGCCTCTCATTTCGGGACCATAAGAAGGAAGCCAACTAACCTGCTTATCCTCAGTAAGACCTTTATATGCTAAAAATTTTCCAGAAAAAAGAATACCTTGACCGCCGAAGCCTGCAAATAAATATTGTGTTGTAGCCATTATTTTCCCTCGCTTTCTGCCGAACGGTCCTTATAAACACCCAAGGGATAATAAGGAATCATTTTTTCATCTATCCATTCAAGTGCTTTTTTAGGAGTCATACCCCAGTTAGTAGGACAGCTTGAAATAACCTCAACCAACGAGAAGCCCTTACCCTCTACTTGATTTTGGAAAGCTTTTTTAATAGCTTTTTTAGCGTTCTTAACATTTTTTACATTGTTAACTGCAACTCTTTCAAGATACTCAGGACCATCAAGCTGAGATAACATCTCGCAAACCTTAACGGGAAAACCGCAATGATTTACATCTCTTCCGTAAGGGGAGGTCTGGGTAACCTGACCAGGAAGTGAGGTTGGAGCCATTTGACCACCTGTCATACCATAAATTGCATTATTTATAAAAATAACAGTTATATTTTCATTTCTTGCAGCCGAATGAACAGTTTCAGCCATACCGATAGATGCCAAGTCACCGTCACCCTGATATGTAAATACTATACAGTCCTTCTCGGCTCTTTTAACACCTGTTGCAACTGCGGGAGCACGACCGTGAGCAGCCTCTATCATATCGCAGTTGAAATAATCATAAGCCATAACTGAGCAACCAACGGGAGCTATTCCTATTGTTTTGCCCTCTATTCCCAATTCATCGATAACCTCAGCAACCAAGCGGTGAACAATACCGTGTGTACAACCGGGGCAATAATGAAGTGGCACATCTGTAAGTGCGTGGGGTTTCTCAAATACTACCATTATTTTGCACCTCCGTTATTTGCCTTAACAATAGCCTCTAATACCTGCTCAGGAGACGGAATCATACCGCCAACTCGATTACAAAGTGTTACAGGCACCTTGCATTCGCTTGCAAGCTTAACATCCTCTATCATTTGTCCCATAGAAAGCTCTACAGAAATGATTTCTTTAACCTTATCGGCCGCCTTCTTAAAGGGAGCAACAGGGAAAGGCCAAAGGGTAATAGGACGAATAAGTCCCACCTTAATTCCCATGCTTCTTGCTTCATTTATTGCATTTTTTGCAACACGTGCCGCAATACCAAAAGCAGCGATACAAATTTCGGCATCATCCATCATGTATTCTTCATACATAGCCTCATTTTCTTCTATGTACTTATATCTTTCAAAGCGCTTAAAGTTCTCTTCTTCGAGCTTTTCAGGAGATAAGAAAAGTGAGTTTACTATGTTATGCTCTCTTTCAAGCTTTGTGCCGGTTGTTGCCCAAGGCTTTTCAGGAGCTTCCTTAATTTCAAAATCAAGAGATACGGGCTCCATCATTTGTCCCATAGTACCATCAGCCAAGATCATAGCAGTCATACGGTATTTATCAGCAAGCTCAAAGCCTTTAACCGTTAAATCAGCCATTTCTTGAACAGAAGCAGGAGCTAAAACTAACATTCTAAAATCTCCGTGACCGCCCGATTTTGTTGCTTGAAAATAATCCGACTGAGAGGGCTGAATACCGCCAAGTCCGGGACCTCCACGCTGAACATTAACTATTAAAGAGGGTAAATCTGCACCTGCTAAATAAGAAAGTCCCTCGCCCTTTAAGGAAACACCTGGGCTTGATGATGAGGTCATAACTCTATGACCTGTGGAAGCTACGCCGTAAACCATATTAATTGCCGCAATTTCACTCTCAGCTTGTAAAAAACAACCGCCGATTTTGGGCATTCTTTTTGCCATATAAGCGGCAATTTCCGTTTGAGGAGTTATAGGATAACCAAAATAATGCATACAACCAGCTTTAATTGCGGCCTCTGCAATGGCTTCGTTACCTTTCATTAAAACTTTATCTGCCATCTTTTATCTACCTTTCTACCTTGATTATGCAATCAGGACACATAGTTGCACAAAAAGCACAACCAATACAAGCATCCTCATTAACTGCTTCTACGGGGTGGTGACCCTTTTTGTTAATTTTAGTTGCCGATAATGCTAAAACACCCTTAGGGCAAGCATCAATACAAAGACCGCAGCCCTTGCATTTATCGGTTTCAAAGGTTAATTTTGCCATTTTAAGCACTCCTTTTTCAGTCTATCTTTTCTTGAAGCATCAAAGGCAAAAGATTTGGAATTTTACCTTGAAGCTCCTTATAAAATTTTTGTTCAACCGAGGTAAATCTAACAGGAAGTCCCGTAAGCTTTGAGACCTCGTTTGCATAGCTTTGCGAATTTAAAATATCATTTGCGGTTGTTTCTCGGGCTAAATTCGAATTATTTACAAGTCCCGTAAACTTAATACCGCCTGCCGCCTCGATTTCCCGCATAACCTCAATTGTTGAAAGAGCATCAGGCGTTAAAGGACGAAATTTATTTATAACCATTAAGCATTCATAATCGTTTTCTTGCTTTATCATAGGGGCAATTCTGCCAAGTGCCAAGGCTCCCCTGTCATCCCCACCAACATCAATAACCGCTTTAAGCTTTTTATTATCGGTTAGAGAGTAGATTTCTTGGGGCAATGCTGGGATATCAACATTCGTTCCCGCATACTCCGAGGCAATAAGCTTAATGCCACTATCCTGTAATTGCTTAATGCTATCCTTTGTTCGAAAATAAGGATTAACAATATCTAAATCAGCAATAGCAACCTCATTATAACACTTTTTTATTAAAAATGCTATATTAAGTGCAACATTTGTTTTTCCGCTGCCATAATGGCCGCAGAGTAAGGTTATTCTTTTAAAATCCATTTTATTACAACTTATTTCTCATTATTTTTCCGCTCACCGTTTTAGGTAATGAATCCCTGAATTCAACAATACGGGGATATTTATAAGGAGCAGTTCTTTCTTTAACATACCTTTGGATTTCCTTTTTAAGCTCATCGGTTGGGTTAGTTCCGTTAACAAGAACAATGCTTGCTTTAACAACCTGTCCCCTAACCTCATCAGGTGCGGCCGAAACGCCACATTCAAGAACATAAGGAAGCTCCATAATAACGCTTTCAATTTCAAAGGGTCCTATTCTATAACCTGACGATTTAATAACATCGTCAACTCTGCCAACATACCAATAGAAGCCATCCTCATCACGCCAAGCGGTATCGCCTGTGTGATAGTAATCCTCTTTCCATACCTCAGCGGTTTTTTCCTCATCACCGTAATAGCAGGTAGCAAGTCCGCAGGGACGACCATTCTTAATATTTATAACAATTTCGCCCGTTTCACCAACAGGAACCTCGTTACCGTCAGGATCAACAATGCTAACATCATAAATAGGCGCAGGCCTACCCATAGAACCGATTTTATGTGATTCACCTGTCATATTACCAATAATCATTGTGCTCTCTGTTTGCCCAAAGCCTTCAAGAATTTGAAGCCCTGTTATCTTTTCAAATTGGCGATAAACCTCAGGATTAAGTGCTTCACCCGCAGTTGTCATATGCTTAACCGAGGATAAATCATACTGCGAAATATCCTGCTTTATAAGCATTCTGAGCATCGTTGGCGGAGCGCAGAAGGTAGTTATGTTATGCTTTGCAAACATCGGCAAAATTTCAGCCGCATCAAAACGGTCAAAATCATAAACAAAGGTTGCCGCCTCACAAAGCCACTGTCCATAAAGCTTGCCCCACATAGCCTTTGCCCAACCTGTATCCGAAATGGTGAAATGCAGACCATCAGGATCTACGTTATGCCAATATTTAGCTGTATGAAAATGTCCCAAAGGATATTTATAATTATGTGCCGCAATTTTGGGATAGCCCGAGGTGCCCGATGTAAAATACATAAGCATTAAATCATCGCCGCAGGGTGATTCTTTTGTGCGATTATAGTGGGTGCTGTAAAGAATATATTCATCATCAAAGCTTCTCCAACCCTCACGAGTTCCATTTACAATAAGCTTGGTGGTGAGTTGAGGATTATTTTGTGCCGCTATATCAACCTGATGGGCAGTATCACCATCCGCAGTGCAGATAATAGCAGAAACCCCCGCTGACTTAAAACGATAATCAAAATCGTGTTCTTGAAGCTGATTTGTTGCAGGAATTGCTATGGCGCCCAGCTTATTAAGTCCCAAAATAGCAAACCAAAACTGATAATGCCTTTTTAAAACAAGCATTACTCTATCGCCCTTTTTGATTCCAAGCGATTTGAAATAGTTAGCACACTGATTTGAAAGCTTTTTCATATCCTTAAAGGTGAATCGCTTTTCCTCACCCTCACGAGATATATAAAGCATTGCAAGCTTCTCCGGCTCCTTTTCGGCCAAAGCATCAACCAAGTCAAATGCAAAATTAAATTTATCGGTATTCTTAAATTTAATCGAAACGGGTGTTCCTTTTTCGTTTTCCTTAATATCTATGAAATTTTTATAAATACGGTCCTTAGTATCCCTAACTATAACCTTTGGTTCAACCTTAACCAAAGGCTTTTTAATATCCGATAATTCGGGAATAGGCTCGCCTGTTGGGTTGAGAACTATTGCATAAAACTCACAGTCTTCTCCGCCAACCGCTATCATTCCGTGGGGTGTGGAACTGTCGTAATAAATGCTGTCTCCCGCACCTAAAACAACCTGATGGTCTCCCACTTGCACCTTTAAGTGACCCTTGATAACAATATCGCATTCCTGGCCTGCGTGGGTTGTTAGATCTATTTCCTTATTTTGAGCCTCTTCGCTATAAACACTCTTAACATAAAGCGGCTCAGCAATACGGTTTTTAAAGGCAGCAGCAAGATTATAATAGGTCATCCCATGCGCCTTTTCAATGCGCTGGCCCTCACCCTTACGGGTTACGGTATAGGATTTAAGCTTAGGGCTATAACCCTCAATAATTTCGGTAACATCAACGCCGAAAACATTTGCGCAACGGTAAATAAAAGCAAAATTTAAATCACTTTGACCGTTTTCACAAGCAATATATTCGCTTTCGCTAACAGCGGTTTTTTGCGCCATTTGGGTAGTTGTTAAGCCCTCAATTTCTCTAAGCTCCCTAATACGACCTGCAATTTCTTTAATTTTAAAGTCAAGTCCTGATGTTTGTTGCATAATTTCCTCCATATCGGGTAGAGCAGTTAACAACAAAATGCCCGCCCCAAAGTTATGACTTTGAGACGAGCAATGAATTAACATTTACCCGCGGTACCACTCAAATTGCAGCGATTTCACTGCCACTCTTGGAATCTAACAATTCCTATGCCTTTACGCAAGCCTCACGGAGGGGTTCTACTAAAACATAAGTTTTTTCTTCCCCTCGGCTCAGAAGCTACAAACACAAAAGCAGCACCGATGGCTTTCACCAACCGCCAACTCTCTAAACGTGCCGAAATTTTGCGCACTCTTCGTCAATGCCTTTAATTAATTGATATATTATCACAACTTTTACCTTTTGTCAATATTTTTCGCTAAAATCAAAGCTTATTTCTTTGAATTTTTCCGCTTATTGTTTTAGGAAGCTCAGTTTTAAATTCAACTATACGAGGATACTTATAAGGTGCGGTGTGCTGCTTCACATAATTTTGAATTTCCTTTTTAAGCTCTTCACTACCCTTAGTTCCTTCAACCAAAACGATACTTGCCTTTACCACCTGACCTCTAACCTCATCAGGAGCAGCAGAAACTCCGCATTCCAAAACATAAGGCAATTCCATGATAACACTTTCTATCTCAAACGGTCCTATTCTATAACCCGATGACTTAATAACATCGTCAATACGGCTTACATACCAGAAATAACCGTCCTCATCACGCCAAGCGGTGTCGCCCGTATGATACATACCGTCATACCAAGCGTCATTCGTTTTCTCGCTGTCAAGATAATATTCCTTAAATAGTCCGCAAGGAGTTTCTTTATTTGTTCTTATAACAATTTCACCAACCTCACCGTCAGCAACAGGGTTTCCATCAAGGTCAACAATATCAACATCATATTGAGGTGAAGCCTTGCCCATAGCGCCAATCTTTGGTGTGGTTCCGCAAAGATTTGCAATTGTAAGTGTAGTCTCAGTTTGACCGAAGCCTTCCATTATTTGCAATCCCGTTGCCTCTTCAAATTGGCGGAAAACCTCAGGATTAAGTGCTTCGCCTGCGGTAGTCATATGATGAATAGACGATAAATCATATTTTGAAAGGTCACTCTTAACAAGCATACGAAGCATAGTAGGTGGTGCGCAGAAGGTGGTAATATTATATTTTGCAAACATTGGCAAAATTTCATCTGCATCAAAACGGTCAAAGTCATAAACAAATACCGCTCCCTCGCAAAGCCACTGTCCATAAAGCTTGCCCCAAAGGGACTTACCCCAGCCTGTATCAGAAATGGTTAAATGCAAACCATCTCGCTCGCAGCAATGCCAATATTTTGCGGTTACGAAATGACCGAGTGCATAAGTATGCTTATGAGCCGCCATTTTAGGATTACCCGTTGTGCCAGAGGTGAAGAACATAAGGGCGGTTTCATCTCCGGCAGAGGCATTTTCTTCTCTTACATATTTGCGTGAAAACAGTTTATATTCACTATCGAAATCGTGCCAGCCCTCCATATTTCCGCCAACTAAAATAAGCTGCTTCACACATTCACAGTTTTTAGCTGCTCTCTCGGCGATTTCTGCCGTATCACCGTCCGCTGTGCAAACAATAGCACTAACGCCTGCTGCATTATATCTATATTCGAAATCGTGTTCTTTAAGCTGATTTGTTGCAGGAATTGCAACCGCACCGATTTTATGAAGTGCTACCATACAAAACCAAAACTGATAATGTCTTTTAAGCACCAGCATTACCTTGTCACCTCTCTTAATTCCCAAAGAGGTAAAGTAATTTGCTGCCTGATTTGAAGCATCCTTTATATCCTTAAAGGTGAATCGACGCTCGTTTTTGTTTTTATCTATATGTAGCATTGCAAGCTTATCGGGATACTTTTTAGCAATACCGTCAACAATATCAAAGCCAAAATTAAAGGTATCGGTATTTTTAAACTCAATGTTCTTTAAGCTACCATTTTCATCCTCAACAGTTTTGACAAATTTTTCGCACACAAGCGTTTCCGAATCTCTAACCGAAGCGATACTGCGTCTAACAGTTTCTTCCTTTGTGTTTTCTCCTGGTAATACCACTGCGCAGAAAACACAGTCCTCACCGTCAATGGCTATCATACCGTGGGGTGTTGAGCTGTTATAATAAATACTGTCACCCTCACGTAAAACTTCAATATGCTCACCTATTTGCACTTTAAGCGAACCGCTGAGAACAAGATCAAATTCCTGACCCGAGTGAGTGGTTAAATGAATAGGCTTATTTTGCTGTGAAGCAGAATACTCATATCTAACATGATAAGGCTCAGCTATCTTATCCCTGAACATTGGAGCTAAGTTAGTTATATCTATACCGTCTTCCTTTGCAGTTTTCTGTCCCCTTCCTTTTCGGGTTACTGTATAGCTTGAAAGGCGTGCAGAATGTCCCTCTAATAATTCAGTAAGTTCAACATCAAATGCTAAAGCACACTTATGAATAAAAGAAAAAGGAATATCGGCTTTCGCACTCTCAAATGTTTTATATTTTGCTTCGCTCACTTCGGTTTTTTCAGCCATCTCAGCAATAGACCAGCCCATAATTTCTCGCATTTCCTTAATTCTGGAAGCAATTTCCTTTAATTGTTCTTTAGCTGTGTTGGTGTTCATTTCGCATAACTCTCCTTTTTTAGAAATAAAAAAACATTCGCCTCAAAAACCTTTGAGACGAATGTGAAATTACATCCGCGGTACCACTCAAATTGCAGTTTTGAACTGCCTCTCAGGGTCAAACAACCCTTATGCCTTTACGCAAGCCTCACGAGAAAACCTACTAAATTTTTCAGCTTTCCGGCTCAGAAGTGATAGGTTATACTAAAACTATGTTATCGGCTTACACCAACCGCCGACTCTCTAAAAACACTCGCTTTAAACCGTCTTCGTCAAAGCCTTTATAAATTTTTATGTATTATAACACCGCAGAACAGCTTTGTCAATAGTTTTTTGAAAAATTATTTCCCTTTATATTTAAGCTTTGTTGCCATTCCACCGCGAATATGCCTTTCCTGCTTATTCTTCTCCAAAACCGCCTTAACCTCTCTATAAAGCTGAGGATTATTATAATAAAGCCTCTCTGTAACGTCTTTATGCACAGTGGATTTTGATATTTTAAAAACCTTGGCCGCCGCTCTCACAGTGGCGCCCGTATCCAATATGTATTCCCCTAAAATTACTGCTCTATCAGGCAAATATTCCCTCATACAATCAACTCCTAAAAGGACTAATTAATTGTATGCTTTAAAATTTAAAAATATGTATTTATATACACCTATAATAAAATGCGCATTATGTAAAAAACATAGTGCGCATTTAGCTTTAATATTTTCTCCAAACCATTTTATCAACAACGCCTGTGTAGCTTTGGATAATTTTTACAACCTTGGTTGAAACATTTTCATCTGTATAATTCGGAACAGGAATTCCATAATCCCCGCTTAAATTTGACTGAACCGCTGTATCAACCGCCTGCAAAAGAGATTTTTCATCAATTCCCGCAAGTATAAAGCAAGCTTTATCAAGTGCTTCGGGACGCTCAGTAGAGGTACGAATACAAATTGCAGGAAAAGGCTTTCCAATACTTGTAAAATAACTGCTTTCCTCAGGTAAGGTTCCGCTATCAGAAACCACCGCAAAGGCATTCATTTGCAAGCAGTTGTAATCGTGAAATCCTAAAGGCTCGTGCTGAATAACACGTTTATCAAGCTTAAACCCGCTCTGTTCCAAACGTTTTTTACTTCTTGGATGGCAAGAATAAAGTATCGGCATATCATATTTTTCAGCCATTTTATTAATTGCCGTAAACAATGAGAAAAAGTTCTTTTCCGTATCAATATTTTCTTCCCTATGTGCAGAAAGTAAAATATATTTGCCCTTTTTAAGCCCTAATCGGTTATGAATATCCGATGCTTCAATATCACTTAAATTACTATGTAAAACCTCCGCCATAGGTGAGCCTGTAACATAGGTGCGTTCCTTAGGAAGTCCGCACTCGGCAAGATAGCGGCGTGCATGCTCAGAATAAGCAAGATTAACATCCGAAATAATGTCAACTATGCGGCGATTTGTTTCCTCAGGCAAACATTCATCCTTACAACGGTTACCCGCTTCCATATGGAAAATCGGAATATGCAATCTTTTAGCCGATATTGCAGAAAGGCATGAATTTGTATCACCTAATATAAGCAGAGCATCAGGCTTAATTTGACTCATTAATTTATAAGAACAATTTATAATGTTGCCAACCGTTTCGCCCAAATCGCCACCAACAGCATCCATATAAACCTCAGGATTTTGAAGCTTTAAATCCTTAAAAAACACACCGTTAAGATTGTAATCATAATTTTGACCTGTGTGCGCTAAAATGCAGTCAAAATATTTTCTGCACTTATTTATAACTGCGGCAAGCCTGATAATTTCAGGACGTGTTCCCACAATTATTAAAAGCTTTAATTTGCCGTTATCCTTAAATTTAACGTCACTGTAATCGGTTTTAATTTTCATTTTCTACACTTCCTCAAAAAATGTATCGGGGTGGTTCGGGTCAAAGCTTTCATTTGCCCACATCACTGTTACCAAATCTTCGGTACTAGATAGATTTATTATATTGTGAGTGTAACCTGGAAGCATATGCACTGCTTCAATTTTTTCACCGCTAACCTCAAATCTAATAACCTCATCCGAACCTATTTTTCGCTGTTCTATTAATCCTTTTCCGCTAACAACAATAAAAAATTCCCATTTCGTGTTATGCCAATGCTGACCTTTTGTTATGCCGGGTTTTGAAATATTAACGCTAACCTGTCCACATTTTTCGGTCTTCAAAAGCTCGGTAAAGCTTCCCCTATTATCAATATTCATTTTAAGTGGAAAGCTTGCCTTTTCTTTTGGTAAATACGAAAGATAGGTTGAATAAAGCTTTTTTGCAAAGCTTCCGTTTGGAATTTCGGGTAAAATAAGTGTGTTGGGCTGTTCTTTAAAGGAATAAATAAGCTCAACTATTTCACCAAGCGTTATCTTATGTTCAATGGGCACCTTGCAAAAATTCCTAACTCTATTTTCCTTGCCTTTAAGAGCTTTTATAAGCTCTGTTACAACATCGTCAATATAAACCAAGGTCATATTAACGGTTGGGTCGTTAACCTGTATTGGCAAATCGTTTGCAATATTATTACAAAAAGTAGCAACTGCACTGTTATAATTAGGCCTGCACCATTTGCCGAAAACATTCGGCAAGCGGTAAACAAGCACCTTTGCACCCGTCTCCTTTGAATAAGAAAAGAGCAAATCCTCTCCCGCTTTTTTAGAAAGACCGTAAGGATTATCAAGTTCAGCTTGAATAGATGAAGAAATCATAATCGGGCAAGTGTTATTATACTTTTTAAGGGTTTCGAGCAAGGTGGAAGTAAAACCGAAATTTCCCTCCATAAACTCACTTTGCTCTTTTGGTCTATTAACCCCTGCTAAATGAAAAACGAAATCACACTCTTTACAATATG
>JAZSLI010000067.1:0-27361 GCA_045535295.1 Acutalibacteraceae bacterium | reverse complement strand
AAGGTGTTGGAGGGTGCGCTGCCTTACAAGGCCCTTGAATTGGTAAGAGAATGGATTTCTCTGCACAAGGAGGAACTCCTTGCTATTTGGGAAACCCAGGACTTCAAGCACCTTCCTCCGTTGGAGTAAGGAGGCAAGTATGTTTCATAAGATCAGGAATGTCTCTGCACTGCCGGAATATCGCCTGAGCGTTCAGTTTGCAGAAGGTTGCACCAAGATTTACGATATGAAGCCACTGTTTGAGCGCATTCCGGTTTTTGCGGAGCTGAAGGATCCTCATCTGTTCTCTGATGTCACCGTCGATGTAGGCGGTCACGGCATCGTATGGAATGATGATCTGGATCTCTCCTGCGACGAGCTTTGGGAGAACGGTGTTACAGTAGAAACACCCTTTGACGGTCTTATGGCTTTTAGTGATGCCACTGCTCTTTGGGCTCTGAACGAAAGCACACTCCGGAAGGCTATCACCTACGGCAAGCTGGTGGACGGCGTTGATGTGTGCAAATTTGGCAAGCAATGGGTCGTCTCTATGAAGGCTATGCGCAGAGAATACGGCGAACCGAGAGTTTAATATTTACAGACAAAAAGAGGTGCCACCCGGCACCTCTTTTCTCATACTCAACCTTCATCCTTGGATTCTTTTACACTAAAGCCCTCGTTCATCCTTGCTGCCAGCACGGTTGCATTGACGCTTGAAATGCCGATAGAATCATCATCCATAATCAGCATAGACCGGGTTTCCTTCACTGATGTTCCGTCATACACTTTCTTATCATTTCTCGTCATATCGTGCTTGGCAAGCTCACGGCGTACTTTTTCGGCATCCGCACCAACGATGAATTTAACCTTGTCGGTGTTTACAAACGCCTTGTTACCAATGTTGATAAACATACCATTACACCTCCTTCCCGGGTTTCTTGAAGCAGCACACAGGCTCATCGGATGTCATATCGTAATAGTACGTTACCTGCCCCTTCGCAAAGTCCGTTAAGCTGCTCAGATAAACCTTCACACCGGACATAGCAAGAACATTTCTACCTTTGGACTTGATCCAATTATCCACCTGCACCTTTAATTTTTTCGTGACCGAGTCTCTGTTCTGACCGACGATGATCACATTTCGTACCGCAATCAGCTTGTTGCACTTGGCGTTAAAATCCGCCTGATTGTGATGCCCGCATTCAACCTCAATGCAGTCAAAACTGCCGTTTTCTCGGATGCCGATCACATCGGGGATAAAGATACTGCCGTCCGGATGCTGTACACGGTTTTTCTTACGGTTGATGGAAACAGTTTTATAGATTCCTCTTTTTGCCAAGATCGTTGCCGTGTCCTTAATCATATAGCCGTGCAGCACACTGGCGTGCTCGCTTTTCAGGCGCATATGCTCCTGGGTGGGTGGTTCTTTCCGAAAATGATCCCGGTATATTCGCACACCTACGGGGGTAAGCATCAGAATATTAAAATTGCGATAGCCGGTAAAGAGTTTTTCTACATCGTAAAGTCCAAGCTTTATCAGAGATTTTACGATGCGCCAGGCAGTGTCCTCGCTTTTACAGGGCTCGCCATTGTCGATCATCGTTTTGATGAACACTTCCTTTGCATCCTTTTCCTCGGAAACACCGCTGGCGACGATGATCTCAAAAGCTATCCATTCCATAGGACTCATCTTTTTGATAAGATCCCTTAAATGCAGGGAATACATATCCGCCCGGTCAAAATATTGATTGTCTGAATAATTGTTTTCCATATAGATACCTCACATTCAATCGTCTTCTTCGTAGTCGTCCCACACATTTAAGTGTTTGTTGGGGACGAAAATGGGTTTTATTGCCGGTTCGAGTACTTCTGCTTCGTTTTTAGGCAAATTTTCGTCAGCAGATTTTGGAGCGAGTCCAAACACCTCTTCAAATGCCGCATCCACGGTGCCGGCGTAATCCAGCTGCCGCATCATCAAATCGCACTGATTTTCGTCTCCGGCATTGGCGCAGTCCAGAATTGCTTGGAAGAGTGCATTGTGCGCCTTGTCATAACACTGGCAGAGCTTACTGTACTTATTGGGAATGCCGGTATACTCTGCTTCCTTTGCGCCCATTTTCGTTTTGAAGCCTTTCAGAACGTCCAGCAGCAGATCTCTGCGTATGCCGATTGGCTCCGGGGGCATCTCCCGGTTCTTCCGTATATGCTTACGGATAATCTTCACAATCGTAGTTTTGATCTCGCCCCTGGGAATTTTCGCTGCGAAATCAAGTGCAGCATCTTCTCGGATGACCAGTCTGCAGCTCAGAGGCGGTTCTGCTTTTGCGGACGAAAATTCATACGGGATACGGGCAATTTTGCCCCGGCTCTCTGCGGACAAAATTTCGTTCACAGTTTTGTTGAGGGTGCGTTTGGGCAGGGATCGCATCCAGGCGACAACATCGCCGTGGGCTGCGCCCAGCTCAAGGTGAATAACTTTTTCTTTTTTCATTTTTGTGGTTCCTTTCTATTTAGTTGGATAGTTTGTCGCACATCGACTGGAATGCACGACGGTATTCTTTGTGTACCAATTTGTGCTTTTCGCGGATACCGTCCAGAGCCTTACTTTTTTCGTCAACACGGCGATTGAGCTGGCAAAATGTATCCGCCAATTTTGCTGACGAAAATCGTTTCTGTGTTTGCTGTCTCAGATTCTTCTGGATGCACTTGCGGATCTCTGCTTTAATACCGGTGGTGAAGCAGCCTTTTTCGTACCCGAATTTTTCGCAGAATCGCTGTACTGTTTTCTCGGACAAAGAAATCTTCGTATGAAGATTTTTGTCCAGCGGTTCTATCCGGAAGTCCATCGGGATGTCAGCCACACGGTCTCTCAGTGCAGCGGTCATGATCTGCACCACATGCTTGCTCCACTGGCCTTTGGGCAGGGACTTTTTGAATGCGGCAATATCCGCATCCTGTTCGGTCAATACAACATGGATCTTCATCGGTTCTCACCTCACTTTCTATTTAAAGTAATAGGGAAATTTCGGTTGCGTTTCAAGAAAACATCATTTGAGCACGACTTTTTGCAAAAAAGCCGTCGCAACGCGAGAAATTTCATCAAAAATTTCTATAATCAATATGGGGGAGGTCAAAATCGAGTTTCAAGAAAACAATAACGGCCTGCGTTTTTTGCGCAGACCGTCGTTCTTTATGGGAATATTTTTCTATGAGTGTCGCTTTCAAATGATAATGTTTTTCGTTTCGGGATGATTGCTGATTCTCATTTCGAAATGATCCTCATAGATTTATTGTTGATTTATGCCAGATTTATGATAGGCAAAACTATCGTTTTGAAATGATTGCGCACTGTCTCTTCGAAATGACGGATGGGCTGTCCTTTCGATATGATGGACGGACTCTCTCCTCGAAATGATTGGATGACGACCATTTTGATATGATAAAGATATTTTCTTTTTGAAATGATGACAAGCCAGCCCTTTGCAAGGGCTGGGGATTTGATGCCCTCTGCTTACTATCGAAAAGACAGTCATTTTCCTTATCATATAAGAATGATTGTATAACGCTCACATCATTTCAAAGAGAGTATGATAGGATAAGTGAGCATTATTTTTTGCTGATGAAAAAGACAGGAAATTTCGAAAAGACAGCGCCGCAAAAAACTCTCGAAATCTTATCATTTCAAAAGGAAGCTCATTTTGTATAGCTTTTAGTATTGATGATGCGTTTTGAAACGAAAATCATAGAAAATATGGGCTTTCAAGCGATCCATTCCATTTTTGACAGGCTTTCTGCCGTTTCCACCCAATTTAGAAACGTTTTTAAATTGGAAATCAATAATTAATCTATAAAGGGGAACAGATTTCTGCGAAATGGAAATCTGCCTTTTTAGCATCCCAACTTTAACTTTTAAGGGGACACAAGTTATCACATTGCTGTTATCGTAGGTGGTATCATCGGTTGTTACATTGCCACATCATTTTATGGGGACATCATTTATCACATAGAATTCCTTGATAGCAAACTTGGGATATACCATAATGACTCGATCTTGGGATATCCCAAAATAGATATACCGAAGGGACATCCTTTGTTACATAGTGTCAGGGGACATCGGTTGTTACACCAAAATTTTGTCTTCAATCAGCGTTTATCTTCGGATAGGCGCTGATATTGTTTTCTTGAAACTCGATTTTAAGTCTCATATATTATAAATGTAATATTTTGGCCCATGTTTTGTATTGCCCGCGAAGCTTGTGGACGAAAATTTACAGATCTGCTTCTGAACCGGGCAGAAACAAAAGTTGTTTTATATTTAAGAAGGAGGAATTTAAATGAAAAACTTTACAGCCTGCCTCCGGCGAATTGGAGGTAATCCCTAAGAAGGAGGTGTTGTCTATGAACACTCCGAAAATCGTTTTTAAGTCAGATATTCCTGAAGACGCGCTCAACGCTCTTGCTGCCGTATTCATTGAAGAAATCGAAAAGCTGTTGGAAACCGAAGAAGGTAAAGCCGAGCTTGAGAAGTTTATGAAGGAACATTCTGACGAAAATAAGGAATGATGGAAAACAGGCAGTGCCGATGTTACTGTCGGCACTGCCTGATAAATTTTCGTCAGCAAAACATTTTGTGGAAATACACTAAATACGTCTTAATAGTAAACACATATAATATTGACTTAAAACTGTAATTGTGTTATAATATATACAGTTCATATGGAGGTGAGAAGATATGAATATAGTTGGAGAACGGATGAAAGAACTGAGAGTAAACGCCCGTTACTCACAAAAGCAATTAGCTGATCTGTGCGAAACCACACAGGCATCCATCGGTCGGTACGAAACGGGACTTGCAGAGCCACCATTAGAGAAGCTTCTTTGGTACGCAAACTTCTTTGACGTATCTCTGGATTACGTCTTTGGAAGAACGGATAACCCAAAGGGAATGCCCCAAAACAAGGACGCACTAAAATCTGTGCTTACGGATGAGGGCAGCGTAGAGCAACTAATGGCAATGTGCTTTACCCCGGGCACCTCATTCAATGACCGGCTGAAGGAGACCATCGCTCAGGTTCTTCAGGAGGTGAAGAACGAATGATTGGAGTCATCTACGCACGGTATTCCTCGGAAAGCCAGCGGGATGAGAGTATTGACGGTCAGCTCCGGGAATGTATGGCATTTGCGGAAAGACAGGGCATCACCATACTGGATACCTACATTGACCGGGCGTTATCCGCAAAGACAGATAATCGACCACAGTTCCAAAAAATGATTAAGGATAGTTCCAAACGAAAATTCGATGTGGTTATTGTTTGGAAATTGGATCGGTTTGCAAGAAACCGTTATGACTCAGCCAACTACAAAGCGATATTGAAAAAGAACAATGTCCGGGTCATATCTGCTACGGAAAATATCTCAAACAATTCTGAGGGTATCCTTTTGGAATCTGTTCTGGAAGGTATGGCAGAATACTTCTCTGCAGAGCTTGCCGAAAAGGTCAGCAGAGGTATGACAGAAAATGCGCTGAAATGCAAGTTTAACGGTGGTACAGTTCCCATAGGATACACTGTCAATAAAGATCAGTTCTACGAAATTGATCCCGTCAAAGCCCCCTGGGTTTTGGAAGCATTTAAGCTATACAGCAACGGAAAGACAATAAAGGAAATCGTTACCCTGCTGAATGCGAAAGGTGTTACTACTTCCAAAGGCAGTAAGCTGACGATCAACATCATAACGAACCTGTTAAAGAACCGCCGGTACATGGGTGAATATCGCTTTGGTGATGTGGTCTGTGAAAATGGCATTCCGCAAATCGTTCCCACAGCGCTGTTCAACAAAGTGCAGGAAAAGTTAGAGAAGAACAAGAAGGCACCAGCAAGGTACAAATCCAAAGATGATTACTTACTGACCACCAAGCTGTTCTGCGGCAAATGCGGCGCTTATATGACCGGTGAAAGCGGTACAGGACGAAACGGAACAGTGCATCGGTACTACAAGTGCAACACCGCCAAATACAAGCACACCTGCGACAAAAAGACCGTCAAAAAGGACTGGATCGAAAACATCGTTATTAAGTACACCCGCGAAATGATGATGAAAGACAATGTGATTGAGGATATCGCTGGTATTGTATTTTGGAACTTTCAAAAAGAGAATCCCGCTATACAACTGCTGAAGCAGCGGCTTAGCGAAACGGAAACTGCACTGAACAATCTACTCAAAGCAATAGAAGAAGGAATAATTACTTCAACGACGAAACAGAGAATGCTCGAATTGGAGCAGACAAGAGATGAAATAAATTTGAAGCTCATCAAGGAAGAGATGAAGAAGCCCACTATCACAAAAGAGGGCTTGATACTATGGTTGAAGCAAATTCAGACCATGAGCTTAGAAACGAAGGAACACAAACAAAGACTGATTGACTGCTTTGTCAATGCCGTATATCTTTACGATGACAAGCTGGTCATAACATTCAATTATAAGGAAGCAAGCAAAACCGTAACCTTAAAAGAGGTAAACGGTTCGATTATAGAATGCTCAGGTGCACCAATTCTTAGAGCTTCAATATGCAAATGCGTTGTTGAGGCTCTTTTTTCATATATATTATAGCTACCTTTATTAAAACTAATAACTACACTATTCTAAATATTTTAACAATCCCCTTTTTGTGAAAAAATTAACAATATTTTATTATATATCTCGTTCTAATATTGTTAATTAAAATGTTATTTATCATAATGCATAAGAAGTATTTGCAAAATAAAATTGCAAATACTTCTTTTTGTTTACAAATAATACAAAATTAATATGTTCTTCCCTGTTTTACTTTATCTGAGCATTTACATCAGCAATTGTTTTACCGTTAAGCTGGCCTTCTTTTTGGTATACTGTAAAATAATCTATCGAGAAAACATTATCATCTTTCCAGTTAACAGTGTTGAGGTTAGAAATATTTTTAATATTTTCTTCACTCGCCCCTACATTTTTCCAATAGGAAGGTATTGCCCAACTATATTTACCGGCTTCAATACTAATAATTCCATAAGCTGGTTGCTGATAACATTGTATCATTTCTTCTTGTGAATAACCGTACTTCTCAGCAACATCCTTTGTAACGTCAGTATATTTAACTTCCATAATGATATCGCCATCAAGTGTGAATCTGTAATAATTTTCGTCCCATTCAAGACCGTATGTATGGAAACAATTAGCAAAACTCTCATTGTTTTCAAGGTGGAAACAGTGCTTTTGCACAGCAACCTCACCATCTTTAAGAGCTAAATACCAACCTGACTGATTTCTTCTATTTCCGTTTTCATCTTGAACAACTTTTCAAGCAATTGGTGAAGTTCGATGGAAACAAGGGCTTCCGTAAAATTCAGCAATATCAAATTCACAATAATGATTGCCAATTTTACTATTGTCACCATGCAGCCATAAAGCACCACCCATACTGTCTCCGGAAGCTGCCTTAGCACTATACTCAACATATCCGTATCTAAAACAGAATGAGCCACTTGTTTCAATCTTTGCACCATAAATTATTTGGTCAATTGAACCATCTTTCTCGTTTTTTTCACCAACTGTCACAATCTGATTAAGTGAGCCGTTACATAAAATGTTATTTTCTTCTAAACGATATAAATAATTAGTTGGAGCATTTGCATCCTCATTATTTCTATATATTTCAGGGCCAAACGGTGGTTCACTATTCCAGATTCTCCAAATATCTTTATCAAGCTCTTTGCCGTTAAAATCGTCAGTAATTTTTTCAGAATAATCTGCTGCTTTAACAGATTCATTGGTGCATTGGCCTTCAATGGTTGTGATTTCAAGTTCGCCCGAATTTACTTTTGCAGTAAGTAAATTAACTGCGTAATTAAGCGCTTTGAGGGATCCACCATCAACTATAACTTTACCGTTTTTAATTTCAATTATAAAATCCTCCGGTAATCTTCTGCCCAAAACATCTGAACGATTAGTTTGACCTACGAGGATTTCTATATCTTTTTTTGCAAGATTATCCTTAACGATTAGAACGTTTCTATCGGTCTTGTTTTTTATGGCAGAAGCAAGTTCTTTTAAGCACAAAACCGTTGTATAGGATGTATTGTACTTGGGAATTACAATTTGCTCGACTAAATTAAGATCAACAATATTTGACACGATATAAAACCTCGCTTATATATTATTTTAATCAACAGTCAGTACAACTTTTCCAACATTTTGACCTTTATAAAGAATATCGTGTGCAGCTTCGGCTTCGGTAATTGGTAAAACCTTATAAATTGTAGGCTTAACCTCACCTGATTCAACCTTTGGCCAAACATCACGAACTAAATCAGCAAGAATTTGAGCTTTTGTTTCGGGTGTTCTTGAACGCAAGGTGCTGCCAACAATTCTAACATTGCGAACATAAATATTTTTAAGGTCAATTTCAGTTTTTGTGCCTGCAAGAGCCGCTATCATTATCCAACGAGCACCATGCTTTAAATAATGAATACATTTACCCATTATTTCACCGCCAAGACAGTCAATAGCAACATCAACCGGATGACCGTTTTCAAGCTCCTCTTTTAAAACCTCAACAATATTTTCTTCGTTAGTTGCAACAACTCTATCTGCATTGAGGTGCTTAATATTTTCGGCAATTTCTTTTGTTAAAACAGTTGTTATAACCCTAATACCAAAAGCTTTAGCCATAGGAATAATAACACTTGCTAGACCGCTGGCCCCTGCATTCATAAGTAAAGTATCACCTTTTTGAATTTTTCCCTCAATAAAGAGATTTAAATAAGCAGTTGCATAAGCCTCAGGCATTGCAGCAGCCTCAACCATTGTGCAATTTTTAGGAACAGGCATAAGCATATCATATTTAATATTAGCATACTCGGCATAACCGCCACCGCCGAGTAAAGCACAAACTTTGTCGCCAATTTTCCAATTAGATTTTTTTGCAGCCTCTGCTCCAACTTCAACAATAGTTCCAGCTATTTCAAGTCCCATCCAGTCAGGGCAACCGGGAGGTGGAGGATAATCCCCTTCCCTTTGCATTAAATCAGCTCTATTAAGAGCCGCTGCTTCAATTTTAACAAGACAGTCCTCAGGTCCAACTATTGGATCCGGAACATTGTCCCATCTTAAACTTCTATCATCATTAACTAATATAGCTTTCATAAAATACTCCTCTATTCACTTTAATAATCTATTTAATAAGCTAATATAATCCTGATTGCAGGTTTATTTATCAATTCACCATTTACCTGTGCGAGTATATTTCCCGAAATTTCGAGTTTTTTGTCAAGGTTTATTTTTTCGGTAATATCAACCGTTGTTTCGGTTACAAGATTTTGTGCCTTTACCGAAATTGGTTTGCTTGAAAGTTTAAATGTAACATTTGAAAAATTACCAAAAATACCTATGTTCTCAGGATTACTTTCTGGAAAACAGGTAACATCTGCAAGAGGTGATGATTCTTTGCCTAAAAGCCGACCGAGCTCTGCCAAAGAATATGCACCCGTAGGGTTAAGCGAAGCAACGACAAATGGCTTTTCACCCTCGCTTTTAACCTCAGGTAGTTTGGTATTGCGGGAAATAACTGCGGGTGCACCCTGATGAACACGCCTTCCTATAAGGAAGGGTGCCCACGTTGAGCCCTCGGTAAAATCAAAATAGTCATAAAGTATTTCTTCGGATTGATATGTTTCACCGCCTATAAAGGTAGGAGCAATCCTATGCCAACGAATAGTTGCCAATGCTTCTTGCCCATTTTCAATTTCAGGAGGACTCATGATTCCCAAACTAAAACCGAGACCAGCTGCCATATATGCCAAACTTTCGCAATTAATAAGAGCGTTGGAATTTGGTAGGACACCTGCAACACGGTCGAGAGTAGATGAAATACCTAACTGACTATGATCATAAGTTCTGAGAACATCAGAATATTTTGCGAACTCAACACCACGTTTATATGCCTCATCGTTTATGAATCTACCGTAATCAGAATCCTTTTCGTTAATGAGCCACATACAAATAGCGTGTTCAATAACGAGTTCAGGATATATTTCTTTTGCAAGATCTGAAATTGCTTTTCTGTTTTCAGTTGTATAAGCACATGTGCCCCAATCAACCTTCCAATAAGAAACACCCGCATACTTGCTTCTCTCAAGCATAGCTCGCCAATAATGTTCACAGTCCTTAACCGGCTTTTGCCAATCATCGCCATAAGCTTGTGCGGGAAGCCATATACCCAGACCCTTCCAGCCAGCAGCCTTCACGCGTTCAACAAATTCTTTTAATTTTTCATCAGGTGTTCCTTTAAAAGACGGAAAACGCTGCTCATTAACAACTAACGAACCAAATTTATGAAAGTCCTTCGGCGGTTTAGTGTTATAATCAACATCCCAACCATCGTCAATTAAAAAATACAAATCTTTTCTAATTTCAGGATAATAATGTATCCATCCATCTTCACCAAAAATTGCCTCTTCGTTTATAGCATCTCTTGAACCAAGTGCTCCTTGGTCGCCTATAAACGCAAGCTCCTTTGGTTTTTCTTTTTGTTGATTGATTTTATGTGCAAGCCGACCTTGTAGATTCCAAGTGCATAAATAACTTTCTTGTTTAATTTTAATATCATTCATACCTAAATTGCTCCAACCTTTTTAAGTTCTAACTCAATAGCTTCTTTAAAAGGTGTGAAATCTTCGGGTTTTAAGCCGGTATCACGCAAAATTTTAGTATTGTCGCAGGAACGGTCATAATTGCGGTCATAAATAAGGCCATCACCCCATCCTCTAACCTTTGTATATTCTTCCTGTGATAACCATTCAAATTTAACACCTAAAAGCTCAGAATATACATTTGCAACATATTCCCATGTCATTCTATGCCCTGTTGAAAGCATATAAGCTTCCTCCATACATTCTTCCTTAAATAAAAGATTAGCAATCATTTTACCGGTGTTACCAGCCCATTCAAGACCTGCAACCTTATCCTTACAAATTTCAGGAAGATAAAGAGTTCTACCCTCTTTTGCAGCCTCAACTACCTGCTGAAAGGTATAATGAACAATATCAAAACGCTTTTCAGAGGTGTTAATCATTGGGCGAATAATGGTCCAGTTGCGGAATTTAGAAACACGGCGTAAATATCTTTCGCATCTACCCTTTGAAAGTGAATATCTATCTTTTTCAATAAAGTTTCTGCCGATAGGATGGTCAAAATACTTTTTAACATATTCGGGATCTTCGATAACATCAATCATAAGCGGATTTTCCTCAGTAATTGGCTTACCGGTATCGCTAACAGCTCTAATTGATGAAATAAATATCTCGTGGTCAGTTTTAGGTGCAAATTGCATATGATATGCAATATACTCTTCGGGAACGTTGTGATGAACAAAATCAACAATAGCGCTATAATATTTATCGAGCAAAAAGCCTCTAATAAAATCTACCGAAACAGGAGCCTTAAAATATCTAAGCTTTGGATTATCAGAAGTATAATCTTCAAGACAAATGATATCAACTGAGCAACCCATTTCTAATAATTCTTTTGCAACATAGGTTCCAATGGTTCCGCCGCCACCAATAAGTAAAACATTTTTTTCATTATAATTCATAAATTTTCCCACCTTAATTAAATAGCTCCAACCTTTTTAAGTTCTTGTCTAATACCTTCTTTAAAAGGTGTAAAGTCTTCGGGTTTTAAGCCAGTATCTCTAAGAATTTTAGAGTTATCAACATCTCTGTGATAATTTCGGTCATACATTATACCCCAACCGCCCTTATTTCTTTTTTGTTTATACTCTTCAACAGGAATCCATTCAACATTTAAACCTATAAGCTCTGTATAAATATTTGCTACATCCTCCCAGGTCATTCTATGACCTGTCGAAAGCATGTAGGTTTGTTCCATACAATGCTCTTTAAACAAAAGGTTAGCAATCATTTTACCGGTATTTCCAGCCCATTCAAGACCTGCAATCTTATCTTTGCAAATATCAGGCTGATATAAAACCTCGCCAGACTTTGCATATTCAACAGGAACTTGGAATGTATCAATTACAATATCAAAACGCTTTTCAGAGGTGTTAATCATTGGGCGAATAATGGTCCAGTTTCTATATTTAGAAACCTCATTTAAATATCTTTCACATCTTGATTTTGAAAGTGAATAAGCATCTCTTGTTATAAATGCTTCATCAGTAAAATTACCACTATCAATAAGGTCTAATATACGAGGAGCTTCTTCGGTAATCGGATGTTGAGCATCACCAATAGCACGAATGGATGAAAAGAAAATTTCATGATCGGTCTTAGGAGCAATTTCCATGTGGAAAGCAATATAATCCTCAGGAACATCATGATGCAAGAAATCGAGAATACCGTTATAGTGTTTGTCAGCAAGAAAATCATGCAAATACTCTAAGGTTACTGGTGCTTTTATGTAACGCAGTTTTTCATTATCAGACTTGTAGTTTTCAAGGCAGATAATATCAACCGAGCAACCCTTTTCTAACAATTCTTTTGCAACATAGGTTCCAATGGTTCCGCCACCACCAATCAAAAGAACTTTTTTATCATTATAATTCATAAATATCCCCTCCGAGAAATATTTTATTTGATTATAACATCTTGCATTCATAATTTAAATGTGTTATTCTAAAAAAAATGAGGTAAAATTCTCCAAATGAATAAGGTGATATAAAATGAGCGCAATTGATCTTGCCGATTCATACAGATTTATAAGGCTTAAATATCTAAAACCACAGTTTAACGATAATAGTTCGGGTTCGCCTGTTAATTATCTCGCTTATATGATTAAGGGAAAATGTAAGATTACTTCACCCGAAATAACCATTGAAGTAAGCGAAGGTGATATGTTCTTTATACCAATTTCTTTAAAATATGAATCTTTTTGGTATGGCGAAGAAATTGAGTGTATTTCATTGGGATTTACCTTTATGCCGGACGCTAAGGACAAGCACTTTATTTTGCAAAAAATTTCGTGCGAGGACTTGCTTTGTGAAAGAATGAAAAACTTTCCCGTTGGAATGCCTCTAACTGCAAAAATTCTCGCAGAATTTTACTCTATTCTTTCCAAAACTATTACATCAATGCAAACCGAAGAACACAATAATGACATAAAACTTTGCAACAAAATCACGAAGGTTATGAGTATGAATCTAACCAAAACAATTAGCGAAATCGCTTATAAATGCAATATTAGTGAATCAACCTTATATTCAATTTTTAAATCAACACTAAATAAAACGCCTAACACAGTAAAACAAGAATTAATCATTAGAAAAGCTGTTTCGTTACTTACAACAACCGATAAATCAATTCAAGAAATCAGTGATAGCCTTTATTTTAGTTCAACCTCATATTTTAGAAAAATATTTAAACAATATACAGGAAAAACACCGAAAGAAATAAGAAAAAGCTCCCCGAAAACATAAATCGGAGGGGCTTTTTTAAATTTAATAAGTAATTGCGTAATCAGAGATTTGTTGGTCAACACCATCCATAATAAATTCAAAATCAGAAAAGGTATCACCAACTGCTAAATCCTTGAATTCGATAGATTTAGTAGAATGAGTAGCATTAGTAATTGTGTTTTTAAGGGTGATATCAATCTTTAAAGGATTTTTTCCGCCATTCTCAGAATCATAAGTTTTCTTGCCAACAAAGGTAATATAAACCTTATCATTATAGAAAATATATTTCATATCAGAAATTTCAATCTTAACATTATTATCAGAACTTGAAAGTGTGAACGGTAAGGTTGGAATAGCGAGCTTGGTTGCCTGATAGGTGTTACAATTATTGCAGCCGCTACCTTGGAAATTATGACCATATGCAACACCCTGCTTTAAATTACACATTGTGCATCTCTCGGGAGAAGCGCAGTTAGCAGGAGCAAAATCATGGTCCACCTTATCTAACTTTTCGGTATATGTATCATCACAAACTGAGCAACAATATTCAGCTAAACCTTCTGACTGACAGGTTGGCTCTTCAACAACATATTTAATGTATTGGTGTTCTGAACAGGCATTTTTATTACTGCCGCAGCCTGAAATTGTAAAAATAAATAGGGAGATTAAAAATAAAGACAAGATTTTTTTCATAGTATTCACTCCATATAATTAAAGTAATATCATTTTAACACTAGAATTTTAAAAAGTCAATAAAAAAGCCGAAATACAAGGAGTATTTCGGCACTTTTATTTAAGCATTTGCTTTATTATAACGAGTAACCAAAGCAGATTTCTTTCTTGCAGCATTATTTTTATGAATAATACCCTTGGAAGCTGCCTGATCAATCTTTTTAACAGCTGCGGTAACGGTAGCTGCCATATCATCAGATTTAGCATCAATAGCAGCATCGGCCTTCTTTACAGCGGTTCTTAAAGCAGAACGATAAGCCTTATTATGTTCATAATTAGCTTCACTAACTAAAACACGCTTTTTTGCAGATTTAATATTCGGCATCTTGACACCTCCCAACATTTTTAAAGCAAAAAACTTTTAAATTCACTCATACAAAAAGTATGATATCACAATTACCTGAAAATTGCAACCCTTTTTTAAAAAAATAATCTCAAATATCAAATTAATTATTAGGGTTATAAGTAGGAACTATGCGTTTAACATAATTTCTCATATCAATATTCTCATCATACATAACACTACGCATTTCTTCAAGAATTTGCATAAATTCTTGTTCATCAAATTCAATTGGCTTACCAATATGAATTAGTGAGTTTTCAGTTCCCTTTAAGCCTTCTTCGGACATTAATAGTTCCTCATATAACTTTTCACCAGGGCGAAGACCTGTGAATACAATTTTGATATCCTTGTATGGTCTAAATCCCGAAAGCTTAATAAGATTTTCCGCAAGGTCTAAAATTTTAACGGGTTTACCCATATCTAAAACAAATATTTCCCCACCCTTTGCGGTAGCGCCTGCTTGTAAAACCAGTGAAACAGCTTCGGGAATGGTCATAAAATATCTAATTATGTTCGGGTCAGTAACCGTTACGGGACCGCCATGCTTAATTTGCTTTTTAAAAAGAGGAATAACACTTCCGTTTGAACCCAAAACATTACCGAAACGAACTGCTACAAATTCGGTTTTAGAATGCTTATTGTAGGTTTGAACAACCATTTCACAAATTCGCTTGCTTGCACCCATAATATTGGTTGGATTAACTGCCTTATCGGTTGAAATTAGAATAAATTTCTCGGCATTATATTTATCAGCACAATTGGCTGTTTTATAGGTACCAAAAACATTGTTCTTAATTGTTTCATTTGGACTTTCTTCCATTAGTGGAACATGCTTATGAGCTGCCGCATGGAAAACAATTTGAGGCTTATATGTTGCAAAAATATTTTCCATACGCTTACTATCTCTAACCGAGCCGATTAGTGTTACAAGATTAAGCTCAGGAAAATTCTCTTTTAATTCATTTTGAATATCGTAAGCGTTGTTTTCGTAAATATCAAAAATAATTAACTGTTTAGGTGAATGTAAGGCAATTTGTCGGCATAGCTCCGAACCAATAGTTCCACCCCCACCGGTTACCAAAATAACTTTATCCGTAACATATTGCAAATCCGCATTCTCGGTAATCTCAATTGGGTCTCTTCCTAAAAGGTCCTCAATTTCAACCTCACGAATTTGTGACGAAAGCTCAGAAAGATTATATATTTTGCAAACCGAAGGCAAAATTTTTAGTTTGCAATCGGTTTTTTGGCAAATGTTAAGAATTTCTGATTTTTGAGCACTATTGCAATTAGGAATAGCAAAAACAATAACCGAAATATTAAATTTTTCAACCATATCAATAATTGAATTCCGGTCACCAACAACCTTAACGCCAGAAATGTATTGCCCTATCTTATAGGAATCATCATCAATAACGCATTTAATTTTACAATTAAATTGGTATCTCTTACTATTAATTTCATTAATAATCATTTGGCCGGCACTGCCTGCTCCAATAATCATAACGTTTCCCGAAAGAAGATAATCGCCGGATTTTTTGCTTGATTTTTGAGAATCATCAATGTTAGTAAATATCTTCTTACAAAAACTTCTTTGTAAAATAATAAGTGTTATTGAGATGAAGAAGGTTAAAATATAAATTGTCAAATCAAAGGTGTTACGGTTAAAAACCGCCATTTGAGTAACAAAAAGAATAACTAACGAAGCTCCGCTGGCAAGCCCAATTTTCAAAAATTCATTGAAATTTGAATAGCGCCATAGGATATTATAAATTTTTAAAATGTATAGTAACAAAATAAGTGTTGCCGACCAAACCAAAGTTGAAATATAGTTATTTCCAAAATCGGCAACAAAATAAACATTACCAGTTAAATAAAAGGAGGCTATCAAAGAAATCGCTGCACAAACAAAATCGCATATTAGAAAAAACAATATTGTTAAATAACGGTTTTTCATATCTCTACCTCTATAATAAATTAATTCCTTTCTTTTTGCATTTATTTATTTCGTTTTCCGGCCAAATCGATACCTGTACTTCGCCTATATGAGCTTTTTTAAGCAAAAGCATGCAAAGTCTTGACTGACCTATTCCACCGCCTACCGTGAGTGGTAAGGCACCAGATAAAAGCAGCTTATGGAATTCATAATTTACTCTTTCTTCTTTATTTTCGAGTTTTAGCTGCTTTAAAAGACTTTCTCTATTAACTCTAATACCCATTGAGGAAATTTCAAAAGCTCTATCAATTACACTGTTATAGATTAAAATATCACCATTTAGTTCCCAATCATCGTAATCGGGTGCTCGGCCATCGTGTTTATTACCGCTTTTAAGCTTTGCACCTATTTGCATTAAAAACACAGCTTGATGCTCACGGGTAATTTCATATTCTCGCTGCTTTGGGTTTAAATTAGGATATAAATCTTCCAATTCCCGTGTGGTTATAAAGAAAATTTGTTGGGGCAAATCATTAATAATTTGAGGATATTTATTTGTAACCGCTTTGGCAGTTCTCAAAATAGCACCGTAAATGCTTCTAACAGTTGCTTTTAAATAATCAACTGTTCTATCCTCACTCGTAATAATTTTTTCCCAATCCCATTGGTCAACATATAGAGAATGAATTTCATCACAAATTTCATCTCTTCTTATTGCATTCATATCAGTATAAAGACCCGTATGAATCGGAAAACCATATTTTAAAAGCGCCATTCGTTTCCATTTTGCAAGACTGTGAACAACCTCTGCCATTTCGCCGGTTTGTAAAATATCAAATGAAACAGGGCGCTCAACGCCGTTTAAATCATCATTAAGTCCACTGCCCTGTTTTACAAAAAGCGGAGCAGAAACACGTGATAAATCCAAACTATCGCAAAGCTCTGCAGCAAATTTATCCTTAACTAACGCAATGGCATTTTGAGTGTCAAACTCATCTAGCAAAGGAATATATTTTTCCATTATATAACCTCCGAATTAATAAATACTGCCGACCGTTCTCGGATAAAGAATTACATCACGAATGTTTTGTACACCTGTAACATACATAATCATTCTTTCGAGTCCCAAACCAAAACCGCTATGCGGCACCGAGCCAAAGCGACGTAGAGCGATATAATGCTCATAATCCTCAATTGTCATTCCCCTACTTGTCATAGCCTCTAAAAGCTTATCAAGGTCAGCTTCTCTTTCACTGCAACCAATAATTTCACCAACGCCGGGCACTAAAAGGTCAGTAGCAGCAACGGTTTTGCCATCAGGATTTTGTTTCATATAAAAAGACTTAATATCCTTTGGATAATCAGTTAAGAAAACCGGTTTTTTGCAAATAACCTCCGAAATATATCTTTCGTGCTCGGTCATAAGATCACAGCCCCATTCAACCGGATATTGAAACTTTTGGTCAGCTTTAAGAAGCTGCTCAATAGCCTCAGTATAGGTCATAACAGCAAAATCGTTGTTAACAACCGAGGTGAGCTTATCAATAAGGCCCTTTTCAAAATGATTATCAAAAAATTTAAGCTCTTGTGGGCATTTTTGTAGAACCGCATTGATTATATACTTAATTAAGCCCTCTGCAATTTCAATAATATCCGGAAGTTCAGCAAAAGCAACCTCAGGTTCAACATGCCAAAACTCTGCAACATGACGAGGGGTATTACTTTTTTCAGCTCTAAATGAAGGGCCAAAGGTGTAAATCTTACCGAGTGCCATGGCAGCAACCTCGCCTTCAAGCTGACCCGAAACACTAAGGGCAGCTTTTTGGCCGAAGAAATCATCAGCATTATAATCTTCCTCGGATTTGTAATCTTTACTGTAACCGATTGTTGTAACCTTAAACATTTCACCAGCACCCTCGCAATCACTTGCGGTGATTAAGGGTGTGTGAACATAAACAAAGCGTTTGCTTTGAAAATATTCGTGAACTGCGGCTGAAACAACTGAACGAACTCTAAATACAGCATTAAAGGTATTTGTACGAACTCTTAAATGCGGTATTGTTCTTAAATATTCAAGTGTGTGGCGTTTCTTTTGTAGAGGATATTCAGGTGGACATTCTCCCAAAACAGAAATACTTTCAGCATTAATTTCAACAGAATCAACAGCAACTGCTGATTCAACAACCCTGCCCTCAACCTTTAATGAGGTTCCTAATTTCATAAATTCAGAAATCTCAGAAATAATGCTTTTATCAATAACGATTTGAAGATGCTTGAAGGAAGTACCGTCATTAAGTTCAATAAAAGCCATATTTTTAGAATCTCGTGAAGTTCTAACCCAACCGCAAACTGTTACCTTTTTGTTTAAATAATCACTGTTTTCAAAAATTTCAATAATATCGGTATGTTTCATAATATCACCATTTCCTTTTCTAAAACAAAAAGCATCTATCCATCCTAAAATTTAGGACGAATAGATGCATATCCGCGGTGCCACCTAATTTACCGCAAAAAAAGCGGTCACTTAAAAGAATTTAACGCATTCAAACGGCGCCCCTACTTTGCAAAAAGGCATTTGGGTTTGCAGCTCCGAAGTGTTATTCATAAATTCCTCACACTATCTTACACCAACCGATAGCTCTCTTTAATGATAAAATTTACTACTTCTCTCCATCATAGCTTTTATACAACAATATTATATCAAATAACATAATAAAAGTCAACAAATTAAAAATTAAAGCCTTCAATGATTTGCCTGATTTGTTCGGTTCCCTGCCCGTTTTGTGCGGAAAAAGGAATGATTTGAACATTATCGGCTAAATCGCTCAATTCTTCTTCAATTTGCTCTAATCTATTTTTGGTTTCGGAAACATTTAGTTTATCCGATTTTGTAAGCACGATGGTGTAAGAGATACCTGCATCCTTTAAAAAACGAAGCATAGAAATATCGAACTCGGTTGCGGGATGTCTCATATCAATTAGCTGAAAAACATTTTTAATGTTTCGTGAACCGTCAAAATAGCTTTCCATAAGCTCAGACCAACGCTCTTTTTCAGAATAAGCAACCTTTGCATAGCCATAACCAGGAAGGTCAACAAGTCTTATATTTTCAACCTTGAAAAAATTAACAGTTACGGTTTTGCCTGGTCTGGAACTAACCCTTGCTATTGCTTTTCTACCCAAAATCTTGTTAACCAAAGATGATTTACCAACATTTGAACGCCCCGAAAAGCAAATTTCGCCTATATCAGAAATCGGAAGTTCATTGGCACTACCAAAGGATTTTTCAAATTGCGCATTATTAAAATTCATTATATGCACCCTTTATTACAGCTTGGCTGTAAAGTTTTTGCTGAAACCAAATTTTCAGATAGAATCCATTCTTTTTGTGTGGTGTTAGATATTGTCGGGATTGCTTGGGATATAATTTCATCAACCATTACAACCGGTATAAATTCAACATTTTCTTTAACGATAGCGTCAACCTCATCTAAATCCGGGATATTATCTTTGGGTATAAACACCCTCTTAACACCGCCAGTATAGGCTGCCATTGCTTTTTCCTTTAAACCACCAATCGGTAAGACTCTACCTCTAATTGAAATTTCACCCGTCATCGCAACATCACGGGCAATGGGTTTGCCTGATAATGCAGATATAAGTCCCGTTGTGATAGTAACACCCGCCGATGGACCGTCCTTTGGAACCGCCGCCTCGGTTGCATGAATATGAATATCACAATTTTTATAAAACTGTGAATCAATATCATATTTATCGGCATTTGCTCTAACGTAAGTAACAGCAGCTCTTGCCGATTCCTTCATAACATCACCCAATGAACCGGTAAGCTCAACCTTGCCTGTTCCTTCCATCGAAGCAATTTCAAGCTGCATTATTTCGCCGCCAACGCTTGTCCAAGCGAGACCGTTAATTATGCCAACATAATCCCTATCCAAGATAACCTCAGGCTTATATTTGCGTTTGCCAAGCATTAAGGCAAGGTCACTTTCCTTAATGGAAACCTTTACGGCTTCGCCCATTGCAATTTTTTTGGCAACTTTTCTGCAAAGTGAAGCGATAGAGCGCTCTAATTTTCTAACGCCGGCTTCCCTTGTGTAGAAATCAATTAACGAATAAATAACCGCATCAGCGATTTTTATTTGTGATTTTTTAAGACCGTGGCGTTCAATTTGTTTAGAAATTAAATGTCTTTTAGCAATGTCAAACTTTTCTTCTCTTGAATATGCAGAAAGCTCAATGATTTCCATTCTATCCTTTAAGGGAGCAGGAATAGATTCAAGAGAGTTAGCGGTTGCAATAAATACGGCTTTGCTTAAATCAAATGGTATTTCGACATAATGATCAACAAAGGTTGCGTTTTGCTCGGGATCAAGCACCTCTAATAAGGCAGAGGATGGGTCACCCTTATAATCAGAACCCAGCTTATCAATTTCATCAAGCAAAATAAGCGGATTACCGCTTCCCGACTGTTTAATTGCATTAATAATTTTACCAGGCATTGAGCCTATGTAGGTTTTTCTGTGACCTCTAATTTCTGCCTCATCGTGTATACCGCCAAGTGAAATTCTTGCAAATCTTCTACCCATACATTCGGCAATTGTTTTTCCAATAGAAGTTTTGCCAACACCGGGAGGGCCAACAAGGCATATAATTTGTCCCTTAATGTCGGGTGCAATCGTGTAAACAGAGAGCAATTCTAAAATTCTTTCCTTTACCTTTTCCATACCGAAAATATCACGATTTAAAATGCTTTCAGCCTTATTGATATCAGTTGAAACGGTAGTAAATGCATTCCAAGGTAGTTCAATGCAGGTATCTAAATATCCTCTTTCAACTGTTGCCTCGTGAGAGCCTTGCGGCATTTTTGAAAGCTTAACAATATGTGAGCGCAGCTTTTCTTTAACACTGTCATCGGCGTTAAGCGATTCAACCTTGGCATAATAATTATCAATTTCATCGGCAGAATCATCGCCATAAAGTTCACTACTTATAATTTTAAGCTGCTCTCTTAAATAATATTCTTTTTGATTATCATCAATAGCAACTCTTGTTTTCTCGTTGATTTTACGGTCAATTTCCCCTATTTCACGCTCTTTTGTCAGTAAATCAATAACCGTTTTTGCTCTATTTAAATGAGAAAGCTGTTCTAAAACATATTGCTTATCATCAAAGGGCGAAGGAATATTAAAGGCAATATAATCGGTTAAAAACGCAATATCATCGGTATTATCAACTGTTGAGATAATATCTGGTGCCAAGTTGCTTAAAACAGTTGCATATTTATGAAAATGCAATCTGATTCGCCGCAAAAGCGTTTCTTTATAAACCTCTCTATTGTTAAACGGTTTTTCGGTACATTCGGTGATATTTGCGGTGTAATAATTCTTTGCCGTCGAAAAATCAGAAAATGTCGCTCTACAAACTCCCTCAACCAAAACCTTAACCAAGGTATCAGAAACCTTTAAAACCTGTTTAACCTTAACAACACAACCGATTTTATATAAATCTTTCTCGGTTGGTTCTTCAACATAAAAATCCTTTTGAGTAACAACAAATAAAAGGCGATTAGTTAGCATTGCCGCATTTAAAGCATTAATAGACCTTTTACGAGCAACATCAAACGAACAAACATTTTTTGGAAAGACAACTAATCCCCTAAGTGCTAAAAGCGGCATTTTAACCGCAGTATTAATAGTATCAGACAAAATTTTCTACTCCCATTCATCTGTGGTATACACAGCAGTTGCGCTAAGAGCATTATCAATGAAAACAAAAGCAACTGTGTAATCCCCGAACTCATATTTATAAAGTGTTCCCTCTGGGGCACCGAACAAGAAGAAGGAATTATCCTCATCTAACTCTTCTTCGCTAAAATCAATATCCTCAAAGGCATTTAAAATTTCAACGCTAATGCTTCCTGTATCAAATCCGAAAGCTTTTTCAAAGGAAACGATATAAGAAATTCCCCTATCCTCGTTATCATTCTTATAATAGAATCTATAACTACCGTTATCAATAGAGGAACTTGTTTTTCCCTCTCTGAAATCATAGTATGCCTCTTCGTCGGTGCTCTCCGAAAGGGCTTTTTTAAGGTCTTCTACTTTATAACCGATAGAATATTCACATTCAGGAATTTGACCTAATTTTACAAAATATTCAATATCAATAACATCCTTATCCTTTTTACCTTCCTTATTACAAGCCACTAAGGAAAAAACAAAAACAAGGCTTAAAACAAAGCATAAAATTCTTTTCATTTTAAATTCTCCTAAATTACTTCCTTATTGTTATTTTTGCGAAGTAGGTTATGTCTTAAATCCCATAACTTTTCAGATAAATCAACATAGTAGCTATGCGGATTTTCAAAACGAGTAACCTCATCCCAAAGTGAATCAACTTGTTTTTTGCGATTTTCGGAAATTTCTTTAACCGTTGGATTATCGTAAATTTGCTTTCCATTTTCAAAAATTTTAACCTGTAATTTGCAAGCAACAAAATTTGAAACCACCTTGCGCTTCCAAGTATGAACAGGGTCAAAAATCTCGTATGGCTCTGAACTATCGATTTTTTCATCGCCCAAGGTAACAACATCGGCAATAGCCTTGCCTGTATCACGATCATATAATCTCCATGGAATTTTAACACCTGGCAAGGTTACCTTGGCTGTGTTTTCACTAATTTTAATTTTAGGAATAATTTGACCATTTTCTTCAACTGCCGAAAGCTTGTAAACGCCGCCAAATACTGCTTCGCTTGAAGCAGTAATCAGGCGTTCGCCAACACCAAAGCTATCAACCTTAGCACCTTGGAAAATCATATCACGAATCAAATATTCATCAAGCGAGTTTGATACACAAATTTTACAATCGCTATATCCTGCATCATCAAGCATTTTACGGGCTTTTTTAGAAATATAAGTAATATCACCACTATCAATTCTAATGCCCATAGGACGTTTTCCAAGTGGCTTTAAAACCTCATCAAAAACTTTTATAGCATTTGGAATACCGGATTTTAAAACATTATAGGTATCAACCAACAAAAGACAACTATCTGGATACTTTTCGGCATAGGTTTTAAAAGCCGTATATTCATCTTTAAATAATTGCACCCAACTATGTGCCATAGTGCCTGAGGCTTTAACTCCGAAATCTTTTGCGGTTAACAAACAAGAGGTGCCAACGCAACCGCCAATTATTGCGGCTCTTGCACCATAATATGCGGCACCGTATCCGTGAGCACGGCGAGCACCAAATTCCATAACTGCCCTACCGTTTGCAGCACGAACAATACGATTAGCTTTCGTAGCGATAAGTGATTGGTGGTTAATAGTAAGCAAAAGCATAGTTTCAAGCATTAATGCTTGCATTGCAGGTCCTTTTACTGTAATAATAGGCTCTTGCGGAAAAATTACTGTTCCCTCTGGAATTGCCCAAACATCACAACTAAACTTAAAGTTTTTTAAATAATCAATAAAATCATCACGAAATAGATTTAAACCTCTTAAATATTCGATATCGTCATCATTAAATTTGAGATTGTTCATATATTCGATAAGCTGTTCAAGACCTGCCATAATAGCATAGCCACCATTATCAGGAACTCTGCGGAAAAACATATCAAAATATGTTACAGTGTCACGCATTTCACTATCAAAAATACCATTGGACATTGTGAGCTCATACATATCCATTATCATTGTGAGATTTAGTTTATTATTTTGCATAAATAGAACCTTCTTTACATCTTTTCGGGAGCCTTAATTTTCATTAAGGTTAAAACATTTTTTATAACCATCGCACAAGCATTGCAAAGGGTTAATCTTGCTTGCATTAATGATTCGTCTTCACCTTTAACACGGCAAGCTGCATAAAATTTATGGAACTTTGTTGCAAGCTCGGTTGCGTAATGGGTAATTTTTGCGGGGTCATATGTTTTTGCAGAGGCGACTATTTCATCGGTCAAGGAGGCAATGTGAAGAATCAATTCCTTTTCTTCCTCTTTATTCAAAAGACCAAGCTCGTCCTCAGTGCAGTTGCGCAAAACAATTCCCTCAGCTTGCAAGTTTTTTAAAATACTACAAATTCTTGCATGCGCATATTGAACATAATAAACAGGGTTACTGTTTGATTCGTTAACCGCTAAATCGAGGTCAAAATCAAAATGAGTATTCGGTTCACGTAGGTTAAAGAAGAATCTCGCAGCATCAATAGGAACTTCATCTAAAAGGGTTACAAGGGTTATTGCTTTACCCGAACGCTTAGAGGCCTTAATAACCTCACCGTCACGAACGAGTCTTACCATTTGCATTAACACAACATCTAAACGTTCGGCATCAACTCCCAAAGCAGTTAATGCGGCCTTTAATCTCGGAACATATCCGTGATGGTCGGCGCCTAGAATATCAATCGCTTTATCAAATTTTCTTGTAACTAATTTATTGTAATGATATGCAATATCAGGAACAACATAGGTAGGAACACCGTTGGCACGAACAAGAACAAAGTCTTTATCGCAGCCAAAGTCGGTTGCTTTAAACCAAAGAGCCTGCTCGCTTGTGTATGTGTGGCCGCTTTGCTTTAGAAGTTCAATTATTCTTGCAGTTTCACCATTATTGTGAAGTGTGCTCTCTCTAAACCATGTATCATAGGTTATGCGATATTTAGCAAGGTCAGTTTTAAGTCCTTCAATATTCTTAGGCAAAGCAAAATCAATTAAAGCAGCACGACGCTCAGCTTCACTTTCTTGCATAAAGGAATCACCGTTTATTTGGGCAAAAGCCTTAGCGTGAGCAATAATATCTTCACCGTGATAAGAATCCTCCGGCATTTCTATGCCCTCTTTATACAACTGTTGATATCTTAAATCAAGAGATAAGCCAAATTTATTAATCTGGTTACCTGCATCGTTTATATAAAATTCACGCTCGGTATAATAACCGGCAGCCTCTAAAACAGCGGCCAAGCAGTCACCCAAAGCACCGCCTCTTGCATTACCGATATGCATAGGTCCGGTAGGATTAGCCGAAACAAATTCAACTAAAACCTTTTTACCTTGACCAAAATCGCTTTTACCATAGTCTTCCTTCTTGTGTGTAACATCCATAAGAATATCAGAATAATATTTTTTATCTAAAAAGATATTAATAAATCCTGGGCCTGCAATTTCGAGTGAGCTTATATAAGAATCCTTTAAATCGCAGTTTGCAATAAGTGTTTCGGCAATTTGTCTTGGAGGTTTATGAAAAGCTCTTGCCCAAACCATTGCGGCGTTAACCGCATAATCGCCATGCTCACGGTTTGAAGGCACTTCGATATTAAAAGCGGTTAAATCGGTTTGCTCAAAAGCACCCTCGGTCATCGCCTTTTTAGCGGCAGAACTAATAATATTTTCAATTTGCTGTTTTGCAGCACTAACTACAACTGACATAATTTAAACCTCGCTCACAATAATTTTAACATTGTTTCGACTAAGTAATTGCATTTCGGTATCGAGAGTGTAAGAAAGATTTATTTCTCCGCCCTTTTCATTTAGGTTATATGAAACCTGTTCGCCAAAAACGCCTAAAACCAAATCGCCATGAATTGTTGAATAAAAGCAGGTGTTGCGAACACCTTTTTCTATAATCATTCTGCTATTAACAGAGCCTTTTCGTTCAAGCAATATTGAATTATCGGATTTAATATAAATTTTAGTTTTAACATCCTCTTTAGTTTCAAACATTTGTCCCTCATCGTATGAAAGATAATATTCGTTATCCTTAATATCAAATCTTGCATCGGTGATAAATTCAATAGTATCGGTTTGCTCGTCAATACCTTGACTACCGACGATTTTTATAACAACATCTTTTATCATAAATTTTCCAAGTTTACCTGTTCAATCATTTTGTTATCTATATTCTTTCCTAAAAGCGAAGAAGCAGTTTTTAGGAAGGAATCGGGTTTATCGCTAACATACAGTTTAATTTTACCATTGCTTTGAGCATCGTTTGTAAGAGAATTTTGTATCAAATACTCATTAACTGCTACCGAAAGTGAGGTTCCGGCATTAATAAGGGTAACACCTTCACCCAAAACCTTACTAATTGCCTCACTTAATATAGGATAATGCGTGCAGCCTAAGATTAAGGTATCGGCATTTGCATCAATAATCGGTTTTAAGTATCGCTTAACCGTTTCAAGAACAACCGTGTCACAAGGGTCTGTCCACCCCGATTCAACAAGCGGCACAAATAATGGACAATCAACACTAATCACCTGAGCTTCTGCTCTAAGTGAATTAATAATCTCCTTATGCTTGCCGCTATTGATAGTTGCAGAGGTTCCAATAACGCCGATTATGTTATTTTTTGTAGCTTTTACTGCGGCCCTTGCCGAATGAGAAACCACCTCAAAAAATGGAACGGGCAAATTTATTGCAGTATCCGCCGCAACCGAAGAAACGGTTCCGCAAGCCGCAATAATCATCTTAACATTTTTAGAAAGTAAAAATTCCTCATCCTCACGAGCATATTTATTAATTATTTCTCTACTTCTGGAACCGTAAGGCACACGACCGGTATCGCCGAAATAAATAATATCCTCATTTGGCATAATACTTATTAACTCTTTAACAACAGTGAGACCACCAAGTCCCGAATCAAAAACACCAATTGCTCTTTTATCAGCCAAAGGTATCAGCTCCCGGAAATTAATATTCATTTTATATTACCATATTATTATATTATTATCAATAGATATTTTATAAAAAAAGAAAAGACAGCTGTAGGTTTACAATAGATGTGTTACAGTAACGAATAAAAAAAGAGTGACGAATGGAAAATCCTGTGTTACAGTTAAGTTGCTCAAATCAAAACGTACAGGAGGATTAACCATTCGTCATGAAAACTGTAACACAAACAATG
>JAZSLI010000053.1:0-11393 GCA_045535295.1 Acutalibacteraceae bacterium | reverse complement strand
GCTCATTCGCACACATAGGCGTTAGCCTTATGTGTTTGTCTTCGCCAAAATCCAAACAAAAAACCACACCTTTAAGGTCGCAGAATTTTGTAAATAAAAGATTTTTTGATGTGCGAGGCACAAAACGCAGTAAATCCTAGCGGATTTACGAGTATTTTAACAAAGCAAAGCAAAAAATACTTGTTTCAAAATCTGATTCGAGTTTAAATGCTTTGGCTAAAATAATTATATGTTACTACTTTATAATTTTCAAGATAAATGTAACAAAACCGTAAAATATTAATATATTAAAACGGAGGTGTTATATATGGATGAAGAAATTAGGTCACAGGTAATATTGCCCGATTCAAAAGGAGGACTAATTGTGGCAGTGACGACTATTAGAGAATTATATCCTGTTGCAAATGCAAAAGTAATGGTTTTTACGGGAAATGCTCAAAATATGCAAACGGTTGATAGTGATTCCACCGACCAAAGCGGAAGAACAAAAAGATTTATATTGGATACTCCGCCTAAAAGCTTATCACTTAATTCAGGTAATACCCAACTGCCATATTCGAGATATAATATTTTAATTGAGGCAGATGGATATATAAGCAATTTATATTATGATGTGCCCGTTTTTAGCGGAATTACCTCGATTCAAAGTAGCAATATGATGTTAAGCGAAACTGCGGGTGTTAATAAAACACCCACAATTTTTAATGAATCACAGCAGTTTAATCTGCAATAGAAAGGAGCTTATTATGCCAGAGGTATTATTTCCAGTAATTCCCCAAACAATAACGGTGCATTTGGGCCCGCCGGGCTCGGAGGCTGAGAATGTAACTGTACCGTTTTCAGATTATATTAAAAATGTTGCTTCAAGTGAAATTTATCCCACTTGGCCGGAGGCGGCGCTAAGGGCTAATATATTGGCTATTATTTCTTTTGCGCTTAATAGAGTTTATACAGAGTGGTATCCCTCGCGTGGATATAACTTTGATATAACTAATTCAACCCAGTTTGACCAAGCCTTTGTTAAGGATAGGGAAATCTTTGAAAATATAGGATACATAGTTGATGATATATTTAATGATTATGTTGTAAGACAGGGCAGTGTGCAGCCCTTGTTTACTGCTTTTTGCAACGGAACAACCTCTACCTGTAACGGACTTTCTCAATGGGGTACTGTAAGTCTTGCTGAGAGTGGAAATACCCCCTTTCAAATATTGCAAAACTATTATGGCAGAGATATTGGTATAGTTGAAAATGCTCCCGTTGGCTTCACTGACGAATCTTATCCCGGAGCGCCGCTTAGAGTTGGTTCGGCGGGAAATGATGTAAGATTAATTCAGATACAGCTTAACAGAATAGCACAAAATTATCCCGCAATTCCCAAAATAGATGCACCTAACGGAATTTTTGGAGTTGATACCGAGCAGGCGGTGCGAGAATTCCAAGAGATTTTTAATCTTCCCATAACTGGAGAGGTTGACAGAGCTACCTGGTATAAAATAAAACAGTATTACACAGGGGTTAAAGGACTCGCCGAGCTTGCAGCAGAGGGAATAACCTTGGAGGAGGTTAGCGTTCCGTTTTCTCAACAGTTAGCAGAAGGCGATAGCGGTATTCCGGTTAGAACAATACAATATTATCTAAGCATAATTGCTTATTTTAACGGTGCGCTCGAACCAGTTCCGCTAACGGGATATTTCGATTCTTCAACCGTTGACGCTGTAAAACGCTTTCAGCGTTACTACGGTCTTGCTGATACGGGAATTGTTGATAACGATACCTGGAATGTTATAAGTAGAATTTACACCGAAACGGTTGCCTCTTTGCCTGCGGGCTATTCGGGGCAAAATGCAAAGCTATATCCTGGATATTTTCTAACTGAGGGAACAAGAAATGAAAGCGTTAGAGATTTGCAGACCTATCTTGCCGCTATTGCCGAGGTTATACCGGAGATACCCAAGATTCCGGTTACGGGATATTACGGAGAACAAACAAAAGCGGCGGTTGAGCAACTGCAAAGACTCTATGGTATAACCGTTTCGGGTGCGGTAGGGCCGGTTACTTGGTATCAAATTGCAAAGGAATATGATGCAATAGTGATGCAAGGGCAGATTCAATAGGACTTATTATAGCAAATTTAGAACATAAAATTAGCACAAATGCCGAAAAAAACTGATAAAAACTAATTTTTGTTATTGTTTTTAGTAAAAATGCACAAAAAATTGATAATTTATAGTAATAGATGATACTTGAAAAATAATGAGGAATATTGTATTATTATTAGCAGATAATAACAATATAACTTATTATGGAGATGTTATAATGACTAAATATACTATTGCTACAATAGAAGAAATGATAGAAAAAAAGCTTTCTCATAATTTTGGTGTAACGCCCGAGCAGGCTTCGGATGAGCTTTTTTATAAGGCTTGCGTTTTGGTACTCCTTGAAATTATGAATGAGCGCAGAGCACGGTTTAAAAAAGCGGCTGCCGACCAAGAGGCAAAAACCGTTTATTATATGAGTATGGAGTTCCTTATGGGGCGCTCTCTTAAAAGCAACCTTTATAATTTAGAGCTAACCGAAACGATGAAAAAAGCACTTGCTAAATTCAAGGTTAAGTTAGATAAGCTTTACGATTTTGAGCCCGATGCCGGTTTGGGCAACGGAGGTTTGGGACGTCTTGCAGCCTGCTTTTTAGATGGTCTATCAACCGGAAGCTATTCGGCAATGGGATATTGTATTCGCTATGAATTGGGAATTTTCCGTCAAAAGCTGGTTGATGGCTGGCAGACTGAGATGCCTGATTTTTGGTTGCCGGGCGGAGGAGTTTGGCTTGAAGCAAAGCCTGCGAGTGCAGTTGATGTTAATTTTGATGGAAAAATCAACGAATGGTGGGACGGTAATTACCATCATATTGAGCATACGGGTTATCAAACAGTTAGAGCAGTTCCTTATGACCTTATGGTTGCCGGAAAGGACGGTAAAACGGTTAACGCTTTAAGGCTTTGGAGTGCCGAATGTCAGGATTTTGATATGTCGGCATTTAATCAGGGCGATTATGTTCGCGCATTAGAGCAAAGGGCGATGACCGAAACTATCTCCAAGGTGCTTTATCCCGAGGATAATCATATTGAAGGAAAATCGCTTAGACTTCGCCAGCAATATTTCTTGGTTTCGGCTTCAATTCAAGATATATTAAATCGTCATCTCAGAAAATATAATACACTTGAAAATTTGCCTGATAAGGTTGCTATTCATATAAACGATACCCATCCAACCCTTTCAATTCCTGAGCTTATGAGATTTTTACTTGATGAATGTGGCTACGGTTGGGATAGAGCTTGGGAATTGGTTAAAGGAACTGTTGCTTACACTAATCATACCATTATGGCTGAGGCGCTTGAATGTTGGCCCGAAAGCCTTATCAAGCAGAGAATACCGAGAATTTATCAAATAATAAAGGAAATAGACCGCAGATACAGAGCTGAGGTTATTGCAGCTACGGGTGATTACCAATTAGCCGAGCGCACAGCTATTATTGTTGGCGGTGTTGTCAGAATGGCTAATCTTTGCGTTGCTACCTGTCACACTGTTAACGGTGTTTCAAAGCTTCATAGTAAAATCTTGGTTGATGAGCTATTTAAAGATTATGTTAAAATGACACCTGATAAATTCACCAATGTCACTAACGGTATTGCTCACAGAAGATGGCTTTGCCAAGCAAACCCCGAGCTCACAAAGTATCTAACCGAGCTTATTGGAAATGGATTTATTAAGGATGCCGCAAATCTTGAAAAGCTAATGGCATTTAAGGATGATAAGGCAGTTTTAGAGCGTTTAGCCCAAATCAAACATTCTAACAAGGTGCGCTTTGCAAATTACGTTAAAGATAAAAACGGAATTGTTATTAACCCCGATTCTATTTTTGATATGCAGGTAAAGAGGCTGCATGAATATAAACGTCAGCACCTTAATGCGCTTAATATTATTAGCGATTATCTTTTCATTAAAAACAATCCAAATGCCGAATTCACGCCTAAAACCTATATTTTCGGTGCAAAGGCAGCAGCGGGTTATCTCTTTGCTAAGGAAATAATTCAAATGATTTATAAGCTATCAACTGTTATTGATAATGATAGAATGGTTAGCGATAAATTAAAGGTGCTTTTCTTAGAGGATTATAAGGTTAGTCTTGCTGAGCTTATGATTCCCTCTGCCGATATAAGCGAGCAAATTTCGTTGGCTTCGACTGAGGCGAGCGGAACAGGTAATATGAAGCTTATGATGAACGGTGCAATCACATTGGGAACAGAGGATGGAGCAAACGTTGAAATTCATAAAGCTGTTGGTGACGAGAATATAATAATTTTTGGTATGCAAACACCTGAGGTGTTGGCACTTCAAAAGAGCGGATATTCTCCCTTGCAGTATTATAACAACAACCCTGAGCTTAAAGCCGCACTTGACTTTATAGGCAAAGGAATCCAAGGCCAACCCTTTGATAGTATTTATAATGCTCTTAAAAATAATGATAGATATATGGCTTTGGCAGATTTTGCAGATTATAGAACCGCACAGAAAAAAGCAACCGAGCTTTATAATAATAAAGAGGTATGGAGCAAAATGTCGCTTGTGAATACAGCGAAATCAGGCATTTTTGCTGCCGACCGCTCTATAAAGGACTACGCAGAGAACATTTGGCATATTAAGCCCGTAAAATAAGGAATATTATGAATTACTATCCTTTTGATTCGAGAAATAGTTTATACAGAGATAAAATCGGAGCCTTAGCCGAGGGGGAAACCCTTCGGCTAAGGGTTTTGCTACATAGAGATGCAAAGGTCCACGAGGTTTTTTTAATTATAAGAAATGATGGTTTGGATGAATCAAGACAGGTTATTATGCAAGCTGGTGAATGGCTTTGCGATTATCGTTACTATGAATGTGAAATCAACCTAACCGAAGGTCTTTATTGGTATCATTTTAGATATACAAGTGATTATGGGGAATTTTTTGTTACTAAAACAGAAACCTCGCTTGGAATTGTTTCAAGGGAAGGCTCTAATTGGCAACAAACGGTTTACGATTCTAATTTTAAAACACCCGATTGGCTTGCAGGAGGAATTATATATCAAATATTTCCTGATAGGTTTTTTAATTCCAAAACTCCAAAAGGCAATGTTCCTACTGATAGATACATTTGCGATAACTGGGAAAAACAGCCGGAATTTAGGCAAACGGGTGAAATATGCTCGCTTGGCAATGATTATTATGGTGGCGATTTAAAGGGAATAACCCAAAAGCTTGATTATATTAAGGAATTAGGGGTTAACTGTATATATCTAAATCCCATTTTTGAGGCCCATTCAAATCATCGCTATAACACAGCTGATTATTCTAAAATAGATTCTCTCTTAGGAAATGAGCAGGATTTAACTGAACTGATAAGCGAGGCTAAAAAAAGAGATATTTATATTATTTTAGACGGTGTTTTTTCTCATACGGGGGACGATAGCATCTATTTTAATAAATATGGCAGATACGGTAGCGAGGGCGCTTATCAATCACAACAGTCACCTTATTATAAATGGTATAAGTTTGAGGAGTATCCTCATAAATACTCTGCCTGGTGGGGAGTTGTGAGTTTGCCCGAAACAAACGAAAATGATTTATCCTTCTCGAACTATATTACAGGTGAAAATGGTATTATAAGATATTGGCTTAAAAAGGGCATAAAGGGTTTAAGGCTTGATGTTGCCGATGAGCTTCCCGATGAGTTTTTAGATAAAATTCGTTTGGCTGTTAAAGCGCAGGGGGATGAAAATTATCTTTTAGGCGAGGTCTGGGAGGACGCAACAAACAAAATCAGTTATGGTGCAAGGCGAAGATTTTTAAGGGGAAGGCAGCTTGATTCGGTTATGAATTATCCCTTTGCTAATGCTATTGTTGAGTTTGTTAAAAACGCTAACAGCGGGCAGCTTTTAAATACAGTTCTTGATATTTGCGAGAATTATCCGCCGCAGGCGATAAGGCTTTTAATGAACCATATCGGAACTCATGATACTGAGAGGATTTTAACGAGGCTTGGGTGTGAGCGTCGGTTTGACGGGAACCGAGAGGCTCAGGCAAGAGACTTCTTGAATGAACAAGAGTTAGAACAAGGAGTAAAATCACTTAAATTAGCAGCGGTTTTGCAATACACCCTTCCTGGAGTGCCATCACTTTATTACGGGGATGAAGCAGGTCTCACGGGACATTCGGACCCCTTTTGCAGAGCGGCATACCCTTGGGGAAGAGAAAACAAGGAGCTTTTGGAATTTTATAAAGCTTTGGGAAATTTGCGAAGAGGCTGCGCGGCATTTATAGATGGGGAGTTTATTCCATATATTTGCGAAAACGGAATTTTCAGTTTTATAAGAAGGGGCGAAAAACAAACCGCCTTTATTGCTCTTAATGCGAGCGATTTCGAAATGGAAATTCCTATTTTACAAGAAATAAGCATTCTAAAAAATGCTTTTGGTGACAAGAGAAACGAAAACAAGATAATTTTAAAACCTAAAAGTTACAGCGTTCTTATAAAATAGCGGTATAAAAGCCGCTATTTTATTTTTTTATACAAGATATTGTGCTCTTAAAATTGATAAACACAAGGCGAGAAAAAAGTTTAAAAAAAATGAAAAAAATGCTTGATTTTTAGTTTGCAATATGGTATTATTCGTAGGTACGCTGTGTAAATAGGCGTAAAACATGCGTTGATGTGGGAGGTGGCCCGTCTTGAACGGGGAAATTTCCACGGAGTATGTCCGATTTTAAACCGGGCGAAAGAACTTAGGAGTGCGTAAAGAAACTTGCGAACTTTATGCACAACGGCCAAGCGATTGGCTGTCCGGAATTGACTGTGACCCCAGCCAGTACCGGTTTTATAATGGACCGTAATGAAAAGCACGGCTCGTTGTAAGTTTTGCCCGCCAACTATTTAAGGAGGCGAAATTCACATGGCAGTGAAAGAAAAAATCCGCATTAGAATTAAGGGTTACGACCATGCACTTGTAGACCAGTCCGCAGAGAAAATTGTGGAAACCGCTAAACGTACAGGCGCTCGTGTTTCGGGACCGGTTCCGCTCCCAACCGAGAAGGAAATCGTAACCATCTTGCGTGCAGTTCATAAGTATCAGGACAGCCGTGAGCAGTTCGAAATGAGGACACACAAAAGGCTCATCGATGTTATCAGACCTTCCAACAAAACTGTTGAAGCTTTGACCACACTTGAGCTTCCCGCCGGTGTTGAAATCGAAATCAAGCTTTAATATATATTAAGGTGTTCGATTTTGCGCTAACGGTCATGTTGGGAAATCCCAACCAATAACCAAAGGAGGAAAAAACAATGAAAAAAGGAATCGTTGGCAAAAAGCTTGGTATGACACAGCTTTTTGATGCAAACGGAAACGTTGTTCCGGTTACTGTTATCGAAGCAGGTCCCTGCGTGATAGCTCAGAAAAAGACAATCGAGAATGACGGTTATGAAGCAGTTCAGGTTGGCTTCGGCGAACTTAAAGCTTCAAAGGTTAACAAGCCTATGAAAGGCCATTTTGCAAAGGGCGATGTTGCTCCGAAGAAGGTTCTTCGTGAGTTCCGTTTTGATGATATCAGCGCTATGAATGTTGGCGATATCATTAAGGCCGATGTTTTTGCAGAAGGCGATGCTGTTGATGTTAGAGGTACTTCTAAGGGTAAAGGCTATGCCGGCACTATTAAGCGTTGGAATTTTGGCCGCTTAAAAGAATCTCACGGTACAGGCCCTGTTCACCGTCACGGTGGTTCACTTGGTGCTTGTTCCAGCCCATCAAGAGTTTTCAAGGGCAAGAAAATGGCAGGACATCTCGGAAATGAGCGTGTAACCGTTCAAAATCTGAGTGTAGTTAAGGTAGACGCAGAGAAGAATATAATCGCTGTTAAGGGTGCCGTTCCCGGACCTAAGGGCGGAATTGTTGTTCTTTTCGATAGCGTTAAGGCCTAAGGGAAGGAGTGTTTGAATTATGCCTAAAATAGCAGTACTCGATATGGCAGGTAATAATGTTGGTAAAATCACATTAAGCGATGCTGTTTTCGGAATTACTCCCAATGCTGTGGTTATGCATATGGCAGTTGTTAACTACCTTGCTAATAACAGACAGGGCACACAGTCCACTCTGACTCGTACCGAGGTTTCCGGTGGCGGTAAAAAGCCTTGGAGACAAAAGGGAACAGGTCATGCAAGACAGGGCTCAACAAGAGCTCCCCAATGGAGACATGGCGGTATTGTTCACGCACCAAAGCCGAGAGATTATTCATATTCTCTCAACAAGAAGGTTAGAAGACTTGCTCTTCTTTCAGCTTTATCTGATAAGGTTCTTTCGGGCAATCTCATCGTTCTTGATGAATTAAAGCTTGAAACCTATAAGACTAAGGCTGTTGCTGATTGCCTAAAAGCTATCGGCGCAGGCAAGAAGGCTCTTATCGTTCTTGAAGATAACAATGCTTTTGCAGTTAAGAGCATTGCTAACATTGCTGGTGCTAAATCCGCTCAGGTTAACACAATCAACACCTATGACATTATTAATGCTGATACATTAGTAATTGTTAAGGGTGCAGTAGCAAAGCTTGAGGAGGTATATGCATAATGAAAACCGCACAGGATATCATTATTGCTCCGGTTATTACCGAAAAGAGCATGTCAGGCATTGCTGACAAGAAATACACCTTTAAAGTAGCTCGTGATGCTAACAAGATAGAAATCGCCGAAGCAGTTGAGGCTCTTTTCAAGGGTACAAAGGTTGCAAAGGTTAACACTATCAGTGTTCGCGGAAAGATGAAGCGTATGGGACGTTACAGCGGTTATACTGCGGCTTGGAAGAAAGCAATCGTAACTCTCAAAGCAGATTCAAAGCCCATCGAATTCTTCGACGGTCTTATGTAATACGAGTTTGGAAACATTTGGTTTCCGGTGATGTATGAAGTACAGTATGTGCTTCGCTAAGCCAAAATAGGAGAGTGAAATTAAAATGGCTATTAAACATTATAAGCCGACTACTAACGGTCGCCGTAATATGACCTCTATGGATTATTCAGGTCTTTCTAAGGTAGCGCCCGAAAGAAGTTTGCTTACAGCTATTAAAAACAACGCTGGTAGAAATAGCTACGGCAGAATTACCGTTCGCCACAGAGGCGGCGGAAATCGCAGAAAGTATAGAATAATCGATTTCAAGAGAGAGCGTTTTGGAATACTCGCTACTGTTCTCACCCTTGAATATGATCCTAACCGTTCTGCGTTTATTGCCCTCGTTCAATATGAAGATGGCGAGAAGCGTTATATCATCGCACCTCAGGATTTAAAGGTTGGCGATGTAATCGTAAGCGGTCCTGACGCTGATATTAAGCCGGGTAATGCATTACCCCTTGTTAATATCCCTGTTGGTACTTTTATCCACAACATTGAGCTTCACCCCGGAAAGGGTGCTCAGCTTGCCCGTTCGGCCGGTAATATGGCACAGCTTATGGCAAAGGAAAACGGTATGGCATTACTTCGTTTACCTTCCGGTGAGCTTCGCAACGTTCCGGTTAATTGTATGGCAACTGTTGGCGTTGTTTCAAATCCTGAACACGCAAACATCAATTACGGTAAAGCAGGACGTAAACGCCACATGGGTTGGAGACCTACTGTACGTGGTTCTGTAATGAACCCGAACGACCACCCGCACGGCGGTGGTGAAGGTAAGTCACCTATCGGTCGTCCCGGACCTGTTACACCTTGGGGTAAACCCACTTTGGGCTATAAGACCCGTCAGAAGAATAAGGCTAGCGATAAGTATATCGTAAAACGCCGTAAGTAAGACGACGAAAGGAGATTTCATTATGGGAAGAAGCGTTAAAAAAGGCCCTTATGTGCAACCTGTGTTGCTCAAAAGAGTTAAAGAAATGAACGAAGCAGGCGAAAAGCGTGTTCTTAAAACCTGGAGCCGTTCATCAACCATATTCCCCGATTTCGTCGGACACACATTTGCAGTACATGACGGACGTAAACACGTACCTGTTTATGTAACTGAGGATATGGTTGGTCACAAGCTCGGTGAGTTTGCGCCTACAAGAACATTTAAAGGCCATGCCGGTTCTAAAACCAGCGGTAAGTAAGCGGCTGAAAGGAGAGTTTAACTATGGAAGCAAGGGCAATACTCAGATACGCCCGTATTTCACCCCGTAAGGTGAAAATTGTTATGGATTTAATCCGTAATCAAGATGCTGACAAAGCTATGGCTATACTCAAATTTACTCCTAAGTCCGCTTGCGAGTATTTAGAGAAGCTTTTAGCGTCAGCTATAGCAAATGCAGAAAACAATCACAATATGGACGTTTCTCGTCTTTACGTTGCTGAATGCTTTGTTTGCCCCGGACCTACTCTTAAGAGAATCCGTCCGAAGGATCACGGCAGAGCACACCGCATCTTGAAGAGAACAAGCCATATGACTATCGTTCTTAAAGAACGCGAAATCTAAGAAGGAGGTTTAAGTTATGGGTCAGAAAGTTAATCCGCACGGTTTACGTGTAGGCGTTATCAAAAACTGGGACTCACGTTGGTTTGCCAAGGACAGCGTTTTCGGTGATACTTTGGTTGAGGACTATAACCTCCGTAAATACCTTAAGAAAACTCTTTATTCTGCAGGTATTGCCAAAATCGAAATCGAACGTGATGAAAAGCGTGTAAGATTACACATCCACTGTGCAAAACCCGGTATGGTTATCGGCCGTAACGGCAGCGAAATTGAAAAATTACGCGAAACCTGTCAGGCAAAAATCGGCAAGCCGGTTGTAGTTAATATCGTAGAGATTAAAACTCCCGATGCTGATGCACAGTTAGTTGCTGAAAACATTGCAACTCAGTTAGAAAAGCGTATCTCTTTCCGCCGCGCTATGAAGCTTGCCATTGGCAGAGCAATGCGTCTTGGCGTTAAGGGTATCAAAACTCAGGTTTCAGGTCGTCTCGGCGGTGCTGAAATCGCAAGAAGCGAACAGTATCACGAAGGCACCATCCCGCATCAGTCGCTCCGGGCTGATAGCGACTTCGGCTTTGCCGAAGCTGATACCACATACGGTAAAATCGGCGTTAAGGTTTGGATTTACAAGGGTTAAGTTCTTAGTGACAACCGTCGCCAGAAGAAGGAAGGAGGCACCCGCTAATGTTAATGCCTAAGCGTGTAAAATTCCGTAGAGTACACCGCGGTCGTTTAACCGGTAAAGCTCTCAGAGGTAACACTGTAACCCACGGTGATTTTGGTCTTCAGGCAACTGAACCTGCGTGGATTACCTCTAACCAGATAGAAGCTGCCCGTATTGCTATGACTCGTTATATCAAGCGTGGC
>JAZSLI010000062.1:0-5349 GCA_045535295.1 Acutalibacteraceae bacterium | reverse complement strand
CGCTTTGCAGTATTTCCCAAGCGGATGATTTCTTTTAATCCAATGCAGTACGTGGTATGGCGAGGCAAAAAGGATGATTACGAACTGTTCTCGGATGATAACTGTGAAGTTGCTTCCATTCCAACACTTACTCACGAAATGTACTTAAAGCTTGAGGATTTTCTGAAAGCAAAGGATAATCCCGCACTGCTCCCGATACAGATTGCGTACTACACAGGACTTCGCATTGGTGAAGTCTGTGGACTAACTTGGCAAGACGTAAATCTTGAAAAACAGTACCTTACGGTGCGTCGCAGTATGCGCTACAACAACGCAAGGCACAAAACGGAGATAGGGGCTACCAAACGCAGGAAAGTCAGAACAGTGGACTTCTGTGACACTTTGGCAGAGATTCTGAGAACTGCCAAGCTCGAACAGCACAAAAACCGTTTCAAATACGGCGAATTATACCGCCTCAATTATTACTGTGAGGTTAAGGAAAAAGACCGCAATTACTATGAGGTATATACGCTGCCGAGAAACGAAAAGGTTCCCGAGGGATACAAGGAGATATCCTTTGTATGCTTAAGACCTGACGGAGCGTATGAATCGCCAAGCACGATTGGTATTATGTGCAAGAGAGCAAGCAAAAAGGTAAAAGGTCTCGAAGGGTTTCATTTCCACCAACTTAGACACACATTCACAAGCAATTTGCTCTCTAATGGAGCAGCGCCGAAGGATGTGCAGGAGCTTTTAGGCCATGCCGATGTAAGTACCACAATGAACGTTTATGCTCACTCAACACGAGAAGCAAAACGTACTTCCGCACGACTGCTCGATAAGGTAGTTGGCGGTTAGATATAAAAAGTTTCCCTTATTTTCGCTCATAAGGGCAAAAACAAGGGAAAATACATAACATTTGTGTTTAAAGTTGCTGAAAAGCCCAGTAATATCAAGGGTTTTTAGAGTGTAGGACAGTTAATGTCTGATAAACGTGAATTTATCGACCAGCGTTGCCACACTACTTTTGGTCGTTTTTACCTCAACTTACACTACTTTTAGTCGCTCTTTCGCAACAAAAAACGCACTTTTGTCTACCGACAAAGGTGCGTTTTTTTGAATGATGTTTGCCTTCGGCAAATGATGTCGGCTTCGCCTAATGTTTTGTGGCAAACATCGCATCATTGCGAGTGAAACGAGCAATATCATTTTGAGCGAAGCGAAGGCATCATATCGCCGTCAGGCGATGCATCATTGAAATATCCTGAATCTTAAGATATAATGTCTTTAATGGAGGCGATTACGTATGGAAAATAAGCTGGCAGAACCGCAAAGGAGAATACGAAATGAAAAATACGCCTCTCGAGCAGTAAAATGGTTGATGGTAGTTTCTTTGATTTGCGGTGTCGTTTTATTGACCGGTATTATCCTTGCTTTTGCAGACACTGAAAATATCGGATTACCTATTGGTTTAATATTGATGGGTGGACTGTTGGGCGTTATATTTTTAGGTTGCTTCCTTGCCGAAAAAAGTAGAACCTTGATCATGGATACAGATAGGGTCATTTTCCCCAGAGGCGCGGAAATAAATGGAAAGATAGTTTTTCAAAAAACTGTTGTCAAAATATGTGATATTGGTTCTGTTGAAAGAAAAGTTCACAAAGGTGACAAGATTATTTCTGATGATTGCTTTTTCTATACGTTAAGGTTAAAAGATGGAACGAGTGTTACTGTCACTCTTTATGCTTATGGCAAAGAAGCAGAAAAAGAAATTTGGGAAACCCTTAAAAGTTGCATTGCGTAATTTGCGCACCTTTTCGCTTTTCTTTCCCCACTTTACGCACCGTTATACTGCTTTTTTGAGTGATCTATTCCTGACGGAACGGGATGCGCACTGCGGGCGGGAGTGACGCAATCGGTGGTTATTATAATTCTTTTAAATTTACCCTTGCAAAATTAGGAAGGGTGTAGTATAATACTAAAAAAATTAATATGTTTATGTATGATGTTTGCAGAAGAAGCTATGCTGCCGAAGGAGTAACGCTCTCAGGCTTCCGTTTTGGAAAGGGACTGCAAACGGACATAACTTTGGAGAAACTCATTAAATTGAGTGCCGAAGGTGCAAAGCGTTTCTGCTAATCTCTCAGGCAAAAGGACAAAGTTTATATTCTTTGTTTTATAATTTTGTTTTTTAGCGGTTTGCTTTTTGCAAGCCGCTTTATTTTTTAAGAAAAAGGAGAATAAAATGAACGGAATTATCGAAAAAATCGCCGAAATCAACGGTGAAATCAACACTTTTATCTGGGGTGCGCCCGGACTTGTTTTACTTATTGGAACAGGAATTTTAATAACCCTTTGCACAAAGGTTTTTCAGATTTCACACATTGGTCATTGGTGGAAACAAACAATAGGCAGTCTTTTCAAAAAGGAAGTTATTAAACATAGTAAGGAAAAGGGTTCAATTTCACCCTTCCAGGCCCTTTGTACTGCTCTTGCTGCTACCGTTGGTACAGGTAATATTGCGGGTGTTGCGGCCGCTATCTGTATTGGTGGTGCCGGTGCGGTTTTCTGGATGTGGGTTGCAGCATTTTTTGGAATGATGACAAACTATGCAGAAAATGTTTTAGGTATTTATTTCCGTAGAAAGAATGAGAAGGGCGAATGGTCAGGCGGAGCTATGTATTATTTGTCTGATGGTCTCGGCAAGAAAAAAGGCTGTAAATACATTGGTAAAATTTTAGCAGTTCTTTTTTGTATATTTACAATGCTCGCTTCTTTTGGTATCGGAAGTATGGGTCAGGTTAATAAAATTGTAGCAAACGTTGCAGCTGCATTTGATGTAAAAGCCCTTTCTTCAATCGAGGTGTTGGGTGGAATTTCGCTTTATAATATCTTAATCGGCGTTGTGATTATGGCTCTTACTGCTCTTATCACATTAGGCGGACTTAAAAGGATCGCAAATGTTGCAGAGAAAATAGTTCCTTTTATGGTGGTTCTTTATGTTATAGGAAGCCTTGTGATTATAGGTATAAATTATAACGCAATTATTCCTGCCTTTAAAGCAATTTTTGTTAACGCTTTCAAGCCAGAGTCTTTTGTGGGCGGCGGTATTGGCGGCATTATTATTGCTATGACCAACGGTTTTAAGCGTGGTGTTTTCTCAAATGAAGCAGGTCTTGGTTCTTCGGTTATGGTACACTCCAATTCAAATGTTAAAGAACCTGTTAAACAGGGTATGTGGGGTATTTTTGAAGTATTTGCAGATACAATGGTTGTTTGCACAATGACCGCTCTCGTTGTTTTAACCGCAGGAGGCCTCACCACAGGTGTTTTCAATATTGAAACAGGTGAAATTGCAAGCGGTCTTACTGATGCTACACTTGTTGGCGGTGCATTTAATGCAATATTTTCTTGGGGAAATATCGGTCGAAGATTTATTGCTATCGCAATGTTCCTCTTTGCTTTTACAACCGTTCTTGGTTGGTCGCACTATGGTTCAAAGGCTTGGGAATATCTCTTCGGTGCAAAAACTACATTTATTTTCAGAATTATACATGTTTGCACAGTTATATTGGGGGCAGTGCTCACATCTTCACTTGCTTGGGACATTTCAGATACCTTCAATGGTCTTATGATGATTCCAAACCTTATCGGTGTTGTGGTTCTTTGCCCACTTGTTATAAAGATAACTAAAAACTATGTTGATAGAAAGATAAAGGGTAAGGATATAAAGCCTATAGTTTCGGTTGATGCTAAAATTGAGCAAGAGATAATCGATTCGACTATAGAAGATTAAAATAAAAGAGCTACCGTAATTTTATTTGCGGTAGCTCTTTGGTGATTTTTTATAGATTTTTTTATAAATTCGACTGAAATAGTTATAATCATTTATTCCTACTGCTCTTGCTATTTGGGGAATTGATAAATCGGTTGTTTTTAAAAGCTTTTTTGCTCGGTGCATGCGGCGGCGCCTTAAATATTCCGAAATGCCTATATCAGCTTCACTTTTAAAAATTTCATAAAGCTTTGTTCTGCCAACATTTAAACTCGAACATATATCAGAAATACTAAAATCCTCGCATAAATGTTCTTCAATATAGGCCTTTGCACTTTCGAAAATTCGGTTGGTTTCAGGTGTTATTAATTCTTTATAGGCAATATAGGAGGTGCATGCCTCCATTATTTTTGCGGCTGCGCGGATTTGTTCCTCGCTTTTATATGTTATGCTCTTCATTGCGGCAAGCAATTCTTTTTGTGAAAAGCCATATTTTTCAGACCAGCTTGGCACCATTTTAAAAAGAAAATCTTTACTTTTGCTATCGGTTATCTGACCAAACATAAGATAACCGATATTTTTTTCGTTTTCGTGCAAAGGGGCGACCGCCTCAACAAGCCCGGCATGGCATTTATAAACAACAAGTGAATTTGAGGCTTTACAATTTTCAAATGACTTGCGGTCGGCGTAGTTGCATTTTCTTTTGGTTTTAGGGCAAGAACGCATTATACGGCAAAAATCGCAGTTTTCTTTTGGATAGGTTATAATCTCATTAAAATTGCTATCAAACAAGGCAACCTTAATGCCGGTCATTAAGTAAAAGGATTTCATTAATTCTTCGGTTTCCGAAACATTGAATTTTAATGTCATAAAATTCGCCCTCCCGTACAAATTTACAATTTAACGAATAATATTGACTATTATTATAACACGGTATGTGGTAAAATAAAAGAAAAAAATAAAGGGGAGTGAAAAAATGATTAATGTAACTGTTTTTAACGAATTTATTGATGAAAAAGCAGAGAAAATGTTAAGGCAGTTTATCCTGACGGCATACATATCGCATTAAGGGATGCATTACAGGATGAGTTCTCGGTTACCGTTATAACAATGGATGATGAAAATTGCGGAATAACCGATGAACTTTTGGAAGAAACCGATGTTCTTCTTTGTGGGGAGTACTTTTGTATTTTCACGAATTGCCACTTATCGTTATAAATCCCCACGGATAAAGGGTTTTCAATAATCTGTTTTCACGAATCGCCACTTATCACAACTTATCTCCACGGTCAAATGTCGTAAAAATTGTCGTAAATGTCGTAAGAGTATTTAAAGGAAAACCGAGTGATTTGTGTCACTCGGTTTATGGGTTAGGCAATTTGCAATACACCTTGTAGTTTTTTGGATGTTTGCTCTTTGAACTCTTTTGTTACCTCGTTGTATATGTCCATTGTCGTGAATATCAATTATCCGCACATGTTGAATCTTCTAAGCATTTTCTAACGGGTAGCGGTTGCTTATCAATCAGTTTGTAGTAGATATGGATTTCGCGTGGCTCCTTGCTGTATTTCCCCGGGCACTCGTCAACGGTAACA
>JAZSLI010000012.1:0-34463 GCA_045535295.1 Acutalibacteraceae bacterium | reverse complement strand
GCACATACTGGCGCTGCATTTCATAATCCGTATAATAGTTCAAATATCTAACCAACCACGGACGAGGACCAACAAGGCTCATATCTCCTTTAAGAATATTCCACATCTCAGGGATTTCGTCTAGCGATGTTGCTCTAAGGATTTTTCCGAACTTTGTTAACCTCATAGAATCAGGAAGAAGCTTACCGTTTTCATCTGTTTTGTTTGTCATGGTTCGGAATTTATAAAGCTTAAAGATTTTTGCTTTGCCGGTCTTAGGATCAATTTTACCCGGCCTTTCTTGTGAAAAAATAACCGGAGAACCTAAAAACACTCTAACCATTATAGCAAGAATAGCATAAACCCACCAAAACACAACCAGCACAAATGCAGAGAAAACAATATCAAAAGCTCTCTTGATACAGCGACAATAAAATCCGCCATATTTATTCATTCTCGTTTTGCCCCCTATAAAACATGCAATTATTTTGTATAAAAAATTATCGATTTTCCCTCATTATAATCAAAATAATTTTAACATAATTCGCAAAAAAAAAACAATAACAAATTATATAATTTGTTAAAAGAATTTGTATGAATTGTTAAGAGAAACCTCATAATCGTTATAAATGCAAAAAAGAGAGAGGAATCCCCCTCTCTTTTGCTATCTAATATTATATTTTAAACCGAACATAGAATATGCATATTTCTAACATTTGGGTCTTTTATCATATTATTAACCGCATAGGCGTGGCCTTCCATTTGGTCGCCCAAAAAGCTTGTTAGCCCTTGGTTTTTAAGCTCGTTAATTATACTGTTGCAAATTTCCTCAATTATTTGATATTTCTTGCTTGATTCCAGTTCTGCGTTGCCACTCGATATAAGATATTCGAGGTGTTCACCCATTTCCGATAAAACAGGCAAGCAACCTAAGGCACGAAAGCTCCATTTGTAATAAGGCATATATTCTCTATTGAGCAGAAAAATAACCTGCATTGCAGCCTTTACAAACTCAAAAGCACTAAGCTGCGCTGCCGCAGTATCCTTTCTTGCTACTGAGCGGTTGTAATTATACTGTCCCGCTTGCCCCATTAAAAGCAAATTTCCCGCTAATCTTTTAAGGCGAGCATCCTCAGGCATATTTTTAAGATTATTTCTAATTTCGGTGAAGCTTCCGCTTAAATCCAAAAAGATTTCCCCATTTACTACCTCTGCCAAGGCATACTCCGGAACAAAAAGCCAGTCATAAAGCGAAAGATTGCCATCTGCCTTTCCGATTTTTTCCTTTAAAAAATCGCTTATTCTTATAACCCCTCGCCTTTTGCTACCAACGGGAGCAAGGTTGGCTTTTTTATATCCCATATATTCCTTGGGTAATTTTGTATAAGCTCTTTCGAGCGCAAACTCGGTGCGGCTATCTATAATATCCTCATCGGGAATGAAAATACAAAAGCCCGCTTCAAAATCGTGATCCTTTGAAATATCGTCATCAAACCCATAACATTCCGAACCGCTTCCAACAAGCCCCACTGCTAAATGCGGCAAAATTTCACCAAACCCACTTTTAAGCATCGGCTCGCCAAATTCATTATAAAACTTTCTCGAAAGTTCAAGGCCTTTCATAAATATTCCTCGCTCTGCTTTTCAGTTCGTTTTCATAGTGAAAAAATCCGTAATACCCAAAGACTCCGGCACATTTTTCGCAAACAAAGGCGTAGTTTCCGTTAATAGCATTTGTTTTATCTAAAATTTCCATCGCCTTTTGCAAATATTCGTTTATCTTTTGCTCGCCATCTATTAAGCCTATTTCTTGCTCTATGGCAGTGGCCATATTAAGATATGTTACTGCCGCCTCAGGCTTTGCTATTGGTTGTGCCTCTATAACCAAAAGAGCTTTTTGGTTATATTCTGTTGCCTTTGTAAAGTTTTTTAAATCAACCAACGCCAACGCCATATTGTTATAAAGTCCTGCGAGTCGCTCATCAAGCGGATCAAGCCCTTGCTCATAGATTTCCTTTGCCTTATAGAAAAGCGGCATTGCCTCTTTTGCCATACCAAAGGCTTTGTAAACGGTTGCACAGTTAATATATGTTGTTGCGGCACCGATATTTTGGCTTATTTGCATTTTTTCTATTTCCAAAAGCGCCTCTTTTGCAAATTTAATCGAATTCTCTTTTTTGCCAAGCTTTCTATAAAGCCCCATTAGCTCATTGCAAATAAGTAGCCTTGTTTTGCCATCCTTATTCTTTGTTACTTCATCTAACCAATAAAGCAAATGTGTTTCGGCAGAGTTATAATCATTTTTTGCTAAGAACCCATCTAACTTATCTAAAATTCGTTTAATCAAAACAAAACCACCCTTCTTTTTCATTTATTATATCATAAACCCAAAGGCAAATGCCTTTGAAGTTGGAAGCAGTTGCCGCATCGCAATGCGGCTGGTTTTTTGATTCAATATTCTTAAACGAAAATTGCAAATTTTCAAATGCGAATACATTTCGACGGCGGTGGTACGCCGTCGGTTTAAGGTTATTATAGCATCAAAAAAAGGGAAGGTTTTCACCCTCCCTTTTGTTTCAGCTTAAAGCACAAGAGACGGTGCACTGTAAACCCTTGCGGCAAGCTCTTGATTAAGCATATAAAGACTCTTTGGATCTGAACCGAAAAGCTCCATCTTTGTAATCAAATCGTTTGCATTTGTCTCTTCCTCGCCCTGCTCCTTTACAAATCAGTCAAGGAACTGCATTGTGCGAAAATCCTTAACATCATAAGCAGCAGCATAAATATCGTTAATAAGAGAGGTTACATATTTTTCGTGTTCAAGTCCCGCAAGCAAAACATCCATATTACTGTTTATTTGCTTGTCAGGCTTGGCAATTGCTTCTAATGTCACCTGCATATTTTCATTTTGCAGATATGTATAAAAAAGCATTGCGTGGTCACGCTCCTCTTGAGCCTGAATCATATACCAATTTGCAAAGCCATCAAGACCTGCGGCTTTGAAATAATTAGAAAAATCAAGATAAAGATATGCCGAGTATAATTCCTTGTTAATTTGCTGATTAAGTAGCTCGTGAACCTTTTTATCCATTTTAGTCTCTCCTTTTAAAATTTATTTATAAGAGCTTTGCTTGGCTGCCGAAAAATCAACCTCTCCTAAATATTGAACGCTATCCATTCCGAGATAATCACATAAATCCTTCATTTCGGCAACGGTGTTTATGTTAACATCAATTCCGTTTTTCTTTCTATCGGCAAAAGCAATAATTTCCTTTTCACCGTGAGTATAAATTCGCTCGGCGCCCTGTGCTTTGGGAGCGTCTCTTAACTCTTGTAAGAAGGTTGAAAAACGCTCTCTCATTTCGTTTGCATTACCAAACACCTCAGGATTTATGGCCATAAATCCGTGACAGGTTCCGCCCTTTCCGTTTAGATGAGTGTGGTTTGAGGTAAGTCCGCCCGAGAAAATAGAGCAAAAGATTTCACAAAGCATACCGTAACCATATCCCTTATGACTTCCAAGAGTCTCGGTGTCTCCGCCAAGCGGCACTATTCCGCCTCCGTTTTTGCCAACAATATTTTTAAGCACCCTTGAAGCATCGGTGCAGGGCTTTCCGTTTTCGTCCAACGCCCAACCCTCAGGCAAGGGCTTAGAAAGCTTATTGTAAATTTCTAACTTTCCTCTTGTTACAACGGTTGTTGAGGAATCAAAGAAGAAAGGATAAGGCTCTGCCGGCATTGAAATTGCAATTGGGTTTGAGCCCAACATTGCCAAACGGGAATAGGTGGGCACCATTATTGCCTCGGAATTGGTCATTGCAAAACCGATAAGACCTTCATCGCAAGCCATTTTTGCATAATATCCCGCAATGCCGAAATGGTTAGAATTTTTAACGCTAACTATTGCCATTCCGCTTTGCTTTGCCTTTTTAATAGCAAGCTTCATAGCCTCAATAGAAACGAGCTGACCCATACCGTCATGAGCGTCAATAACAGCCGAAACAGGAGTTTCAAAAACAACCTCGGGCTTTGCATCAACATGTATAAGCCCTTTTTCTATGCCTTTATGGTATCTAACGAGTCTTTGCATACCGTGTGACTCTATGCCATACATATCGGATAAAAGCAAAACATCGGTAATGCTTTTTGCCTCTTCTCCCGAAAAACCAAACATTTCAAAGGCATCACAACAAAAACGTTTTAATTGATCATAAGAATAGCGGATATAACTCATGTGCTTCTCCCCTTTGTGTTTTATAAAAATTATCTTTCTTCTCTAAAATATGCAAGTCCCAAGCTTTCGGGAGGCTGATGCTCTCTCTTTTTACGCATACTTGTAATAATAAGAACTATAATTGTTACAACATAAGGAAGCATTTTAAATAGCTCCTGTGTTTCGGTGCCGAGACCTTGAATATAGTTATTTGCATTGCAAAGTGCACCAAAAAGGAAGGAACCAACAATAGCAACTGATGGCTTCCAAAGAGCAAAAATAACAAGCGCAATAGCCATCCAACCACGGTCACCAAAAGCATTGTTAGACCACACGCCGCTCGCATAAGCCATAACATACTGCAAGCCGCCAAGTCCCGCAATAGCACTACCGATACAGGTTGCAACATATCTATATTTAATAACGTTAATTCCTGCCGCATCTGCTGTTGCAGGATTTTCACCAACCGAGCGAAGATTAAGGCCAACCCTTGTTTTATTGAGAACAAAAGCGGCAAGAAGCGCAATTATAATTGCAAAATAGGTTAGAAAATCGTGCGAAAGGAAGAGCTCTCCAAACCAACCCAAATCATCCGCAAAGGGAAGCTTTGCAGAGAAAAATGAGCTTGTTTTTGTTAAAGCAATAGAGGGAAGCTCGCTCTTTGTTATGTTAATAAGCGAAGCTCCAAGAAAGTTACCGAGACCAATTCCCAAGGTTGTGAGCGCAAGGCCGGTAACGTTTTGGTTTGCTTGAAGCGTAACAGTGAGGAAGCAATAAATCAATCCCATAATCGTGGATCCAACGATAGTACATAAAAGCGGAATTAAAACCGCTAAAAAGGGATTCATATTAGCAATATCATTGCCGCAGGAGTTTTCATAAAGAAAGGAACCAACCACGCCGCTTATTGCACCAACATACATAATTCCGGGGATACCAAGGTTAAGGTGACCGGATTTTTCGGTTATGATTTCACCTGTTGAACCGTAAAGAAGGGGTACACCGAGTAATATTGCTCGACAAATAAACTGAATAATCATTCCTTACCCTCCTTTGTGTTGTGGCGAAGCTTAACCGAGTAACGAATAAAGAATTCGCAGCCAACAAGCATTAAAATAACAATACCAACTATGATTTCCGAAAAAGAGGAGTTGAGCAAGGAGGTATCTGCCACCTTGGCAACACCAAGTCTCAAAAATACTACAATAGCGGTCATAATAACCATAATAAAGGGATTAAACTGACCTAGCCAAGAAATCAAAATTGCAGTAAAGCCTTGACCGCCAACGCTGTTTATGTTAATGCTATGGTCCTTACCGGCAACAAGCAGCATACCGGTAACACCGCAAAGAGCACCCGAAATAATCATTGTTCTAATAATAACCTTTTTAACATTAATTCCGATATATCTCGCTGTGTTTTGGCTTTCGCCAACAACCGCAATTTCATAACCCTGCTTGCTATATTTAAGGTAGATGTACATTACAATTGTAATAACCGCAACAACCATAATATTCACAAAATAGTCATTGCTGCCAACTGCGGGGAAATTACCTGCATCAACCGGGTTGATAACATTTGATCCGCCGCCCTTAATATAAACATAATATGCTATTATTTGAGTTGCGATATAATTCATCATAAGGGTGAAAAGGGTTTCATTGGTATTGAAAACTGCTTTAAATATAGCAGGAAGCACGCCCCAAATTGCACCGGCCAAAATACTTGTGACCGCAATAAGTGCAATAAGTGCCGAGTATGGAAGCTTATCGCCCAATTCTATCATACATATAATTGAAGCAAGTCCGCCCATTAGAGCCTGACCCTCTGCACCGCAGTTCCAAAACTTCATTTTGAATGCAGGGGTGAGGGCTAATGCCAATGCCAAAAGAATGGCTATTTCTTGAAGATATTTCCAAAGCATAGTTGTGTGTCCCTCAAACAAGCGACCAAACACACCCATAAACATTATCTCATAGGTCTCCCCTAATCCCTTTTGGGTGATGGCCATTGAAAGAAATCCGGTTAAGAGAAAGGCAATAATAACGGTTGCACCTCGAATAAGCCAAGCCTTCCAAGTAGCCATATCATCACGCTTAACAACCCTCAAAAACGGTTCATGGTGATTTTTTTGAGTTGCAATATCAGCCATTATCTTCACCCTCCTGTTTTGATTTTGTCATAAGCAAGCCTATTTCCTCTTTTGTTGCGGTTCTGCCGTCAACCACGCCCGTTACTCTACCCGAGCCGATAACCATAATTCTATCGCAAAGTTCAACAAGAACATCAAGGTCCTCGCCAACAAAAATTATTGCAACGCCCTTTGCTTTTTGCTCATTGAGTAGATTATAAATCATATATGAAGAGTTGATATCAAGTCCTCTAACGGGGTACGCAACCATTAAAACAGTAGGCGAAGCGGCAATTTCTCTGCCCACAAGCACCTTTTGAACATTACCGCCCGAAAGTCTTCTAACAGGGGTTGAAGCATTTGGTGTTACAACATCAAGGTCGTGAATAATTTTAGCGGCAAGGTCCTTTGGCTTTCTGCGTTCAAGAAACATAGAATGACCTCTTGAATAGCTTCTGAGCATCATATTATCAATGATATCCATATTGCCAACAAGTCCCATACCCAAACGGTCCTCAGGAACAAAAGAAAGGCGAACGCCCATGTTTCTTATTTGAAGGGGGGTTTTATCTCTCAGGTTTTCGGTTTCGCCTGTTTTGGGGTTAAAATAAAGAATTTCGCCCGAGGATAAATGTTGCAGTCCCGCTATGGCTTCAAGCAGCTCCCTTTGACCCGAGCCCGCAATACCTGCAATACCAAGTATTTCTCCGCTCTTTGCGGTAAACGAAACCTTATCAAGAACGGTTGCACCCAAGCGGTCAACACAGGTGATATTATCAACTTTAAGCCTTTCCTCAACATTTTTAGGTTCTTCTCTTTGGATGTTAAGGCTAACCTTTTTACCAACCATCATTTCGGTAAGCTCGGCCTCGTTTGTTTCGGCGGTGTTAACCGTTCCAACATATTCGCCCTTGCGCAAAACCGAAACTCTATCCGAAAGCGAAAGAACCTCGTGAAGCTTATGGGTTATGATGATAATGCACTTGCCATCATCCCTCATACTCCTGAGAATACTAAACAACTTTTCGGTCTCTTGGGGTGTTAAAACAGCGGTTGGCTCGTCCAAAATCAAAATATCGGCGCCTCTGTATAAAACCTTAATAATTTCAACCGTTTGTTTCTCGGAAACCGACATAGTGTAGATTTTCTTTTCAACATCCAAATCGAAGCCGTATTGCTCGCTGATTTTCTTGATTTGGCCAATAGAATTTTTAAGGTTATATTTGCCTTCATCAATTCCAAGCACTATATTTTCTGCCGCACTAAACACATCCACCAACTTAAAATGCTGATGAATCATACCGATTTTATAATCGAACGCATCCTTTGGGGAGGAAATCACAACCTCCTCGCCATCAATAAAGATTTGGCCTTCATCAGGGAAATAAATACCCGAAATCATATTCATAAGGGTAGTTTTTCCACTTCCGTTTTCGCCCAAAATGGAAAGAATCTCACCACGATAAGCAGTAAGATTTACATTTTTATTGGCAATAACCTTTTTGCCAAATCTCTTTGTTATGTTTTTTAGCTCAATAGCAGGTTGTCTGTCCACATTAAACCTCCGTTCACTTAGCCAAAACGCAATAAATCCTAACGGATTTACGAGTATTTTAACAAAGCAAAGCAAAAAATACTTGTTTCTAAATCTGATTCGAGTTTAAATGCTTTGGCTAATTCTCAAGAAATTGTTACAAATTAAATTATAGCAATTTCTTCAAAATTAGTCTGAGGCGAGGGGCTTCCCTCGTCTCAGACTTAAAGTTAAACTTAACCGTAGTTTCTGTCAAGAAGTGTGATACCGTCGATTTCGATATCGAAGTAAGGAGCTGAACGATGCTTTGATTCATAGAATACACCGTTCTCGATAGCCTCGGTATCCTTCTCGAATTTAGCATCGGTATCAACATCAGCCTTATAGGTTGTGAGCTTTTCGCCCTTTACAGTCCAGTTAGCAGTATCAAACACCTTGATAGAACCGTCAAGAAGCTTAGCCTTAACATCTGCTAATTTCTTAGCAGTATCCTTTGCTGCTGCCTTCTCATTAACATCGGTAAGAACAACAGAGCCGGTTTCGATAGTGCCTGTCCAGTCAGCATCAATATCCTTGCCCTCTTGAACGCACTCAATCATATACTTGAAGTAAGGTGTCCAGTCGATTCTTGAAGAAACGATGAAGGTGTTGGGACAAGCTGCAACGGTTGAACCATTGTAAGAAACGTTAGGAACGCCTGCGGTTTCACAAGCAGTAGGAGCACCCATTGAGTCAGCGTGCTGGCTGATAAGAACGCAGCCGCCCGAAATAAGCGCCTGAGCTGCTTCCTTTTCCTTCTGCTCATCATACCAAGAACCTGTGAACTTAACATCCATTGTAACTGAGGGGCAAACTGATTTTGCGCCGAGATAGAAGGATGTGTAGCCCGACATAACCTCTGCGAAGGTGAAAGCACCAACATAACCCATCTTAGCCTGCTCAGCAGTAATTTTCTTTGCTTCGATCATCTCGTTGAGTTTGAGACCTGCGGCAACGCCTGCGAGGTAACGGCCCTCATAGATAGAAGCGAAAGCATTATGGAAATTCTTAACGCCTGCGGTGTGTGCCTGAGTACCTGTTGCGTGGCAGAACTGAACATCAGGATACTTCTTAGCAGCATCGATAAGGAAGGACTCGTGACCGAAGCTGTCAGCAAAGATGATGTCGCATCCGTCAACCTCTATAAGCTCAACAGCTGCATCGTAGCAGTCCTTAGACTCAGGAATCTGAGTTTTCTGAGCATATTCAACACCCATAGCTTCACAAGCAGCCTTTGCTGCATCCATGAAGTTCTTGTCATAGGTTGACTGCTCATCATGCAAGAAGATAAAGCCAACCTTTAAGTCTGCCTTGTCTCCATCGCCTTTTGCGCCGCAGCCTGCAAAACAGAAAAGCATAGCTACAGCTAAAAGAAGTGCCAATAGTTTTTTCATTTTGAAAATCTCCTCTTTTTTTATTTATGTAAATATAATTACATACTACCTAAACGTGACCTTGCCGCTTTCCATTTTTTCTACTATTGCTAAGGATTCCACCCTGATCCCCTGTTCCCTGAGGGAATCGCCCCCGCCCTGGAAGCCCTTTTCAATAGCGCAACAGCAGGCCACTGCTTTGGCGTTTGCTTGGTTTATGATATCCATAAGACCAACCAAGGCCTTTCCGTTAGCCAGGAAATCATCAATTATAAGAACATTATCGCCGCTTTGCAAAAATTCCTTGCTAACAACAACGGTATAATCTACACCGTGTGTATAGGAATGAACAACCGTTTTATATAAATCGTTCGAAATGTTTGCGCTTTTATTTTTCTTGGCAAAAACAACGGGGATATGCATTTGAGCGGCCGCAGCCATTGCTATTGCAATTCCCGAGGTTTCTATTGTTAGGATTTTGTTTATTTTTTCGTTCGAGAAAATTCGAGCAATTTCTTTGCCGATTTCCATTATAAAATCAACATCAAGGCGGTGGTTAAGAAATGAATCCACCTTTAAAATATGCCCCGGAAGAACCTTGCCTTCCTTTAAGATTTTATTTTCCAACGCTTTCATTAAAACGGTCTCCTAAAACAACAAAAATCATATGTTTATTTTAACTTATTTGCAAGTCAAAGTCAACAAATTACGACACATATTTTTAACATTTAGGAAAAATTTTTCAAAAAAATAAAAATAGAGGCAGTTTAGTGCCTCTATTTTTATTTTGTTATACAGTCAGCAACATAAATACCCATTGCACCCGACTGAGAAAGACCTCGGCAAATTCCGCTTCCGTCTCCTATAATAAACACATTTTCTGTTAACTCAAACTTATTGTTAATAAATTCAGGTCTTATAGAATAGTATTTACTTTCGCAACCATAAAGCAAAGTATCATCATTTGCGGTGCCGGGAGCAACCTTATCAAGCGCATAAATAGTTTCTATAATATTAGTAAGAATTCTATGGGGCAAAACAAGCGAAATATCCCCCGCAGTTGCTTTAAGGGTTGGCTCAACTGTATTTTGACCTAATCTGTGCTCGTTCGTGCGGCGACCTCTTATTAAATCGCCAAAACGCTGAACGATAACATTTCCGTTACCTATCATATTTGCAAGCCTTGAAATGCTTTCGGCATATTCGGTGGGCTGGTTAAAGGGCTCGGTAAAACGAATCGAGGAAAGAATCGCAAAATTGCAGTTTTCGGTTCTCTTTTCATCCTCAGCATAAGAGTGACCGTTTGCGGTTATAATTCCGTGGTTATTTTCTGCCGAAACAAGTCCGCCCTTATTAAAGCAAAACATTCGGCACCTATCCTCAAAGGTTTTAGTTTTATAAAGAATTTTAGGTTCATAAATCTTATCTGAAAATTCCTTCCAAATAACATCCTTCATTTCAACACGAACGCCGATATCAATATGGTTAGAATGCATCTTAACCCCAAAACTACGACAAAAATCAGCAACGAAATTAGCTCCACCTCGGCCTGTTGCTATGATGATTTTTGCGGCGCCTAATTTTTGACCATTCGTATAACTCAAAACATAGTCTTTTCCGCTCTTTTCAATCTTTTCACAGTCATAAAAGCTAAGACATTCAACACCAAGTTCCTCTATTGCTTTAATGAGATTTTGCATTGTGATATAATTTTTATCTGTTCCGAGATGCTTAACATTCATATCAAGCAAACGAAGGTTATTTTGAAGACATTTCAGCTTCAATTCCTCGTTTGATTTATAAACCTTTGGTTGTCCCGAGGTGCAGTATTTATTAAGAATACTGTCTACCTCGTCTATATATTTATTTGCAAGGGTGTTGCCAAGCTCCTCACCTAAGGTGCCGCCATAAGCGGTACCAAGGTTGAATTTACCATCCGAAAAAGCGCCTGCTCCCGCATATCCGCTTGTAATACTACAGGTTTTACAATGAATACAGGTTTTCTCTCTTCCGGCAGGGCAGCTTCTTTTTTCAAGCGAGTTTCCACGTTCGGTAATAACAATTTTTAAATCGGGAGCGTTTTGCTTTAAGCGGTATGCCGCCATAAGCCCGCCTATTCCGCCGCCAATAATCGCAACATCATATTTTTTATAATCTGACATATCATTTCTTCCCTTTAAAGCAATATTCTTATTTTACTAAGGCCTTTACTTCCTTAATAATTTTATTAAGCGCCGAGGAATTAACCTTTCCTAATGGGGTACCATCAGAATAATACTGATATCTTGTTGCACCGTGTTTTACAAAATCAATGCGGTTTTCGCCGCCCTTTTCATCGTTAAAAACGAAAATGAGCGAATATTCAGGTGAAAATGAAATATCATCAACCGTGAAATTATCACAGGTGAGCTCAACGCAAAGCTCATACATATTTTTAAAGCTTTGTGTTTTAAGCTTTTCACCGTTACAGGTTATATCGTAATCATCATCAACCTTTGTGATGGTGAAATTATAATCCGCTTCGGGCGTTTTAACGATAAACCCTTTAAGATCATCTATTGCATTAAGGCAGATCATTTCCGAATAAAAATCAACATATTTCAAACCCGCAAAGGCAAGTGAGCTTGCTGCAACCTTTTTAATAAGAGGCGCACCGTCATAAATAACCGCATAGTTACCGTCACTTTGTAGCTTGAACTTATAGGTAAGTGAGCCCGTTCCCGCCTTAATGGTTACGGTATAATCAGGGTCATTAAGTCCAACTGCGGCAATAGATGCACTTGATGCATCAAACGAATATGCCCCAAGCGAGGCTATTCCCGCCTTAAACATATCAAAAAGTGCGCCAACATTATCGGCAAACCGCTTTTGCGGCGAAACCGTTAAATAGGCAAAGAAATTCGAAAATTTTTCATCGGTATTAGGAACTATAATAAGAGGCTGTGGAAAATCCTTGCCGCTGAGGGTTATCGTATCAAAGCTCGAAAGATCTCCCGCTTCACTTATATATGAAGACATTCCCTCGGTTATAGCAAGCGGTGGCACCGCCTCGGTTGTTGCAAGGTCTAATGCCTCGAAGAAAAAGACGTCCGCACCGTAAGACTCAACGAGATAAATTTTATCATTGTTAGATACTTTAAGGTAATATCCGCTATTATCGGGCGAAAGACTTCCTATTATAATAGAAAGCTCTGCACCGTCATGTGCGGTCAATTTAACTGTTGCCTGCGGGCTTTCGAGTCCGCACTGGGCAGCAGTTTTAGTTGTTATTTCTCTAAATGCAGCGACCTTTGTTGCCGCATTAATTATATCCTCGGTTGCAACAATATCTATTTGGTCTTTTCTATAACCTTCTAAATACCAATTTATTGCAAACCCTGACTCACCTTCCGAAGACTTTTCTTGCTCAGAATAAAGCAAAAAGGTTCCGTTTTTATTTTTAACCTCAACATTTTTGAGGGTTGAAGAATCGATTTCTAAAACAGATATTTCCATTTTGTCCGTTTTGTCGGGAGTGTTAGGCTTTTTCTCAGGTATTAGCTTAATAATAGCAATCGTTGCTCCTATTAAAACCCCAACCGCCAACAAGGAAGCAATAACAATAGGCCACTTCTTTTTGACTTTTATTTCTGTTGCAGTTGTTTTGTGCTCGGTAGGGTTAGCAAAAATTGTAGACTGCTCCTCTTGTATTTCGAGCTCGTTTTTTTCGTTTTCTGGAAAATTATTCATTATGCATTCCTTCTCTTAATATAAACGAATATTCCCGCAGCAATGCAAATAAGCGGTAAAACTATCATAAAGTTTACCTGAACAGTATTTGTTGATGAGGTTGTAACCTTATCCTGAAAGCTTTCGTTGGTTATGGTTTTTTGGGTGAAATAGATACCCGTATTCTCAGCGCCAACGCATCTCTCAGAAACTGCAAGCACTATTTCGGAATTGGAAACCGAAGAATATTCGTTAAAATCTGAATAAATAAAATCAGTACTGCTAAATGCCGAAACATAGCTGAAAATTTGGTTGTTATCGTCGTCATAATCCTCTTTAATGGACTGAATAACGGTTGAATAGCTACTCTTTGAATAATTATCGGCTCCGCCCCAAGCATCTGTTGTTCCGGCAGGAGCTGCAACAACCGAATCGGGAGTGTTAACCAAAGGAGTAACAACTATATTGCCCTGCTCTTCAAACTCTTGTGAAAGAGGGATGTTATTACCGGTTAAACAAATGTTAACATTGCTTGTTATAGAATCAAGTCCCGATGCATAGCTTCCTAAGGTTGTTGGGCTTGAATTATACTGATTTTGAGGATTTGTTTCAAACATAATTCCCTCATTAACGGTTATTCCCCATTGAGCAAGGAAATCATAAAGATTAGGAAGATAGGGAGAATGAACGCTTGCAAAAAAGATAAGTCCCTTACCCAATTTTCCGCCATTATCGAGGAATGCCGAAATAGCATCAAGCTCGCTACCTAAAAAATCATTAACCGGTGCCGCTATAACAACAGCATCAAAGGTGTCAGGAATTTGGGCTATGAGTGTATCCTCTATAAGCGAAACCTCATAGTTGTTGTTTTCAAGTAGAGTTTTATACTCCTTGGCAAAATCAAAGGAGGAATGTCCCGTAAGAATTGCAACCTTCTTTTCATCAGTTCCCGTAACATAAGCTATAGCACTTGTAAGCGCAGTTTCAATTTTGTTGGCCTCTACCGTGTAGATAGTATAACCATACATTGAATATTCTTGATTTTGTGTAAGCGAATAAATATCAGGATAGGTGAGAATTTTATGTCTCTCGGTTCCGTTGTTTTCACAAGATACAATAATATCACCATAATTTATTTTTTCGTTGGGATATTTTGTGGAGACATTAGAAAAAGCAGTATCCTGAGGGTCAACAAACTCAACCTTAATCTTTTTGTTATAATCGGCATACCTTTCAACCAGCCTAACGGTCTGCTTATAATAATCGGTTGCCTTCTCATCGTTAACACTATATTGTTGAGAATAATATGCCATATACCCGCCTACATAATCCTCAGGGTCGGCACAAACGGTAACGGTTATTTCTTGCTTGATACCCTTAATATATTCAACATTTTCCTTGCTTACCGAATTCACCTTTTCGCTGGTCATATCAAATTCCAAGGAAACTCTGTTTGCCAAAACGCCCACTAAAACATTAAGGATAATAGCGCCTGCAATAAAGGCTGCGGTGATAGCCAAGGAATAGCTTCCTCGTTTTAAAAATGCTTGATTCTTAATTTTTTTCTCTTGCATCACGCTGCCTCCTTATGCCCATCTTCTCTTCTCAAGCGAGCGAACGCAAAGGAAGAGAAATACTGCAATAATACTTAAAAAATAGATTATATCAACTATTGAGAAAACATTTGCACCAAAGTTTTCAAAAACACTCAAAAAGGCAAGTCTTTCAACCAGCTTGCTTAAAGCTTCTAAAATGTTTGTCCATAGCTTTGCAAAAAAACCACCAGTGCCTGTGGTTTGTGCCGAGCTAATCATCTCAGCAAAATTGGACATATAAAGTACAACAATATTAACCACCAAGGTGAGTATTGCCGAAACAACCGAGCTTTCGGTGAGCGAAGAAATAAACATTCCTATCGCTATAAGCGCACCGCCTAAAAGTATAATTCCAAGCAAAGCATAAAGGTAATATAAAACATTTACCTCAACATAGGAAATAACTATAAGCTCAAAAATAATTGTTGGGGCAAAGCCTATTGCAAAAACTGCCAACGCTGCTAAGAACTTGCCCATAACAATAGAGGTGAGCTTCACCGGTGCGGTAAGTAGGGCTTGGTCTACCTTTTGCCTGCGGTCCTCACTCATAAGTCGCATTGTTATTACGGGAATAACAAACACGATAATCGAGGACATCGCAACAATAATAGTATTAACCTCAGGAGCTCCCACACTGTAAATCATTGAGAAATAAAGGCCGAGAAAGAAATAAAATGCCGCTATAACGATATATCCTATTGGGGTTGCGAAATAAGATTTAAACTCTCTTTTGAATATTGCAGTCATCTAATTTTCCTCCTCTTTTGTTTGTTCTGCTTCGGGCTCATCAGCCTCCATACCAAGCAAGCGCTTTGCCTCTTGGTTGGTTGCCGCTTCGGTAAGCTTTAAGAATACCTGTTCAAGCGTTGCCTTGTTACTTGTAAAGGATAAAAGCTCTCGGCCTCGGGAAACAACCCGCCCGAAAACCTCCGCTCTTACATCAGCGTTAATTTCGGGTTCAATAAGATAATCAAAGGAACCGTTTTCCTTTCTGCCGAGCGAAATAACGCTCTTAACTCCTCGGGCGCTAAGCAGCGCCTCTAACATTTCCTTTTCGCTACCGGTTATTCTCGCAACTAAGGAACGGTCGCTCGAAAGCTTTTCGGAAAGAAGCTCGGCAGTATCGTCAGCTATAATTTCGCCCTTATTGATGATTATAACCCTTTTACAAACCGCCTGAATTTCCGAAAGAATATGTGAAGAAAGAATAATTGTGTGGTTCTTTCCAAGCCTTGAAATGAGATTCCTAATCTCAATTATCTGCTTGGGGTCAAGACCAACCGTTGGCTCGTCAAGAATAAGCACATCGGGGTTTCCTATAAGCGCTTGTGCAAAGCCAACCCTTTGGCGATATCCCTTTGAAAGATTTTTAATAAGTCGGTTTTCAACATTATCTATCTTAACCAACTTCAAAATTTCATCTATATGCGGCTTTTTAGGGAACTTAACCTTTTTTAAATCATAAATAAAGTTAAGATATTCCCTAACCTTCATATCAATATAAAGCGGTGGGATTTCGGGCAAATATCCTATTCTTTTCTTTGCCTCCTCAGGAAATTCTGAAATATCAAAGCCATCAATTTCAACCTTTCCCTGTGTCATAGACAAATAACCCGTTAAAATATTCATAATGGTTGATTTGCCCGCACCGTTAGGACCTAAGAAACCGATAATTTCACCCTTTTTGATTTCAAAGCTAACATTCTCAACCGCAAGGTGAGTACCGTATCTTTTACTGAGGCCGGTAACACTAATCATTTTTATTCCTCCAAAATTTTTACTGTTATCATAATACCAAACAAATTCATATTAGTTTTAAACAAACTATGAATATTGCTTTGCTTTTGATTTTTTTATTGGTGGTAGCTGCGCTAAAACTATTGCGGCAAACACAAGCACACAACCGATAATTTCATCGTTGTTTAAGGCGTTTTTCGAAATTATCCAACCGCCAAGCGCCGCAAAAACGCTTTCAAGGCTCATTGAAATAGAGGCAACCGTGGGCTCGGCATATTTTTGACCCACAATTTGCAGAGTATATGCAACCCCGCTCGACATTATTCCGAGATAGAGAATTTGCGGCAACGCCTCGTAAATATTATGTAAACTAAACTGACGCCACTCAAAAATAATTCCAAAAAGTAAAGAAAGCCCCCCGCAAACTAAAAACTGCATTATAGAAAGCTTTATTCCACCCGTTATTGCAACAAACCTATCAACCGCTATGATATGTAGAGAAAAGCTTATTGCGCAAAAGAAAACGAGAACATCGGCAAAATAGAATCCTGAAAAGCCTCCCTTGCCGCAAAGAAAATAAACGCCGGTTAAAGCAACCGCAACGCCCAGCCAAACCGCAAGGCCTGTTTTTTTGCCCAAAAACAAGGAAAAAATCGGCACTAAAATAACATAAAGTGCGGTTAAAAAGCCCGCTCTTGCCTCACTTGCCGCCTGCCTTGGATAAAATGCGATTCCAAACTGTTGAAGATTAACCGAAACAGCAAGACAAATTCCGCAAATAAGCGCCGCCCTTAAATAAAGGCTTTTTTCTTGCTTTTCCTTTGGGAAAAAGGCTTTTTTCTCTTTTTTACTTGTGATTTTATAAAATATGTAAAGTGCTGCGGCGCCGATAAAGGACCGCAAAGCATTAAAGGTGAAGGGTGCAACCAAATCTGCCGCATTGCTTTGTGCAACAAAAGCAAGTCCCCAAATAAGCGCAGCAGTTATAAGAATAAGGCTGCCCTTCAAATTATTAAGCTTCATTTATTTTTTCCTTTAATTTTAAATTTCCTTCATACTAAGCGAAATTCGCTTTTTGGCAACATCAACCGAAAGCACATAAACATCAACAATATCGCCAACCTTTAAAACCTCGCTCGGATGCTTTATAAATCTATCGGTTATACGAGAAATGTGAACTAAGCCATCCTGATGAACGCCGATATCAACAAAGGCACCAAAATCTATAACATTTCGTACCGTGCCCCTTAATTTCATACCTGTTTTAAGGTCCTCCATAGACATAATTTCCTGCCTGAGCATTGGAGGCGGCAGCTCATCTCTCGGATCACGACCCGGTCTTTCAAGCTCTTTAATTATATCCTCTAAGGTAGGGGTTCCTATTCCTAATTCCTCAGCTGTAACCGACAAGCCTCTTGCCTCTACCCTTTGCGAGATATTGGCAAGTGCTCCGCTTCTTAAATCCTTATCCGAATAATCGCAAAGCTTTAAAAGTGACCTTGCGGCATCATAGCTTTCGGGGTGAACGTTTGTGTTATCAAGCGGATTTTTACCATCCGAAATTTTTAAAAAGCCCGCACATTGCTCGAAAGCCTTTGGTCCTAATTTTGCGACCTTTTTAAGCTCGGTTCTGGTTGTAAATTTTCCGTTTTCTTCTCTATATGCCACAATATTTTTGGCCAAAGCTCCGCCTATTCCCGAAACCCTTGAAAGCAGCTGCACCGATGCGGTATTAAGGTCAACTCCAACCGAATTAACGCAAGCCTCAACCACACCGTCAAGTGCTAAACCAAGCTGATTTTGAGGCATATCGTGCTGATATTGGCCAACCCCTATCGCCTTCGGCTCAATTTTAACAAGCTCAGCCAAGGGGTCCTGCAATCTTCTTGCAATGGAAACTGCGCTTCTAAGCGAAACATCATAATCGGGAAATTCCTCAGCCGCTAATTTAGATGCTGAATAAACGCTTGCTCCTGCCTCGCTCACTACCATATAAGAAACGCCCGTATCAAGCTCCTTTATAACCTCAGCCGCAAAGCATTCGGTTTCGTGGCTTGCGGTTCCGTTTCCTATTGCAAAAACCTCAACCCTGTGTTTTTTTACCAAGGTCTTAATAATAACCTTGGCTTCCTCAACCTTCGATTTGGGAGGAGCGGGATATATAACCGCAGTATCAAGCACCTTGCCGGTACCGTCAACAACCGCAACCTTACAGCCTGTTCTATATCCAGGATCAAGCCCTAAGGTCACCTTATCCTTAACAGGCGGCTGCATTAAAAGTTGTTTTAAATTAGTAGAAAAAACCTTGATTGCCGAGCTGCTTGCCCTATCAGTTAGCTCGGAACGAAGCTCTCTTTCAACCGAGGGAAAAATTAGTCGACTATACGCATCCTCTGCCGCAGCCTTAACTGTTTCGGTTGCCGCCGAACCCTCTTTTATATGATTTTTAGCAATAATAAACATTGCCTTTTGCTTATCAAAACCAATAGATACCTTTAAAAGATTTTCCTTTTCGCCTCGGTTTATGGCTAAAATTCTATGGTCAGGAATTTTTGAGATGGCTTCACTGTAATCGCCATACATTTCATAAACCCCAATATCCTCTGCATTTGCACGGGAGGTTATTATTCCGTGTGCCGAACAAACAAAGCGCATACGCTTTCTTATATCAGCATCATCCGAAATTTTTTCTGCAATAATATCCATTGCGCCTTGGAGTGCATCCTCAGCAGTTTCAACCCCTAACTCTTGGTTTACATAATCTTTTGCCAAGACTATGGGTTCTTCGCAGTCGCAAGCTTGCTCATAAATGATTTGTGCCAAAGGCTCCAAGCCTTTTTCCTTTGCAACAGAGGCTCTTGTTTTTTTCTTTTTCTTATAAGGGCGATAAATATCATCGAGCTCAGTCAGGGTTTTTGCATTCTCCAAGGCTTCGATTAGCTCCTCGGTGAGCGCTCCCTGCTCTTCTATTGCATTTTTAATCTTTTCCCTTGTTTCGTCCATATTCCTAAGGTAAGAAAGGCGGTCGCTAAGCTCTCGCAAGAGCTGGTCATCAAGAGAGCCGGTCGCTTCCTTACGGTAACGGGCAATAAAGGGTATGGTGTTGCCTTCATCGATTAACTTAACGGTGTTTTCAACCTGAAAAGCTTTAAGAGAAAATTCTTCGGTAAGGGTTTTTAAAATATCCATTTTTTCACCTTAAATTTTAACTATTCCCAAAACATCAAGCACCGAGGAAACAAGAATTAAGATTATACAAATCGGCGCAACGTATTTAATAACTATATTAAAAAGTGCTTTGCCCTTAAACTTACCTGTTAACTCGATTTCATCGGTAAGAGTTTTAGGCTTAATGATATATCCCACAAAAATGCAGGTTAGAAAAGCAACAATAGGCATAAGAACACTGTTACTTATAAAGTCAAACATATCGAGGAAGGTTAAACCCATAACCTTTATATTGTTCCAAACGCCGAAGCCTAAGGAAGAAGGCAAGCCCAATAAAACACAACCTAAAAATACAATTAGACAGGTGACCTTGCGATTCCAACCGAGCTTGTCCCTGAAAATAGAAACCACTGTTTCCATAAGCGAAATCGATGAGGTTAAGGCTGCAAAGAAAACAAGCAAGAAAAAGGCTGCGCCTATCACTGTTCCGCCCTTCATTGAATCAAAAACCTTTGGCAAGGTTATAAACATAAGGCTCGGGCCCTTTCCGAGAGTTGCCTCGTTTCCGCCCGAAAAGGCAAAAACTGCAGGGATAATCATAAGTCCTGCCAAGAAAGCAATTCCGGTATCAAAAACCTCAATTTGCTTAACTGAATTTTCAAGATTTATTTCCTTTTTCATATAAGAACCATAGGTAATCATTATTCCCATTGCAATAGACATTGAATAGAAAAGCTGACCCATAGCGGCTAAAACAGTAGTTGCAGAGAATTTAGAAAAATCAGGCTTGATATAATAAACAAGACCATCAATAGCACCCGGCATACACAATGAATATATTGCAACAAACAAGGTTAAAGCAACCAAAACCGGCATCATCCATTTGCTAACCTTTTCTATTCCCTTTTCAACACCGAAAAGAACGATTAAAGCAGTTAGTGCAATAAAAAGCAAGAACCAGCCTATCGGTTCAATGGGCCTTGAAATAAAGCCTTCAAAATATCCTTCCTTTGCGGAGGTCTCGGCTCCGCCCGAAACGAAAACCCAAAAATATTTTGTAACCCAGCCGCCTATTACCGAATAGTAAGGCAAAATTATCATTGGAACTATCGAAGCTAACCAACCGATAAAGCTATATTTCTTGTTGAGTGCACCAAATGCGTTAATTGCGCTTTGTCCCGTTTTTCTACCAATAGCGATTTCTGCACACATAAGTGCAAAGCCGAAGGAAACAGCAAGTAGAATATAAACAAGCAAAAATATTCCTCCGCCATATTTTGCAGCAAGGTAAGGGAATCGCCAAATATTACCCAAGCCAACTGCCGAGCCTGCGGCAGCTAAAACAAAACCAATTTTTCCTGTAAAATTACTTCTTTTTTCGCTCATAAACAACTTCCCTTATAAAATTAAAAATAATCCTATATATTATATCAGTATATAGAAGAAAAATCAAACAAAAGTTAATCTTTTAAGTAGGAATTAAGATAATTTAAAACCTTTTTCTTGTCCTGTGACCATAAAGGCGCTATTAAATCCTTTTTTGCACCGTCTCCCGTTATCCTGTGAACAACTATATCAGGTGGCAGCTCGGCTATACATTTCTTTAAAATTTCGGCATATTCACAAAGCTCGAGGCACCTGAATTTTCCATTTAAATATTCTTTCTCTAAATCGGTGTTTTTAGTCACATATAAAAGGTGAAATTTAACCCCCTTGCTCCCCGCTTTTACTGCTTGACGGGTAGTAAAAACCGCATCCTCACAGGTTTCAAAGGGAAGCCCGATTATAATATGGGTAACAACCTCAATTCCCGCTTTGCAAAGCCTTTTAACCGCATCAAAATAGACCTCGTTTTCATAGCCTCGGCGGATATATTTTGCGGTATTTGGGTTAGCGGTTTGAAAGCCGAGCTCAACCGACACAGGCTTAATTTTATTAAGCTGCCCGAGTAGCTTTACTGTCTCGTCGGGCAAGCAATCAGGTCTTGTGGCAATGGCTAAACCCACAATATAATCGGGCGAAATTGCCTCACCGTAAAGCCTTTTTAATTCCTCGCTCTTAGCATAGGTGTTAGTAAAGGCTTGAAAATATGCAATATATTTCCCGTCGGCATTTTTATTTTCAACCCGCTTTTTTGCCCGGCAAAGCAGCTCGGTAATTCGTCCATTTCCTTCGGCAAACTCCCCTGAGCCTTGCTCGGAACAAAAAATACAGCCCTTGTTTCCAACGGTCCCATCTCGGTTTGGACAGGTAAAGCCCGCATCAATAGAAAGCTTGTAAACTTTGCAACCAAATTTTTCTTTGTTATAATCGTTCACGCTTTTATACATTATTTTTCTCTCCGCTTTTACTATGCCTCGTTTCAATAAAATACAACCATTATTATATAATTAAGGTATATTCTTAGTCAATCAAGATTTGTGCTTGTTAAATTATTTGTTTTATTGTAAAATAAATATTAAGGAAGTTTTATGCGGAGGAAATTATGAAAATTAAAACTAAATCGGTCGATTTTTCCTATCTCGAACAAATTGAGAGACCCCGTCACAAGCGTCCGCAAAAGCCTTGGGGAATTTTAGGCGCCATTATTCGCCTTATTTCCTTGCCTGATTTATGGGCAACCGGCTTTTCATATAAAACAAAAAATATGCATAAAGCGGGCAAGGGACCTTATCTTATTTTAATGAATCATTCAAGCTTTATTGATCTTGAAATTGCTTATAAAATCTTTTGGCCAAAGCCCTTTTCTATTGTTTGCACCTCGGATGGCTTTGTTGGTAAATCTTGGCTTATGAGAAAATTAGGTTGTATTCCAACCAATAAGTTTGTAACCGATGTTTCCCTTATCGCCGATATGCTTCATTCTATAAAGAAAAACCAAACCAGCGTGCTTATGTATCCCGAGGCGAGCTACAGCTTTGACGGTTGCGCAACTCCGCTGCCTAAAAAATTAGGAGTTTTAATAAAAAAGTTGGGCGTTCCCGTTATAACCGTTATAACCGAGGGTGCCTTTTTGCGAGACCCTCTTTATAATGGACTGCAAAAACGAAGGGTCAGAGTTACGGCGCAGGTTAACTGCCTGTTTTCCCGTCAGGAAATAGAGCAACTGAGCGCAGAGGAACTAAGTTCTTAATTAGAAAGTGTTTTCACCTTTGATAATTTTGCAACTCAGCGAGATAATAAAATTCCTATAACCGAGTCGTTTAGAGCTGATGGGCTTGAAAGAATCCTCTATCGCTGTGCCAACTGCGGCTGCGAGGAAAAAATGGAGGGCATTGGCACTCAAATCACCTGCCACAACTGCCATAAAAGCTATACCTTAGATATTTACGGTCAGTTAAAAGCAGCCTCGGGCAAAACCGAATTTTCCCATATTCCCGATTGGTATGCTTGGGAAAGGCAATGCGTTAAGGAAGAGCTTGAAAAAGGTAAATATTTGCTCGATATTCCGGTTGAAATTGCGATTTTAAAGGATTTTCGTGCTATTTATAAGGTTGGCGAGGGCAGGCTTGTTCATTCAAGCGAAGGCTTTAAGCTTACCGGCTGCAATGGTCGGCTCGAATATACCCAGTCGCCCACCGCTTCCTACGGGCTTTATGCCGATTATTTTTGGTATGAAATAGCCGATGTTATTTGTATTGGCGATAAAAAGCAACTTTACTACTGCTTCCCCAAGCAAAAAACAAATGTTGCCAAGGCAAGACTTGCCGCCGAAGAGCTTTATAATAATTATGCAACAAAGAAATAAATAAAAAGGAATTCGCTTATGACAGTTGTTGAATTTTTTGAAAAAGCCCCCATTGAAAATATGATAACAACCCTCACCTCTCGCCCCGAAAAGCTGATTTTCGTTGGTGTTGAGAGTCTTATGAATAAAAGCATTAAGGTTTATGAAGATTTTCTAATAAAAAAGGATTATCCCACAAAGGTTGAGAGAAGGGCGATCGAAAAGAATAATCTCCATAACATTTTAAAGGTGTTAACAGAGATTATTGAAACCGAGCAAGACTGTGTTTTTGACATAACCGGCGGAGAGGACACCGTTTTGCTCGCTATTGGTATGCTTTTTGAAAAATATAAAAATATAAAGCCCTTTAAAATGCAGCGTTTTAATATCCACACCAACAAAATCATTGACTGCGATTTGGACGACTGCGTTTCCTTTGAGGGCGCCTTTCCCTTAACCGTTAAGGAGCTTGTTTCTCTATATGAAGGAATCGTTGTTCCGGAGGAGCCTCAGCCCCCGAAAACCGCCGATATAAACGATATCAATATTCTTTGGGAGCTTCTTCGTAACGACCCTGTTGAATGGAACCGCTCTTTGAGCGCTCTACACGAGCTCGAAAAGAAATCGGCAGCGCCAAAAGGCTCGCTTGATTTCGTTCTTGACCGAGACCTGCTTTCCCCTTTTATCAATAATTTTAACGAAAAATATACACTTGTTTCCACACTACTTAAAAAGCTTTATGATTCGGGCTTGCTTTGTCGTTTTTCTATGCACAACAAAACGGTTAAATATACATATAGAGATTCCCTTATTAAACGGTACCTTAAAAAAGAAGGTAACCTTTTAGAGCTCAAAACCTATTTTGAAGCCCGCAACCTAACCCAAAACGGACTGCCCTTTTTTGCCGATTGTTTTTTAAGCGTTACTATTGACTGGGACGGTGTTATACACGCTCAAAACGATAAAAATAAGGATACTAGAAACGAAATTGATGTTATGCTGATGAAGGGGCTTATTCCTGTTTTCATTTCCTGTAAAAATGGAACAATTAGGGAGGATGAGCTTTATAAGCTTCACACCGTTGCTACACAATTCGGCGGAAAATATGCAAAAAAAGTGCTTATTGCCGCCAAGCTCGACAGAGATAGTGAAAGCGCAAATGAAGCCTATATTCAAAGGGCAAAGGATATGAACATAACCCTTGTGCCTAACGCAATAAAATTTGAAGATAGCGACTGGCAAGATTTTTTAAGAAATCTTGTTAAATAAAATCGAAGGGTGACTTTTATGAATTTTGGGAATGTGTTAATTTTTGGGGATAGCTATTCGACCTTTACAGACTATATCCCCGAGGGCTATGACGCCTATTATTCACCCCAACACAAAGAATTCGAGGATGTTAGAAGTGTTACTGCTACTTGGTGGCATAAACTCATAACCGAAACCGGCTCTAATTTGGTTTTAAATAATAGTTGGTCAGGTTCGACTGTTTGCAACACGGTAAGACCGGGGCTTCCCCTTTCTTCCTCCTTTGTAAACCGACTCGATGAGCTTGTTGAAAACGGTTTTTTTAAAACCAATCAAATTAACACCGTTTTCATCTTCGGTGGCACAAACGACGCTTGGGTTGGCTCGCCCATAAATGAGGTAAAATTTTCCGACTGGCAAAAAGAGGATTTAGACGCCTTTGCCCCGTCGCTATGCTATATATTAGATACATTGAAGCGGGTTGCGCCGTCGGCTTTAATCATTTGCATCGCCAACCATAATATTGGCGAAAAAGTTCCGGCAGAAACCGAAAAAGCTTGTAAATTCTATAATGTTAAGTTTGTTAAGCTTGAAAATGTAGATAAAAAGCTCGGTCACCCCACTGCAAAAGGTATGTCTCAAATAAAAGATTCCATTTTAAACGCAATATTCAACATTACCTGACTTTAAGCGCATCAACTTCCCGTTTACAAGGCGAGAAAGATGTGTTATACTTATTTTAACTGAAAGAACGAATATATTTGTAAAGGTGAAAAACTTGAACTTAATTAAACTTCAAAACAAAACTGTTAAAGCAGTAAAAAATGCAGCTAAAATTTTTAAGGCGGGTTTTAAGAGCGTTACCGAAAAGAATGGCGCAGCCAACCTCGTTACCGATGCCGATATTAACATTCAACGATTTTTACAGCGTGAACTAAGCAAGCTTTTACCCGAAGCAGGCTTTATATGTGAAGAGGAAAATGTTGCTGATACCTCGAAGGAATATCTTTGGGTTATCGACCCGATAGACGGAACAACAAACTTTGCCCGAGGTTTGCCTGAATGTGCTATTTCGGTTGCTCTTTTATATAAAAACGAGCCGATTATGAGCGTTGTTTATGCCCCTCGCTTGAAGCTTTTATTCACCGCAACAAAAGGCGGCGGCGCATATTGCAACAACAAAAAAATACGTGTTTCAGACAAAACCTTTGAGCAGTCTATTTTTTGCGTTGGACTTTCTCTTTACCAAAAGGAATTTGCCGATTATTGCCTTAAAATCATAGAGCAAACCTATCAAAAATGCAGCGATATCCGTCGTTTCGGCTCTTGTGCGCTTGAAATTTGTTTTCTCGCATTAGGAAAATGCGATTTGCATTTTGAAATTCGAACATATCCTTGGGATTATGCCGCCGCAAAGCTAATCCTTTGTGAAGCAGGCGGTGTTTTAAGAGGATATGATAACAGCGAGCTTCAATTCAAGGATATAACAATGGTGATGGGCGCAAATAATGAGACAAACCTTGAAAAACTCAATAATATTATAGTTGGCATTGTAAAAGAACTGCCAAAGTTTGAAGAATAATAAACACCCCAAGAAAAAAGTTATTTAAATCTAAGGAATGATAAAAAATGTGTAAAAGAAAAAGAAAGACTTTCGAGCCTTTTAAGTACACAACGATTGACGGAATACCTTTTAATCCTGCTCCAAAATTTGATATTAATGAAATGTATGCCAGAGTTTATGAGGAATTAGGGCTGCAACAAAGCAAGAGAGACCAGTTAATAACCATATATTTGGCCGCCTTTGCATTTATTGTTCCGGCTCTTTTATCGGCAAAAACGGTTGACTGGGTTTTTAAAGGTGTTGTTTTTGCGGGGTTGGGGCTAATCGGCTTTTTGTTTGCCCTTATAATTGTTCGTTATAGAAAATATAAAGAGGTTTACTGGATTTGTTGCAGAACCCTTAATGTTATGATGAGCATTAACGAAGAAAATTGGACCAAGGAAAACATTCAAAAGATTTTTTATGCTTGTATGCACAAAAAAATCAAAAAATATGTTGTTGAAGAAAAGGAAAAGAAAAGGAAAAAACAGCAAAAAGAAAACAAAGAACCGAAAAAGTATAAATTCAAAACCTTTGATTTTGTAAAATATAATTTTTTCAGCGGTGAAACCCTTTATCTTGTTATTCACGCCATACTTTCAGGTGCAGTTTTAGGTCTTGGCGTAGGCTTGATTTTGCCTTATAAGCAAAACATAAAGCTGTTATTTGGAATAATCGCAGGCGTAATCGTTTTTATTTTGACGCTTATAGTATACTTTGTAACATTAAAAAATGTTTATAGAGTTTGTGTGGATGGAGATAACGAATCCTTTAACTATGCCTTTGGAGACGCTTGGCTTTTGCACTTCTTTGTTTGACAAAAAATTTAACACCGCCTTCTGATAAATTTTGGAAAGCGGTGCTTTTTTATGTATTAAATAAAATAAATCCTATTGTATTAGTGGCGAAATTTGCAAACATATGTATAAGCCATGAAAGATAAATATTATTATATTTTTCATTAAAATAGTTAAAAATCACTCCGCCTAAAAACAGGCCTATTAAACAAAGCAAAACAACTGGAAAGGCGAACCAGCCTATCATCATAGCCACATGATAAAGCGCAAACAGTGAAGAGCTTGCTACATATGCCAGCTTCCTGCTTGACACCTCTTTTAAGGCTAAAAACGAAAATCCACGAAAAAAGAATTCTTCCAATAACGAATTCGCAAAAGAAATGTAAAGAGCAACAAAGATAAAATTGCCTTTATTCACACCTGTGGCGGAGGTTAGGCTTGATGTTAGCGCAGAAAAATCAAAAACATTGCGAAAAATCAAAAATGCTCCGACTATTACTATATATACGCCTATACCAAGCACCAATGAGGTTAAAATTCCTCGCTTTTCGGGAATGAATAACTTTTTTAGTTTGAGGTTTTTGTTATATGACGAATAAAGTATCGGCAAAAGCAAAAACAAAATTATTTTTATAGCAGATTTAATTGCATAACCCGGTTGTATAACCGCATCAACCACACTCATACAAATACAGGCAAAAATTGTAATGGCTATAATCATATTTCTTTGCTTTTTCAAATCTTTCACCGCCTTTAAAAGTATTATAACAGAAATAACCGCTAAAATCAATTATTCATTATTCATCAGCGAAGCGACTTCATCATTCATTATTCATTGAAAATCCTGTCGAATGAATGATGAATATTGAATAATTAATAGTGAATAATACAAAACGAAAATCCTGCCGACATAAATCGACAGGATTTTCGTTTTGGCTGGGGAATAGGGATTCGAACCCCAACAAACAGAGTCAGAGTCTGTCGTGCTACCGTTACACAATTCCCCAATATTAAATTGTTTTTGCAGCAATATTTATTATATCCTTTTTTTTAATCTTGTCAAGTAATTTTTGTTTGATTCAAAAAATTATCTTGAAAATTATCATAATATGTGTTAATATATATTGCACATAGCAAGGTATGAATAAGGTAGAGCAAATAATCCAATATGGCTTATTTACTTTTCACGACTACCTTTTACTTTAAATTCGGGGGTATAGCTAAGCTGGGAGCGTAGCACACCGACTTACGCACCCACACATACAATTTCATAAATAAATCACTTAGCGCACCGATACGGGGCATTAGCTCAGCTGGGATGAGCGCTTGACTGGCAGTCAAGAGGTCAGGGGTTCGATCCCCCTATGCTCCACCATAACGCGCATAGACGAACTCTATACATCGTAAAGAACGTCTTTGCCTTTACAGAAGAAATACCACCTAAGCCGATTAAGGCTTAGGTGGTATTTCTTTACAAACGCAACCATTGTTATTAGTACCAATGCGCAATTTCTTTTCCGCACATAGGACAAGATGTAGTATTATTATGTTCAATAAAATTTGATTTGTTGAAGTATTTGTGACAATACGTACAATAAAGCGTATCTAACATATCTGCAGTAATGCGGAGTGTATATTTGTCTGCGTTTGAGACAATATCAGAGGGTAATTTCGGAAAAAGATGTCCGTTATTTAATAGTGCACTATCTTTATCCAATTTTGCTTGTCCGTTATTGAAACTGTCTAAATAATTACCATAATGAACAAAAAACAGTTTACAAGTGTTTCTTATCTCTCTAGGAAGCTGGTCACTCGGGCACTGATGTAATGCGTGATTTGAAACCAAACCATCTATAAAATGCACAGCATCATTATACTCTTTTGAGTTAATTATAAAAAAACGACAATGGGTTTTTGATACATAATCCTCTATTGCTTTGCATATATCAGATTCAATTGGTATGCTCTGGCGAACATCATGCAAATAATTTTTCATAATGCTTCTAAAAACAATAAGGACAGAAATTTTTGAGGATTTTTCATTTGTTAACATTTTCAAACAATCAAGAAGCAACGAGCAAAATATTCTTGGAACGCCTTGAGAACCGCATACTAAATGACGGAAACTATTTTGAGAAAACAAGGTATCAACAATGTAATCGGGTAATTTTTGTCGCTCATTTTTTGTAATGCTCTCGTATTGTGTAATAGCGTTGCACAAGTATTCTTTAAAGAATTCAATTGCCAATTCACTATTATACTTAAACATTATATCAAGATTTAAATCCTCATTTGAAAATATATCTTGTCCTAATTCAAGTCCTTCTCTATTCCCGCCCAATTGTCTATTCTGCATGCGGGATTCATTCCAAATCGATGAAATTTTCACAACGATTATTGATGAATCAAAGAACAATTCTTTAATTATCTGTGCTACAGCTGGTTGTATTGTAAAAGGTATATCCCTATCCACTAACGAAAATTCATCTATACAAATATAAAAGCAACTATACTTTGCAAGTCTCATAAATTCATCTATATACGTTTTGATTTCATTAATGTCAATTCTATATACAAATTTCTTTTCTTGAGTAGTTGTTATTACTTTGTTCCTTTTTCTATTCTTGGTAAAACCAAGATTAAATATATCATACAAATGAAACTTGGTTTTGGTAGGAGTTGAAAAGCCAATGTTTGTATTAGTATCCGACGATGTAGTATTGCTAACACTCTGGGTTGCTGTAATTTCATTTATTGTTTCGCTACCGTTTTCCACAATGTCAGACAAAGCAAACAATATTTCAGCCAACATTTCTCTGTCGCGATTATTGCATTTCTTGTTTTTTTCGATTACATCATATTCTTCATATAAAAACTTAATAAATTTTGACAAGAAATTTTTTATACAAAAGAAGACAATATTATCAATATTGTCGTTTTTGATTTCTACACCAGCTGGAATATTGTTATCTAAGCGTGTATACCAACAACAAACATTATTATTAGATTTTCTTTTTACAGAATTAACATAATAGGCAAAGGCTTTAAACAGCGTTGTTTTACCAGTTCCTCTACGACCAAAAACAACCTGATTTTCTCTGCGAAGCAATTCATCCAATTTACCTTTATTAGCACAAATCCCATAACATTGCTCGAATGTCAATGGATTTGAATTACAATAAATTACTTGATTCAATTTACTTATTAGTTCTTTCTTGCTATAATTGTTCATAAAACCCCTCCTTTTTGCTTATTATAACATTATTGGTATTATGTTTCAATATTTTTCCAATATTAGACAAAATTAATAAACTTCCCAAGTATAAAAACCTAGGAAGTTTATTAATTATAATATAGTCATATATTCTTCTGCTGACATCTTTCTGTTCAATGTTGGGCGAATGCAGAACCAAGATAACAAGAACCTTCTTTTCGCTTTTTTATCGATAAAAGGATCTATAATTGACCCATTATGATTTAAAATAATTTCTATATTGCTCAACCATAGTTTATATAAATCTTTTCTGTATAGCGTATTTAAAACAATAATGATATCATATTTGCATTGTTCAAAATTTTGTTCTGTTACATCTTTTACCTTATATTGTTTTTCAATGGTTTTTAAAATTGTCTTCGTTACAGAATTTTCTGCTCCTAAATGAACTATTAGAATTTTCTCGTCATCAATTGCTTCTGCAATTTCATTTCCAAAAGATTGAGCATTTCTTTTTCCGCACACCATTAAAATTATAAATATTATAGCAGAGATTACAACAATGCAAAGAACGACATATTGAAGAAACATATAAACGATCGCAAATCCTATTGTGATAAAAAGTTTCCACAAATCACGTTTTGTTATGCCCAAATCAAAAAAAGGTGTTAATAATTGAATAAAAAGATTGTTTTGCCTGTTTTTATCGAACAATTCACCCAACGAGATCGTAAACCCCACATACAAAGTTATACTTAATGTAGCCATTGTTAGATATGTTGCATCTTTCTTGCTAAATCCTAGCACTAATAAACAGATAAAGTTAAGTAACAACATTAAATTAAAAACTGCAGCAATTTCACTTTTTTCTAAATTAAATTCGTCTTTTCCTTTTCGTTTTTTTCGCATTCTATTCATAAACATTGACGCACACCATAGCATCAATATATATACAAAAAGCATAATAGTATTTGTTATTGCATCATGTAAATTAAATGGTGATATAATTTCATATACCAATGGATATATTGTACAGGTAATCAATGAGAGGGGAATTATATCTAGAATACTCATAAATTTTGTTGACGGGCTTGTTACATTTTCATACACTTTAATAATTTCAACTTTTTTATCGTTTTTTCGGGACATTTTTATCACCTAATTTCTCCTTTAAATCATAAAATTCAGCACAATCAATCATTCTAATTCTTTTCGTGGAGATCCGCTGTTCTTCAAGAATTTTTCGCATATTCTCTTTCTCTGTTTCATCATAGAAATAAACTTTCCATATAGCTTTTCTATTTGTTAATTGATCGATTTGTTTGAAATATGGAAGATCAATACCGGCAACAGAATGTCCTATGACAATTATTTCTTCAGGTTTATACTTGTACAAGGTATTCAACTTGTGTATGTAGTTATTTACATTTTTGAAGGTGGTGTTGTAGTAGTCACCAATCACCGTACAAATGCTTACTTCTTTTTCGTTTTGACATATTTGCGCATGATTTCTTTTAGCTTTAATGTTTTCTATTCGATTTCTATTACCGTGACCAAGAATAGGATCATCATTGTAGTCATGTAATGAGCCGTGAATATGTAAAATTTTACATGGTTCTATTTTGTAAACATTTTCTAAGACAGATGTATAATTAAACGTAATAAAAAAGTCGTTACTGTTTTGGGATATCTGCGAAGTAATAGGAACAGCATCTCGGATTTTAATGGTTCTAACCCAATGCTTTAGATAATCCGCCAATTTATCAATATACTGATACTCATCACGAAAATATATTCGCAATGTTTCTTCGATTCCATAATCGCCGCTTTCCAACCCCATATTAATAGCGATAGCATTTTCAATAATCACATCTTCATCAATATTTGCTAGATTTGTCTCAAAATCATTCCATAATAAATTTCTTTTATATTCATCAGAATCACCGGGACAAATATAATAGTGCTGTTCAAAAGCTTCAACAAAATCAGGATGCAAACGCATAAGATATTTTCTAAAATCCCAATATCTTGTAGGTAAATCATGTGCTAAATCGAAACCATTTCCAATAATAAAAAGTCTCATCATTTTCTCACTTTCTATATAACTAATTTTGACTCTTAACTCGATTTGAAGAAGCACCTAAATAAAGTGATTGTGGAACTCCTTCAATATTCATGATTTTACCAATTGTTTTTATCAAAAAATACTCTATTAACGCAAAGGAATTTGTTTTTTGCAAGTCGGTGACAACTTTCAATGGATTATTATGCGTGAGCTTATCTCGAACCTCTTTCAAATCTTTATAATATTGGGGATCCAAATTTGCCGAAAATTTATATATCGAGTTTGTGGCACTTAAAAAATTCTTTAAATTCGGGTTGGCCTGGCGACGTTCTTTCAAGGTTATAGCTTTATCAAGAATAGGCTTTGTAATTGAGCAGAGTAGTTCATAAGCTTGACATCTCCATATAAAAAGGTCTTCACCCGAAACATTGGTATTATATATTGTTTTTTGCCATATTCTTATTACTTCTGAATATTTATCAAACAATTCTAACCATTTCTTCAAACCAGAAAAAAGTTTTTCTTCACCATCTCTAAAAGAATCATCTTTTACTGACCTGATAAATGTATGCGGTTGTAATATGGGATCATATATAATCTTGCTTTGTCTATCAACGTCTGTACTATTTGAAAAACGAATATTTCTTATTTGAAGTTCTTGTTTTAAAATGAACTCAAAATACAATTTAACCTTTTCAACGGTTTGCAAAAGTGCTTCAGCGGACAGTACGTTTTGAAATGTTAAATTTATAGCTTTATCTTGAGTGATATTAAGATTATACAACTTATCACTTTGATAAATTCCATTAAAAACAGATTCAACGGTACATACCAGTTCCTGGGATAATACATATTCGGATATGTTTTTCTTACCTTTTGTGAATGTGATTTCTCCGTTTTCTTCATACTGTGTTATAAAGCTTTCTAATGAAAAAAGTTTTTCAATTCCATCAAAACTAAACCATACAGTATTATACTTTTTTGAAAGGGTACTTTCCTCGATTAATCGTTCAAATGTACCCTTGATTACCGAAACTGCAGTTGAAGAAAATGATAATTGGTTTTTAGTAAATTTACATCCGTACACAGAATATGATCGAGCACCCATATCAACAACTTGGAAGTCCATTTTGGGTTGGTATATTATTTCTCTACCAAAATCTGCGACTTTACTTGTCATATGAAAGTTTAATTCTATAGTGTGTGTAGCCTCATCTATTTTTCCAAATAATGTTATCTTCTCTCCTTGAGAAGTTATTGTAGTTAACACATCAAGCATAACGTTAGTACCTCGATTCAACTGTCTTTTCTTTAATTATATCAAATTGTTCTATCATAGTAAAGTTTATTGTCGAATAAACAATTAACAACACATAACAGAATAAAAGAATGAGAGGCGCAGCCAACCCCTTAGCCGCACCTCTCTTAAAAAGGACTATAATAATTTTATCTGTTTTGCCGCATGTTGTCAAATCTTAGCGGAGGTATTTGCATAATTATTTTTGTTCGAATCATTTTAATTTTCGTAATACCTACTTTTTACCATTTGAATTCAATTTTCACTGTAAATCCTTTACTTTCAATTTTGTTTAAATATGATCTATTGTTCTCAGCATCAAATTTATTGAAATACCACACGACATTACGGGGATTAATATGTTTGCAAATTTCATCAATATATACCATATCAACGTCTGAAAATGAAAAACCATAAGAATAAATTTCGTTCACATCTTTTAGACTTTTGAAGAAGGTATAATTCTGAGAAATGACTTCTTGCGTATCCTTTAGAAAGTATTTTTTGATATAATTCATATCATCTTCTGCACCCCAAGTGCCATAGGTTTCGAAATTATCATTATCGTTTCCATGACCAAAGTAAATTGTTTCTCCTGGTTTGCCATGCAAATGAAGAACTTTACTTGGAGCAATTTTATAAATCCTTTCTAATGTGGCAGTGTTGTGAATATCAATTATCCGCACATGTTGAATCTTCTAAGCATTTTCTAACGGGTAGCGGTTGCTTATCAATCAGTTTGTAGTAGATATGGATTTCGCGTGGCTCCTTGCTGTATTTCCCCGGGCACTCGTCAACGGTAACAAACTCAATAAGCTCCATACACATCTCACGAGTTAGTTCAGGTACATCCAAGTAAGTTTTCAGCCTACGAATAAATTCATCCACATCTGCTGTGGTTTTTTCCATTTCGGAAAGCTTTGATTCAAGCGCGGCGATTTCTGTTACAAGTTCAGTCTTTTCATCCTGATACTTTTTCAGCAGTTCAATACAGACATCTTCGGGTATCCGTCCCATTACCTTATCCTCATATAC
>JAZSLI010000029.1:0-32380 GCA_045535295.1 Acutalibacteraceae bacterium | reverse complement strand
AACTCTGCGTCGCTGTTGTCATTGATTTCACTCGGATGAATACCCAAAGCACAGTAAAAATAGTTAAAATCATTACAGATTTCAATGCTTTTTTTGCAGGAATCAAGATCGCATCCGCAGTTTATAACATATTCTACGCCGTTTACGGGAAGTTCGGAGAGGACAGTGTTCCTGTCCTCTTTAAACTTAAAATCATCATAATGGGCGTGTGTGTCAAAAATATGATTGTACATTATCTTATTCTTGCTCCTGCAGGCATATCATCAACAAAAATTACCTTGACGTCATCCTCAGCACAATCTGCAGCGAGTATCATACCACAGCTCTCAACACCGCAGAGAACTGCCGGCTTGAGGTTAGCGACAAGGATAACCTTTTTACCGATAAGGTCTTCAGGCTTGTACCATTTTGCGATACCGCTTGCAACCGTTCTCGGTGTATCTGTTCCGTCGTCAAGAGTGAGCTTGAGGAGCTTCTTTGCACGTTTAACGGGTTCGCAATCCTTAATCTGTGCAACTCGGAGTTCAACCTTTGCAAAATCCTCAATGCCTATTTGCGAAACAGTTGCAATATTTTCATTTGCCGATTCTTTCATTTTTTCTTGTTGCTCGGCCTCAATTTCGGCTAACACCTTTTCAGCATCTAATCTTGCAAAGAGTGGCTTTGCCTCGCCAACCGAATATTCATGGACATTTCCAAAGCAAAGTTCAGCGTTGCTGCAATTAAGCTGAGCTTTTATGCTTTCGCAGCTTTCGGGAATAATCGGGGTTAACATAATGCCTAAAAGTCGGATACATTCAAGTAGGTTATAAAGAACACAAGATAAGCGCTCTTTTTGAGTTTCATCCTTAGCAAGCGCCCAAGGAGTTGTTTCATCAATATACTTATTGCAACGCTTTGCCAAGGTCATAATAGCATTACAGGCATCGGCATTGTGATAAATATCCATATACTTATAGTAATCCTTAATGCTTGACTTAGCGCAGTCTAAAAGCTCTTTATCAACCTTTTCGGTTATTTCACCCTTTTTAACAACACCACCAAAATACTTATTAGTCATTGCGATAGAACGGTTAACAAGATTTCCTAATGTGTTAGCAAGGTCGGCATTGAATTTTGCAATAAAGCTTTCATAGGTTATAGTGCCATCCTGTGTGAAGGGTATTTCCGAAAGCAAATAATATCTAACTGCATCGGTGCCAAAACGCTTTGCTAATTCATCGGCGTAAATAACATTACCCTTTGATTTGGACATTTTATCCTCACCAACGAGCACCCAAGGATGACCTAAAACCTGCTTAGGCAGGGGAAGGTCTAACGCCATAAGAATTATTGGCCAGTAAATAGTGTGGAAACGAACAATATCCTTGCCGATAACATGAAGGTCAGCAGGCCAAAGCTTAGAAAATTGGTCACTGCTTTGCTCGGGATTATAGCCAACGCCGGTTATATAGTTTGAAAGAGCATCTAACCAAACATAAACAACGTGCTTGGGGTCAAATTCAACCGGAATTCCCCAAGTGAAAGAGGAACGGGAAACGCAAAGGTCAGAAAGACCTGGTTTTAAGAAGTTGTTAATCATCTCATTTTTTCTTGATTCGGGCTTTATGAAATCGGGGTTTTGTTCATAGTATTCAATAAGTCTATCCTGATATTTGCTAAGCTTTAAGAAGTAGGCCTCTTCCTTGGAATCAACCACCTCTCGTCCGCAATCGGGACATTTACCGTCAACAAGCTGAGGAGAGGTGAAAAAGGATTCGCAGGGAACGCAGTATTTACCCTCATAATATCCCTTATAAATATCACCCTGCTCATAAAGCTTGGTGAAAATCTTTTGAATCGCTTTTTCGTGATAATCGTCAGTTGTGCGGATAAATTTATCATAGCTTGTGTTAAGACTATTCCAAACTGCCTTTATCTCATCTGAAATATTATCAACATATTGCTTGGGGGATATGCCTGCTGCTTTGGCATATTCCTCAATTTTTTGACCGTGCTCGTCCGAACCGGTCATAAGAAACACATCAAACCCCACCATTTTTTTGTATCTTGCTATCATATCGGCAAGAACGATATCGTAAGCATTTCCGATGTGTGGCTTACGGGAAGTATAAGCAATGGCGGTTGTGATATAAAATTTCTTCTTTTCGCACATAATAAATTTACTCCGTTTCTAATATGGTTTTTTTACGGTTTTTTAAATAAATAAAGTAGATATGAAACAATGGTTGCAAGAAGGCCATAAGCAAGCAAGTAGCTTTGACTTGTAAGGTTGCCTGAGCCACCGAGTGAGGAATAGGTAAAAAGTATTATTCCAAAAACTGCTGAAAGTATATATGCAACAGTTAACAGGGCGTTGGATTTAATTATTCTGTTTGCACAGTTAATAATTGAAGCAATAGGTCGGCGGTTTTCTTTGTATGCGGCGGGGGCTAAGAGAGCGTTTTGCGGAGCCACACTGTTTTTATACATATGGCAGCCCGCCGCAGACATAACCTTAACCGAATCACTGTAAAGACCTAAATAATCGCAAATCATTTCTTCGGTTAGGTTGGGGTCGGTACTGTTTATGAGTAAGGTAACGCCGAGGGCGGTTAGTTTTCTTAGTTCGTGGGAAACCTGTGGGTCAACATTATATTGAATCATAAGCAACGCACAAGCTTTTTCTCTTGTTGAAACATAAACGGGGAAATAGCCTTGACGCAAAATTTTTCTATCAACCTCAACGCTCGGCACCTCAATACCGTGCGCTTCCATAAGGGTTCGGTTTCCGATAAAGAGTAGGCGGTTATCAACCCAACCCGAAATTCCCATTCGGTCTTCATACTTAACCGTATCGGTATTAGGTAGTGCTGTTATATTGCCACTATTTGCAATTTCTTTGAAGATGGGAGCTAAGGTGCTTCCCATATATTCGGTTAGTGAGGCGGCTCTAATAAGGGTATCATCAAGATTATTTTCTGATAAGATTTTCATTTGATGAAGGGTTATTGTGCCGGCAGGGAATAGGTCTATTGAATCGAGCACAACTGCATTTGCCATTTCAAGCTGTTCGGCACCCATTTTTCCGGCTATCATAGCACCTTTTTTGTTTAACTTTTTTGCGGTATGATAAAGTGGAAGAGCATCTATCAAGAAAACGCAAGGTAATGCCGCAAAGCATTGTATTGCGGCCGCTGCATAGAAGCCATAGTGAATGCCGTTATAAAATGTGGCGCATGCAAATCCGGTTATAAGAGAGATTATAAGTGAGGCGATAACAATAATTCTATATTTTCCACCAAAGAAATTGCTGAATGTTGAATATTTGATATAGCCATCAACCTGCTTTGTTTTGCAAGGAACTGCAATTAGTGCATCTCCCTCAATAGAATCCTTTGCCATAGCAAAGGTAATGGCAGCATCGCTTATAAGCTTAACTGCATTTTTTGGTGAGCCTGTACTTATTACCTTATAGTTTGAAAGAAAGTAAGATGCCGACCAAAAATGAGCTATTGACCTAACCGATAGGCAAATGTTAAGGAGCAAAAGCATATAAAATACAATTTCACCCTTTGCTATTCCTAAAACCGCATAGATTATGGTTATAATCGAGGCAATAGCCAAGTTCCCGTCGGGCAAGGAGGCTCTGCTAAAAAGCTTTGGAATAGAACTGAACATTGATAGGTTAAAGAGAACCGAAACAATCGTTAGAACGGTGCAAATCAACATTGCGGCTACGGTTGCCGATAAAAACAATTCGGTCATAAAGGGTAAACAGCCAAAGCCGAGTAAAAGTGTAATAAAAACCGAAACAACCGATGAAATAAAGGCGTTTCTTTTTTTTATTGAAAGCTTTCTCAATAGCTTACCCGTTTTATGAGAATCGGTTAGCTCCTTTGGAGGAACATATTCATCAAATTCGTTTTCATTGAGCTTGACCTGAGTATCTTCTAATTCTTCTATTTCTTCGTTTATTTTAATAAGCTCACCCGTTAGGTCAATCGGTCTTGTTTGGGTTGTTATGCTTATGTGAGGGCCATCCTCCTCTCCATCGTTAACGGGGGTGAAGGTGATGGTTGCGGTATCACTCAAATTTTGCGGAGTATCGGCCTTTTGCTCACTTATTATTGGGTCAATATCCGAAATAATAAGCGGAATACTCGACTGAACATTTCTAAGGTTTTCCTTAACGGGAAGTGTTTCCTCAAAAATTTCACTTTCGCCCTCGGATTCTTGTTGGGACTTTTGAGGCTTGTTTTTTGAAATTTCAAGTCCGTATTTCTCGGAAAGGCGTTTAAGAGTATCGTCATCCGCACTGCTGCCTAAAATATCAGCAACGCTTTGAAGCTTATAAAGCGGTTTTTGAGGTGGAAGTGCATCTTTGCCTTCCTCATCAACAAAATAGGGAGAGCATCTATCAAGCAAGGATTGTTTTTCCTTTTTCTGTTCCTCTGATTTAGCTTGCTCGGCAGCCACAGCCAAACGCTTTTTGAGTGAGTCCATTGCCGAGGTGTTTTCGGCAGGCTTTTGGTTTGTAAAGTTATTTTCCAATACCTCTTGTGCAGTTAATGCATCTGGAGAACGGTGATTATTTGATATTTTTAACTCGGGTTCATCATCAAGAATGATTAAATCTTCATCGTCCCTCTTTTTAGAAAAAAAGTTCATTTTTATCTCCTTTTTCTTAATGCTTCATACATAAGCACGCCTGCCGCCACCGAGGCATTGAGCGAATTGATTTTTCCGCACATTGGCAGGCTAACAATTTTATCACATTTTTTGGCAGTTAGTGCGCCTATTCCTTTACCTTCGTTACCAATAACTATTGCACAAGGAATATCAAAGTCAACCGTAGAATAATCCTCGCCATCCATATCTGCACCAAAAACCCAAACACCTTGCTCCTTTAAAAAGTCAATGGTGTTGGCAATGTTTGTAACACGGGCAACCTTCATATATTCAAGTGCTCCGCTTGCACTTTTTGCAACAGTGGCATTAAGTGAAGCACTTCTTCGTTTTGGAATAATAATACCGTGAACCCCGCAAGCCTCGGCAGTTCTTATTATTGCGCCTAAATTGTGGGGGTCCTCGATTTCATCACAAATAATGATAAAGGGCTTCTGATTTTTGAGTTTTGCCAATTCTAATATTTCTTCGGGAGAAGAATATTCCTGCGAGGCAACCATAACAGCAACGCCTTGATGATTTGCACCGCCGCAGTAATAATCTAATTTTTGGGGGCTGATTTCTTTAATGAGAATTCCTTTTGCCTTGCATTTTGCAATAATTGCGGTAATAGAGCCTCCGTTTACCCCGTGGGCAATCAGCAAGCGGTCTATTTCTCTTCCGGAACGAACCGCTTCTAAGACGGGATTTCTGCCGCAAATAATGCTTGTGTTTGTTTGATTATTTATATTATCCATTATTTTAAAGCACTCTTTCACTTACTACATAATTATACATAATACATTATAGCATACTTTTTCCTCAAAGCAAATAGTAAATTTATAATAAATAGGAAAATTTTTGCCAATAATATAGGCGGAGGTAAAATTGTATGAATATGTTGAAAATTATTAGGGTTGAGGGCTTCGAACTGATGGATTCGAGAGGTAATCCAACTGTTGCAGCAAGGGTGACCTTAAATGATTCAAGCGTTGGTTTTGCGTTAGCGCCCTCGGGCGCTTCAACCGGTGAATTTGAGGCACATGAAAGGCGAGATAATGATAGCGCACGCTATGGTGGTAAGGGTGTGAGCGAGGCGGTAAAGGCAATAAATGAGGAAATATGCCCAAAGCTTATTGCTATTAATTCCATAAATCAAAGAAAAATTGATGAGTTTTTAATTTCGCTCGATGGCACTGAGAATAAATCAAGACTTGGTGCAAATGCTATTTTGGCGGTTTCCTTGGCGGTGGCAAGAGCGGCGGCAAATGCCCACAAGCTTCCGCTTTACAAATATTTAGGCGGAATAAATGCAAAGGTTATGCCAAGACCAATGATGAATATATTAAATGGCGGAGCACACGCTTCAAATAATATAGATATTCAAGAATTTATGATTATTCCTGTTAATTGTTCCTCATTTAAAGAGGCACTACAAAAATGCAGTGAAATTTATCATACCTTGGGTAAAATTTTAAAAGAAAGAGGAATGGCAACATCGGTTGGAGATGAGGGCGGCTTTGCACCTAATCTTAGCTCGGACGAGGAGGCAATTTCCCTAATCGTTGAGGCAATAACAAAGGCGGGATATACAACAGCCGAGATAAAAATTGGGTTAGATGTTGCATCAAGCGAGTGGTATAAGGACGGTAAATATTTATTGCCCAAAAGAAATAAGGAAATGAGCGCAAAGCAGCTCATAGATTATTATGAGATACTTTTGGAAAAATATCCCATAATATCCATTGAGGATGGCGTTGCTGAGGATGACTGGGAGGGTTGGCGAGAGCTGACAAAAAGGCTATCGGATAAAATTCAGCTGGTGGGCGACGATTTATTTGTTACCAATACCGAAAGATTAGAAAAGGGAATAGCCTTATCGGCGGCAAATGCGATTTTAATAAAACCAAATCAAATAGGAACCTTAACCGAAACCTTAGATGTTATTTGTCTTGCTAATAAAAACGGATACAACGCAGTTATATCTCATCGTTCAGGCGAAACCGAGGATACAACAATTTCGGATTTGGCGGTTGCAGTAAATGCGGGACAAATTAAAACCGGCGCTCCTTGCAGAACCGACCGAGTTTCAAAATATAACCGACTTTTAATAATAGAGGAAGAAATGAAACAATAAAAATAAAGGTGGGCAAACGCCCACCTTTTTAATTAATAAAACTTAATATATCACTTATAACCTCGTTTTTGCAGCTATCATTTAAAATCTCGTGACGACAGTTTTCATAAAGCTTTATTTTAACGTTTGCCCTTGCCTTTTTAAGCTGAGAATAAACCTGTTTAACACCTTTTCCATAGTCTCCAACGGGGTCATCCTCCCCTGAAATCAATAAAATTGGCAGCTGCTTGTTAATTAAGGAATACCAACTGTTTTTGTTACAAATATTATTAAGGCAAATCAAATCGTGCATAGCTGAAACGGTGAATTTAAAGGTACAAAATTTATCGTTAGAGTATTTTTCAATTATTTCGGCATCCTTTGTTAGCCAGTTATATTTTGAAGTTCTTTCAAAACGTTTGTTATAGGCACCAAAAGCCATATTTATAATAAAATCGGATATATATTTTCCATTGTTTATAAGCTTTAAAGTTTTTGTTAAGGCAAGACCTATTGCTCCAAGCGGATTTTTACCGCCTGTTCCGCAAATGATTAGTTTTTTATATAATCCGTCAAAGTTTATTGCCGCAAGGCGCACAATGAACGAGCCCATTGAATGACCAAATAAATAAATAGGCTTATCGGGATACATATTTTGAACAGCCTTGCTTGCTATACCAACATCGTTAACGAGATATTTCCAACCGTTATTGTGGGCAATAAAGCCAAGCTCGCTATCGCTCTTGGCGGTTTTACCGTGACCTAAATTATCGTAACCAAAGGTAACATATCCGTTTTCGGCTGCGGCAGACATTAAGCCATCATATCGCTCGATATGCTCGGTCATTCCGTGAACAATATGAATAATGCCCTTTATCTCAGCGTCTGGTATGTAAATTCGGCCAATCAGTGTGTGAATGTTATCGGTGCTTTGAAAGGTGATTTCTTTAATTTCAAAAGACATATATTATACTCCTGAAAAGGTTTTTTTAACAGCATTTTTCCAAGCCTCGCAAAGAGCTTTGCGGTCATATTCTCCAATGCTGCTTGTAAACTCAGTTTGCTTTGAAGGAATATTCTGCAGTTCTGATTTATCCTTCCAAAAGCCAACAGCCAAGCCGGCTAAAAATGCGGCACCCAAAGCGGTTGCTTCTGCACATTCGGGGCGGATGATTTTTGTGTTTGAAATATCGGCTTGAAACTGCATTAAAAAGTTGTTTGCCGCCGCTCCGCCATCAGCCCTTAAAAATCCGATTTCAATATTACTGTCATTCTTCATCGCATTTAAAAGGTCGTTGGTTTGAAAGGCAATTGATTCCAATGCGGCCCTTATAATGTGATTTTTATTGCTGCCTCTTGTAAGGCCCGAAATAGTTCCCTTGGCATACATATCCCAATAAGGAGCACCAAGACCTGCAAAGGCGGGAACAATATAAACTCCACCATTATCAGATACCGCTTTTGCGCAATTTTCGCTCTCGGCAGAGGATTTTATAAGACCTAATTCATCTCTTAACCATTGTATAACTGCACCGCCAACAAACACGCTGCCTTCAAGGGCATAGCTTGTTTCCTCTCCCTTTGGTGTGGCGACTATTGTGGTTAAAAGACCGCCTTTACTTTGAACGCAAGCAGTACCTGTGTTCATGAGCAAAAAACAACCCGTTCCGTATGTATTTTTAAGATCGCCTGAATTAAAACAACGTTGACCGAAAAGGGCTGCTTGTTGGTCACCCGCAATTCCCGAAACGGGAACATTTACCCCTAAAATATTAATTTCACCGTAAATTTCACTACTCGATTTAACGGTAGGGAGCATACTTTCTGGTATATCTAAAATTTCCAAAAGCTTTTTATCCCAACAAAGCTTTTTAATATCAAAAAGCATTGTTCTTGAAGCATTTGTGTAATCGGTTATATGAATTTTACCGCCTGATAGCTTCCAAATAAGCCAAGTATCAATGGTGCCGAAAAGAAGCTCGCCGTTTTGTGCCTTTCTTTTAGCGCCCGGAACATTATCTAAAATCCACTTTATTTTTGTTGCACTGAAATAAGCGTCGGTTTTAAGACCGGTTGTGTTTTTGATATATTCTTCGTATCCGTCTTTTTTAAGCTGCTCACAAATATCGGCAGTTCTTCTGCATTGCCAAACAATAGCGTTATAAATAGGCTTGCCGGTTGATTTTTCCCAAATAACAACCGTTTCTCGTTGGTTTGTAATTCCAACTGCCGCTATTTCGTCCGCCTTTGCACCGATTTTTGAAATAGCCTCGGTAAGAGCAGAATATTGTGCAGAATAAAGCTCTAACGGGTCGTGTTCAACATAACCCGCTTCGGGATAAATTTGTGTGAATTCGTGTTGACTTATAGAAACGGGATTAGCGTATTTATCAAAAAGTATTGCCCTGGCACTTGTGGTGCCCTCATCTAACGCAAGAATATACTTTTTCATAACTGACCGCCCTTTATAATTCTTGGAACTCTCGGAGAAATTCCGCAAACGATTTCATAGCTTATAGTGTGGCAAATATCAGCTAATTCGTTAACTGAAAGCTCTTTTCCAAAAAGGATAACCTCGTCACCCATCTTAACTTCGGGAATATTAGAAACATCAACGCATAATTGGTCCATACAAACCCGGCCTAAAATTTTAGCCTTTTTTCCGTTTATTAAAACATAGGCCTTGTTTGAAAGATTTCTTGGATACCCGTCCGCATAGCCTGCGGCAACGGTGGCAATGCTCATTTTCTTTTTGGCTTTAAAGGTTCTTCCGTAGCTTATAGTGTCACCCTTTTCGATTTGCTTAACCATTGAAACCACAGATTTCAGTGTCATAACAGGGATAAGACCTTTTTTGAATTCGGGAATGTTTGAGGGTTCAAGCCCGTAAAGTATAATTCCTGGGCGGCACATAGAAAGATGCTTATCCTTATCTTTAAGTAATGCTGCAGAGTTGCAGCAGTGAATAAGCTCAGGTGAAAGTCCGTTTTGCTTAAAAATATTAACCGCTTTCAGAAATCTTGAATATTGAGCATTTGTGAAGCCCTTATCGTTGTTTTGCTTGCGGTCAGATAGGGCAAAATGGGTGAAAATTCCTTCTAATTCGAAGCCTTCCAGCATGGCAGCCGAAATAGCCTCGGAAATTCCTAAAAGGCTGTTTGTTTTACAGTTAAAGCCTAATCTGGACATACCTGTATCAAGCTTGATATGAATTTTGATATTAAGATTTTTTTCGGTTGCTTTTTGAGAGAGTAAGGTGGCATATTCTAAGGAATAAACACATTGAGAAATATTGTTTTCATAAAGGGTTTGTGCCATTTCGGTCGGCGTATAGCCTAAAATTAAAATAGGCATTTTTATGCCTGCTTCACGCAGTTGTAATGCTTCATCAATATTAGAAACTGCAAAGCTATCAGCTCCAATCTGCTGCAAAACGGGCGCAATATCATAAACCGAATGACCATAAGCATTAGCTTTAACAACCGCCATCAGTTTAGCACCCTCACTATTTTGTTTAATAAGCTTGAAATTATGTACCAGGGCATCAATATCAATTTCTGCCCAGGTTCTGTGTAAAAAGTCCATAATTACACAATCCTTTAAAAAAATTATTGCATTTTAGTTCTGATTTTTTTGCCTATAAAGCTCGCAAAGGGAATAAAAATAAGGCTTAACAGCAACCAAAAAAATGAATATAGTGCGCAAACCTGTCCCGCAAGGTTTAAGGGCATACGACTGTAATCCCAAACATTCTTTTTCAATATTATGTTGAAAATAACACCAAAAATGAATTCAATCAAGGTAATAGTTGCACTTCCCACTAAGGCCTTTAAAAAGACACTTGCGTTCTTCATTTTCTTGCTTATTTTTTCAAATAAAACAAAGCAAATTCCTCCCGCCCAGAGCATTGACCAATGTGTATAGCCTCGCCATAAAAGCTCGATGAGACCGTAACCCAATGCGCCTATGGAAAAGAGAATAAGCTTGTCGCTATGCTTAGACATAAAATCACCCAAATATATTATGGGCCTAAATTATGTGCTTAAACATTAAATCTAAAAAGAACAATGTCACCGTCATTCATAACATATTCTTTTCCTTCGCTTCTAACTAATCCTTTTTCTTTGGCGGTAACCATATTTCCGCCGCAAGCCATAAAGTCATCATAAGCGATAACCTCGGCTCTTATAAAACCTCGTTCGAAGTCAGTATGAATTTTGCCTGCTGCTTGGGGTGCTTTTGTACCCTTGGTTATGGTCCAAGCTCTAACCTCGGGCTTGCCTGCGGTTAAGTAGGATATAAGACCTAAAAGGGAATAGCATTTTTGTATCATTCGGTCAAGTCCCGAGCGTTCAAGACCTAATTCCTCTAAAAACATAATTTTTTCATCATCCGAAAGGTTTGAGATTTCGGCTTCAAGGGCGGCGCAAATAGGAAGTATTTCCGCTTTTTCAATTTGAGCAATTTCTTTAACCTTGTTAAAATTAGTATTTTGCTCAATGCCCGAGGAGAAATCATCCTCGCTCATATTACAAGCATAAATAACCGGCTTTGCCGAAAGTAAGGCGGTGGTGTTTATGATTTCAATTTCGGCCTCGTCGGTTATTTCAACCGAGCGTGCGGGAAGTCCCCTTTCTAAATGCTCAAGGAGTCTCTTTAAAAAATCAACCTCTGCTTGCATTTTTTTATCGCCCTTTAAGGCTTTTGTTGCTCTATCTAAACGGCGGGTAACCATTTCAATATCCGAAAATATAAGTTCAAGATTAATGGTTTCAATATCTCTTTCGGGGTTAACCGAGCCTTCAACATGGATGATATCATCGCTCTCGAAGCAACGAACAACGTGAACAATAGCATCAACCTCACGAATATTTGCAAGGAATTTGTTTCCAAGTCCCTCTCCCTTGGAGGCACCCTTAACGAGACCCGCAATATCAACAAATTCTATAACAGCGGGCGTGAATTTATCGGGACTATAAATTTCGGCTAATTTTTCTAAGCGTTCATCGGGAACACTAACCATACCCACGTTTGGTTCAATTGTGCAAAAGGGATAGTTAGCCGACTGCGCACCCGCATTTGTAATAGCATTAAATAAAGTTGATTTGCCAACATTGGGCAAACCTACCATACCTAGTTTCATTCAAAATTCATCCTTTTTATGCAAGTTTTTATATAATTATAAGTCTTTCTACACTTATTATCAAGGAAAAACTTAAAATTTATATTAAAATGCTTTGATTTTTGTGGAAATATATAGTATAATCTATTATGAAATTTTATATGCAGAAGGAGGCAGTAAAGTGCACACTAATTTTACTATACCGCTTGAAAAAGTTATTAAAGAGTTTTCACTTGAAACTATTAATATGCCAAAGGACCCAGAAAAAATAAATGTAGCCTCTGCGGAAATCAACCGTCCCGGACTTCACATGGCGGGTTATTTTGAGTTTTTTGATGAAAAGAGAATTCAAATAATCGGCAAAAGTGAAGAAAGCTTTCTTGAACGCTTTACTGAGGAAAAAGCAGGTCAGCGTTTGGAGGAATTTTTTTCCCGTCGTCCCGTTGCGGTTGTTATTTGCCGAGATTTGCAAATAGGTGATATATATAAGGAAATTGCCAAGAAGTATGGTGTTCCGCTTTTAAGAAGTACAGAATCAACCTCAAACTTCACATCGGCGCTTATAGCCTTTTTGAATCTTCATTTAGCACCTAGGGTTACAAGACACGGTGTTTTGGTTGAGGTTTACGGTGAAGGAATTTTGCTATTGGGTGAGAGCGGAGTCGGTAAAAGTGAAACCGCCATTGAGCTTGTTAAGAGGGGTCACCGCTTGATAGCTGACGATGCGGTTGAAATTCGCCGTGTTTCTAACAAATCGCTCGTAGGTACTGCTCCCGATAATATAAGGCATTTTATTGAACTAAGAGGCATAGGCATTATAAATGCAAGCCGTATTTTCGGTGCGGGTGCGGTAAAGCTAACCGAAAAGATAGACCTTGTTATTAATATGGAACTTTGGGATGTTAATAAGGTTTATGATAGAATGGGTCTTGAAAATCAAACAACCGAAATATTAGACCTTAAAATACCTTCGTTAACTATACCCGTTAAGCCGGGAAGAAATTTGGCCGTTATAATAGAGGTTGCAGCTATGAACAGCCGTCAGAAAAAGCTTGGCTATAATGCGGCGGAGGATTTATTAAAACGCTTGGGAATGACCGATGAAGAAACCACTCAGGAAACAACTGAACAGGTTAGCCCATTCTAAATATAACAAAAAGGAGAGAATTAAAATGTATAAGTTAGGAATTGATTTAGGTGGAACAAATATTGTTGCAGGTGTTGTTGATGATAATTATAACATTTTAGCCACTGCAAAGAGAAAAACGAACTGCCCAAGACCCGCTGAGGAAATTATTGACGATATGGCAGCGGTTGCATTTGAAGCTATTGTTGCAGCAGGACTTAAAGTTGATGATATTGATGCCGCAGGTGTTGGAACGCCTGGTGCTATTGACCCTGTAAATGGAATTGTTTGCTATGCAAATAATTTAAATTTCTATAATGTTAAAATGGCTGAAATGTTGGCAGAAAGAACCGGCATTGATTTTTATATTGAAAATGATGCTAATGCCGCGGCTTACGGTGAGTTTTTAGCAGGAGCTGGCAGAGGAACTAACAATTTTATTATGATAACACTTGGAACCGGTGTTGGCGGTGGCATTATTATTGATCGTAAAATTTATTCGGGTTCTAACTATGCGGGCGCCGAGTTGGGACACACTGTTATTAGTATGGACGGTGAAATGTGCACCTGCGGAAGACAGGGTTGTTGGGAGGCCTATGCTTCGGCAACTGCGCTTATCCGCCAAACAAAGCACGCTATGATTAAATTTCCAGATAGTATTATGTGGGAGCTTTGTAACAAGGATATTAACAATGTTAGTGGAAAAACTGCCTTTGATGCTATGCGTAAGGGCGATGCCGCAGCTAAGATTGTTGTTGATAAGTATATTTACTATATCTCGGTTGGAATTGCAAATAATATAAATGTTTTTCAGCCTGAGGTTATCTGCATAGGCGGTGGAATTTCCAAAGAGGGTGAATATTTAACAACACCTATTAGGGAATATGTTAATGGTGATAACTATGCAAGAAGTATTGAGAAAAAGGCTGAAATTAAAGTTGCTCAGCTTGGTAACGATGCAGGCATTATAGGCGCAGCTTATATTTGTAATCTATATAAATAAAAATTTTAGGGGTCGGTTATGAGTTATAAGGCTTTTGAGGATTTTTGTAAAAATCAAAAAATTGAATATAAAATCAATGAGCCTATGAGCGAGCACACAAGCTTTAAAATAGGCGGCCCTGCCGATATATTTTTATGGGTTGATAATGAAAATCAACTGGTGGTGGCTATCAGGGAGCTAAAAGAACTTGGTATTCCTTATTTTATTCTTGGCAAGGGCTCAAATCTTTTAGTATCCGATAAGGGAATAGAGGGTGCGGTTATAAGCCTTGCAAAGCTTAATAAAATCGAAATAAAAGGCCAAACCTTAAAGGCTCAAAGTGGCGCCTCGTTAGCAAAGGCTTGCATAGCAGCCGCCGAGCAATCGCTTTCAGGTCTTGAATTTGCCTTTGGAATTCCGGGAACGGTTGGCGGCGCTCTTTATATGAATGCGGGAGCCTATGGCGGCGAAATGTCACAGGTAGTACAAAGTGCCGAATATCTTGATAGCGATGGCGAAATAAAAACAATTTCACTTTCTAATATGCAGTTAGGTTATAGAACAAGCATATTTGATAAGGGCGAAAAGGTTATACTTTCGGTTACATTCTCGCTAAAAAAAGGCGACAAAGAGCAAATTAATAGTTCAATGAATGATTTTTTGCAAAGGCGAAAGGATAAACAACCGTTAGAGTTTCCAAGTGCAGGAAGTACATTTAAAAGACCCGAGGGCTATTTTGCGGGGGCACTTATAGAAAAGAATAATTTAAAGGGTGTTAGTGTTGGCGGAGCAGAGGTTAGCACTAAGCACGCAGGCTTTGTCATAAATAAAGGTACTGCTACTAGCGAGGATGTTAAAAAACTCATAGAGCTTATTAAAAATAAGGTTTTTGAGGTTGAGGGTGTTGACCTTCAAACCGAGGTTATTTTTATCGGAAGAGAGTAAAAAAGAATGGAATTGTTAATAGTAACGGGAATGTCCGGCTCGGGTAAATCACAGGCGGCTAATGCTCTTGAGGATATGGGCTATTACTGTGTGGATAATATTCCACCGGCAATTATACCCTCCTTTGTGGCTCTTTCTGAAAAGAGCGGTGACGAGCTTAATAAAATGGCAATAGTTACCGATGCCAGAGGTGGTAATCTTTTTTCGGAAATTGAAGATGTTCTTGCCCATTTAAAAACTAACGGAATATCCTTTAAAATTCTATTTATTGATGCGGCAGATGAAATTTTGATTCGTCGCTATAAAGAAAATAGAAGAAAGCATCCAATATCCTCAGGCACGTTATCTATTGCCGATGCGGTTAAAGAGGAAAGGCTTATGCTCGAAAAAATCCGCTCTGTTGCCGATTATGTTATTGATACAAGTTATACATCTATTTCACAAATGAAAGAAAAGCTTTCTAAAATATTTTTCGAAAGCGTTAACGATGCACTTAAAATTCAATGTAAATCCTTTGGCTTTAAATTTGGTTCTGATAATGAGGCTGATTTAGTTTTTGATGTTAGATGTCTTCCAAATCCTTTTTATGTTGAAAGCCTTCAACATAAAACAGGACTTGAAGAGGATGTTAGAAGCTTTGTTATGCAAAGCGAGCAAAGCAAGGAATTTTATAATAAGTTGTTGGAATTTATTAAATGCGCGGTGCCTCTTTATGTTAAAGAGGGTAAGAGTCAACTCACTATTGCTTTTGGTTGCACGGGCGGAAAACATCGCTCGGTTACCTTTGCCGAGCTTATGGGGGCCGAATTAAAGGCTTTGGGGTATGACTGCTTGATTACCCACCGTGATATACAAAAAAGGAGATAAAATGTCTTTTTGTATAAAGGTTAAGAATGATTTAATTGCGATAAGGCCGTCGGGCTGCTGTAAACCCTCGTTAGTGTACGGTTTTATGTTGTTCGGCAGGTCTTTTTCTATAAAAAAAATAGCCTTGCAAACTGCAAATGAGAATGTTGCAAGGGCATATTGTGACCTTATTTACAGTGTTTATAAGGTAAATACGCAAATTTCGGTTGGTGGCAGTAAAATACCAACCTATAAAGCGCAGGTGCCCTCTGAGGCAGACCGCCTTAAAATTCTCGCCTCGATTGATTTTGGTATTAATGAAAGCTTAATAGATAGGTCATTTTTTTTAAGGGACTGTTGCCTCGCAAGTTTTATAAGAGGTGCATTTCTCGCTTGCGGAAATATTAACGATCCCGAAAAAGAATATAGGGCCGAATTTAATGTCAAAAATGAAAAATTAGCCGATGAGTTATTAGAGCTTCTGAGTCAAAACGATATTAGTATGCGTAAGGTCTCCCGCTCATCAGGCTTCACCCTTTATACTAAGGATAGCGCAGTTATTGAGGACTTGCTAACCTTTATGGGTGCGGGCAGGAGAGCACTTCAAATTATTGATACTAAGGTTGAAAAAAGCGTTAAGAATAATATAAATAGGGCGAGAAATTGTGATGATGCTAACATTTCAAAAACGGTTGAGGCTTCTATAAAGCAAAGAAGGGCAATAGAATTTCTCGAAAGAACGGACAGGCTTTACAGCCTGCCTGCCGAATTGTTAACTGCGGCACTTTTAAGAAAGGAAAACCCTAATGCAACATTAAAGGAGCTATGCGCCAATTCACAAGAGCTCTTAACAGTGTCGGGACTTAATCACCGACTAAATAAAATAATAAAAATTTATGAAAAAAATAAAATATAGCTCATATTAACAAAGGAGGTTGTGTTATGGATTTTGTTCATCTTCATTTGCATAGTGAATATAGCTTGCTTGACGGTTGCTGCCGAATAAAACAGGTTATAGACCGTGCTGCCGAAATAGGTCAAAAAAGCATTGCCATAACTGACCACGGAGTTATGTATGGCGTTATAGATTTTTATAAATATGCCAAAAGTAAAGGCGTTAAGGCCATTATTGGTTGCGAGGTTTATGTTGCACCGAGAAGCAGATTAGATAAGCAAAAGGGAATAGATAACAATTATTCACATTTAGTTTTGCTTTGTAAGAATAATGAGGGCTATAAAAATCTAATTCGGCTTGTTTCGGCGGGATTTACCGAAGGCTTTTATTCTAAGCCGAGAGTTGATAGAGAGCTTTTAGAAAAATATAGCGATGGTCTTATTGCTCTTTCAGCCTGTCTTGCGGGAGAAATCCCCAAAAAAATTCTTAGTGGGGAATATGAAGAGGCTAAAAAAACTGCTTTATGGTATGAGAATGTTTTCGGAAAGGGAAACTATTATTTAGAGCTTCAAGACCACGGAATAGACGAACAAAGAATTGTTAATACGCAAATTAAGAAAATATCCTTAGAAACTGGAATACCGCTTGTTGCAACAAATGATGTGCATTACATTAATAGTGATGATTACCGAATGCACAAGGTTTTGCTTTGCGTTCAAACGGGAAGCAACGTTAATGAAGAAAGTGCGTTAGAATTTAAAACAAATGAGTTTTATTTAAAATCTGCTGAGCAAATGGCAGAGCTTTTTGGCGATACTCCCCAGGCTCTCGAAAACACCTCTAAAATCGCCGAAAAATGCAATGTTGAATTTGAATTTGGCAAGATAAAGCTACCGAAGTTTGATATTGGCGAGCGGGACCATTTTGAGTATTTTAAAGAAAAATGCCTTGAAGGATTATATAGAATTTATGGTGAAAATCCTGAAAAGACAGTAACCGACCGTTTGGATTACGAGCTTTCGGTTATTAACAAAATGGGATATGTTGATTATTATTTAATAGTTGCCGATTTTGTAAACTATGCAAAGAAAAACGGTATACCCGTAGGTCCGGGACGAGGCTCGGGTGCTGCATCATTAGCAGCGTACTGCATTGGAATTACGGGTATTGACCCTATAAAATACAACCTTTATTTTGAGCGCTTTCTTAATCCTGAAAGGGTTTCAATGCCCGACTTTGATATAGATTTTTGCTATGTTAACCGCCAAAAGGTTATTGATTATGTTATAGAGAAATATGGCAAAGATAGAGTTTCGCAAATTGTAACCTTTGGAACAATGGCGGCAAGGGCGGCTATAAGGGATGTTGGCAGAGCAATGGATATTCCTTATGCGGTTTGTGATAAAATTGCAAAGCTTATTCCTCAGGCTGTTAATATGACTATTGAGCGAGCTATGGAGGGCTCAAAGGAATTAAGAGATTTATATACTAATGATGAGCAGATAAAAGAACTCGTTGATATGTCTTTAAAATTAGAGGGTATGCCGAGACATGCCTCAACCCATGCGGCAGGTGTTGTTATTTCGGATAGACCTGTTAGCGAGTATGTGCCGCTTTCGGTTAATGATGAGGCGGTTGTTACACAGTATACAATGAGCAGCTTAGAGGAGCTTGGCCTTTTAAAAATGGACTTTTTGGGGCTTAGAAACTTAACTGTTATCGATGAGGCACAAAAGTATATACGAAAGCAAAATCCCCAGTTTGATATTGAAAAAATTCCGCTTGATGATGCCCCAACATACGCAATGATGAGTAAGGGACTGACCGACGGTGTGTTTCAGTTTGAATCGGTGGGAATGAAAAATGTGTTGAGGCAATTTGGACCTCACAGTATTGAGGATTTAACCGCAATTCTTTCGCTTTACCGACCGGGACCGATGGATTCTATTCCAAAATATATTAATAATAAGCATAATCCCCAAGATATAACCTATGAGACACCTTTACTTAGGCCAATATTAGAGGTTACCTATGGTTGTATTGTTTATCAAGAGCAGGTAATGCAGGTGTTTAGAGCCTTAGCGGGTTATTCACTCGGCAGAGCGGATATAGTTCGCAGAGCAATGGCCAAAAAGAAGCACGAGGTTATGAAAATGGAAAGAGAATTCTTTCTTTACGGCGAAAAGGATGAGCAAGGAAATATTATAACTGAGGGCGCTTTGGCACGAGGAGTCTCGGAGGAATCGGCCAACCGCATATTTGATGATATGTCAAGCTTTAGCTCTTATGCTTTTAATAAAGCGCACGCTGCGGCATATTCCTTTGTGGCTTATAGAACCGCATATTTGAAATGCCATTATCCTGCCGAGTATTTTTCGGCTCTTATGACAAGTATGATGGATTCAGCATCTAAAATCGCACTTTACACAGCAGAATGTAAGAAAAACGGAATTATTGTTTTGCCGCCTTCTGTTAACAAGAGTGGAAGCGGTTTCACGCCCGATGGCAAAAACATTCGTTTTGGTCTTTCGGCGGTTAAGAATTTAGGTGTTGGACTTATTGAACGCTTAATAGCCGAAAGGCAACAAAACGGTGAATATACCTCGATGTATGATTTTTGTTATAGGAATTATTCAAGAGAATTTAACCGCAAGGCATTAGAGGGACTTATTAAGAGCGGTGCTTTGGATGGCTTAGAGGATAATAGGCGACAAATGCTTTATAATATTGAGGGGGTATTGGCCGCAACCGAAAATGAAAGGCGTTATTCGGCACAGGGGCAGCTCAATCTTTTTGATGAAATGGATTCGCCTAATGTTTTTGTCCCTGAAAAAATACCCGAAATGGAGCCGAGTGATAAGCTTGAGCTTGAAAAAGAAGCAACAGGGCTTTACCTTTCGGGACATCCGATGGATAAATATGCCTCTGTTTTGAAAAAGGCAAATTTTGTGCCTATTGCTGATATTATTTCGGAAAAGTATAGCGATGGCAAGAGATTGAGCGTTGCAGGAATTATAAGCTCATTAAAGGTTAGGCAGTTAAAGAACAATAATCTCTTAGCAACCGCCATTATAGAGGATAGAACCGCCGCTATCGGTATTACTGTTTTTGATAAAGCTTATAATCAGTTTAAGGCATTGCTTTCCTCAAAGGAACCGGTTATTCTCTCGGGAAAAATTTCCGAAAGAGAGGATAGGGATACAGAAATAATTTGTGAAAGACTGGATTTTTTGCCCGAAAATATTAATGAATATAAACCAAAGGTTAAGAGTGGTCTTTATTTCAGGGTTAAAAATACCGAATGTGAGGAATTTTCTAAGATAAAGGCGTTATTAAAGAGTAATAGTGGAAATACACCAGTTTATATCTATTGCACCGATACCAAAACAAAGCTTGAAGCTTCAAAAAATCTTTGGGTTAATGTTTCGCAAGATCTTTTATTAAAGGCAGCTGCTATTTTGGGTGAAGATAATGTTAAAAACATAAAATAGCAAAAAATGTGTTGAAAAAAGTGTAACAATAGTATATACTGTTGTTTGATTGATGTTTAATTATTACTTTTGGAGATGATATATATGAAAACAATAGGAGTGCTTACAAGCGGTGGAGACGCACCTGGTATGAATGCAGCTGTTCGTGCAGTTGTTAGAACAGCGGTTTCATTAGGCATAAAGGTTAAAGGAATAAGCCGTGGTTATAACGGTCTTATTGAGGGTGATATTTTTGACTTAGATGTTCGCTCTGTTTCGGATATTATTCATAGAGGCGGAACTGTGCTTTACACAGCGAGAAGTCCTCTTTTCAAAACCGAAGAGGGAATGAAGTCTGCGGTTGATAATTGCAAAAAGCACGGAATTGAAGGTATTGTTGTAATCGGTGGTGACGGTTCTTATAGAGGAGCCAGAGATTTATCCTTGAGAGGCATCCCTTGTGTTGGAATCCCCGGAACTATTGATAACGATATTTCCTCAACCGAGTATACAATAGGCTTTGATACTGCAATGAACACCGCTATGGAAATGGTTGATAAAATTCGTGATACTGCTCAGTCACACGACCGTTGCAGTGTTGTTGAGGTTATGGGTAGAAGAGCAGGATTTTTGGCTCTACAATGCGGAATTGCGGTTGGAGCTACTGCAATTCTTGTGCCTGAGGTTGAATCTAATCTAAATGATGTTATCGAAAAAATTAAGGAATCTCAAAAAACAGGCAAAAAGCATTTTATCATTGTTGTTGCTGAGGGTGTTGGCGGGGTTGAAGAAATCTCAAAGCAAATTGAGGAAGCAACCGGAATTGAAACCAGAGCAACCATTCTCGGTCATGTTCAGCGTGGCGGAAGACCTACCGTTCGTGACCGTGTTTATGCGACCCGCTTTGGCTATGCGGCAGTAAACCTTTTAAGTAAAGGTATTGGCAACCGTGTTGTAGGAATGAATCACGGACAAATTGTTGATTATGATATTTATGAGGCTCTTAATATGAAAAAGCCTTTTGACACTGAAATGTTTGAAGTGGCTAACACAACTTCTATTTAAATTTTGAGCCGATGTTTTCATCGGCTCTTTATCTTTATTAATGGTTATTGTGAGGTGAAAAGGCTTGTCATTAAAGGTTTTGGTTGGAATGAGCGGCGGTGTTGATTCAACCGTTGCGGCGCAAATTTTGCTAAATAAGGGATATACCGTTGCTGGTGTTACATTGCAGCTTTGCCAGCAAGAAAAAAACGTGGTAGAGGATGCAAGAGCGGTTTGCAAACAGTTAGGCATTGAACATTACACACTCGATTTAAGAGAAGAGTTTAAAAGATATGTAATGCTCGATTTTGTTTCGCAGTATAGAGCGGGGAAAACACCAAATCCTTGTATTGTTTGCAATAAGTTTATAAAATTCGGTGCTATGCTGCAATTTGCCCTACAACTTGGTTTTGATAAAATCGCAACGGGTCATTATGCAAGAATCACCTTGCAATACGATAAGTACACACTTTTAAAGGCAAAGGATATAACGAAGGACCAATCCTATGTGCTTTACAATTTAACAAAAAATGAGCTTAGCAGGGTGCTTTTTCCCTTGGGAGAGCTTAGCAAGAATGAGGTAAGGCTAATAGCAAATCAGCTTGACCTTTTAAACGCTAAAAAGCCCGATAGCCAAGATATTTGTTTTGTTCCTAATGGCGATTATGCTTCATTTATTGAAAATTTTGATGGTATAGCCTCAGAGCCGGGGGATTATGTTGATATAAACGGTAAGGTTTTGGGTAAGCATAAGGGAATAATCCATTACACCTTGGGACAGCGTAAGGGCTTAGGCATAGCACTTGGCAAGCCTCAGTTTGTTATTGACAAAAATGCCCAGAATTCGCAGGTGGTTTTGGGAGATGAGGAATATCTGTTTAATAGAGAGGTTTTGGTGGAAAATGTTAATTTTATTTCTCCGGTCAACTCTCAAATGCGTGTTAAAGCCAAGCTGAGATATCGACATATCGAATCAGATGCGATTATATATCCATTGGATAAAAACAGTGTGAAAATAGTGTTTGACGAGCCGCAAAGAGCCGCCTCTTCGGGACAGTCAGCAGTTTTTTACAATGGGGACGAGGTTATCGGCGGAGGAATTATAGTTTAATTAATCGGTTATTAAAAAAACACTTCTAACATATTATTTTTATAAGTAATATGTAGGGGTGTTTTATTTTGAAAAGGCTAATAAGTATTATTTTGATAATGACGTTAATCTTTTGCGTTTCGGTTTCGGCAGAAGAAAACACAGTTACAGTTTCAAGCGAGAGCGATATTTCGGATGTTAATGTTCCGTTAGTTGCCGAGGAAACTAATGCAGTTATAGGTCAACAGCTTGAAATTAAGGCAAAATCTGCCATTTTGATGGAGGTATATACGGGTCAAATCTTATATGAAAGTAATGCAGATGAAAGACTTTCGCCCGCATCAATAACTAAAATTATGCCGCTTTTGTTAGTTATGGAGGCGATAGACAGAGGCGATATAACGCTCGAAACAGTTGTGACGGCGAGTGAACATGCATGTAGTATGGGAGGCTCGCAAATTTGGCTCGAGCCGGGAGAGAGTATGACGGTGGATGAACTTTTAAAGGCAACCGTTATAGCATCGGCAAATGATGCCTGTGTGGCATTAGGTGAACTGATTGCGGGAAGCGAAGAGGGCTTTGTTGCACTTATGAATCAAAGAGCAAAGGAACTTGGTATGAACAGTACAACCTTCAAAAACTGCACAGGCCTTGATGCAGAGGGACACCTAACCACCGCACACGATGTGGCAATAATGTCGGCCCAGCTGATTAAACATCCTCTTATTAAGGATTATTCAACAGTTTGGATGGATTCGCTCAGAGACGGTAAAAGCGAACTTGTTAATACCAATAAGCTTGTGCGCTTTTATGAGGGAACAACAGGGCTTAAAACCGGCACAACAAGTATTGCCAAATATTGCCTTTCGGCAACTGCTAAGAGAAATGGAATGGAGCTTGTTGCAATTGTGCTTGCGGGTGATACCAGCAATGATAGATTCGAGGGTGCTAAAAAGCTTTTGGATTATGGATTTGCAAATTATAGCTTTTCGGTTTTAGATGCTAATTTAAAGGAAAAATTTGCAAGTGTATCAAAGGGTGTTAAGCAGAAAATTAAAATAGAGTCGCTCGGTATCATTAATGTTTTGCTTCCTAAAATTTCAAAGGAAAACATCACAAGAAAAACACAGTGGAAAAAGGATATAACCGCACCGGTTAAAAAGGGTGATGTTTTGGGGTATGTTAATATTTATGTTGGCGAAAATCAGGTTGGCAGATTGCCGATAACTGCCGCCGAAACAGTTGAAAAGCTTTCACCTTATGTCACAATGAGTTGGATTTTAAAGGGTTTGTTTAAATTATAATTATTATTTTAAAAACTATTATAAAAACTTTTATAGAATATATTGGATTTTATCTTGAAAAAATGGAGAATATATTGTAAAATAAGTATAATAGCAATACGGAGGTATAAAAATGGCAATTAGTTTCAATTATTCTTATGCGGCAGACTTCATTCGTGAGAATGAATTAAAGGGTCTTGAAACGCAGGTTTTAGCTGCACACAATACCGTTAATCTTAAAAACGGCTTAGGAAATGATTTTTTGGGTTGGGTTAATCTCCCAAAGAATTATGATAGGGAAGAATTTGAAAGAATTAAAAAGGCAGCTCAAAAAATCAGAAACGATACAGATGTTTTAATAGTAATTGGAATAGGCGGTTCCTATTTGGGAGCCAGAGCGGCTATCGAATTTTTAAAGGGCCCATATTATAATTCCTTGAAGGACGGTTCACCTGAAATATATTTTGCTGGCAATAGCATTAGCGGTGCTGCCTTGGCAGATACCTTAAAGCTTTGTGAGGGCAAAAGAGTTTCGGTTAATATAATCTCTAAATCAGGAACAACAACCGAGCCCGCAGTTGCTTTTAGAGTTTTCCGCAAGCTTTTAGAGGAGCGTTATGGTGAAAAGGAAGCTGCCAAGCGTATTTATTGCACAACCGACAAGGCAAGAGGTACTTTAAAGGCATTAGCTGATGAAAAGGGTTATGAATGTTTTGTTGTTCCAGATGATGTTGGCGGCAGATTCTCGGTTTTAACCGCAGTTGGTTTATTACCTATTGCGGCGGCAGGTGCTGATATTGATAAGCTTATGCAGGGTGCCGCAAGAGCTTCTGAAAAATATAATGAAGCCGATATGTATAAGAACGACTGTTATACTTATGCTGCACTTAGAAATGCCTTCTATCGCAAGGGCAAATCGGTTGAGCTTTTGGTTTCTTATGAACCAAGATTTACAATGATGGCAGAATGGTTTAAACAGCTTTTCGGCGAGAGCGAGGGTAAGGATAATAAGGGACTTTTCCCCGCATCTGTAACCTTCTCAACCGACCTTCATTCAATGGGTCAGTTTGTTCAGGATGGCGCAAGAATAATGTTTGAAACAGTTGTTACATTTAACCAAAGCGATAAGGATGTTGTTATCGAAAAAGAGGATAATGATGGTGACGGACTTAATTTCTTAGCAGGAAAAACAATGTCCTTTGTTAATCAAAAGGCACTTGAAGGAACTATACTTGCTCATACCGATGGCGGAGTGCCTAATCTTTTGATTAGCGTTGATAAGCCCGATGAGGAAAATTTAGGCGAGCTTATTTATTTCTTCTGCAAGGCTTGTGCAATTTCGGGATATATGTTAGGCGTTAATCCGTTTGACCAACCCGGTGTTGAAAGCTATAAGAAAAATATGTTTGCTTTACTTGGTAAACCGGGCTATGAGGCACAAAAGGCCGAGCTTGAAAAGAGACTCGGAAAATAAAAGGGAAACTACTGCCGCAAGGCAGAGAAATATAAAAGGAGCTGATTTTAATGATTAAACTTATTATCGGAAGAAAAGGTTCGGGCAAAACTAAAAAATTGGTGGATTTAGTTAATGAAGCTACCACACAAAGCCTTGGCAATGTTGTTTGCATTGAAAAGGGTGATACTCTAACCTATTCTGTTACACATAAGGCACGTCTTATTGATGCAGATGCTTTTGGTATATCAGGTTATGGCGAATATTATGGTATGGTTGCAGGAATTAAATCCGGTAACCACGATGTTACACATATTTTCGGTGATGCAACTCTTCGTATTGGTACCCGCAATTATGATGAATTAGTAGCATTCTTAGAAAGAGTTTCTAATATTAGCGATGTTGAGTTCATCTTTACTGTTTCGGCAGATAGAGAAGAACTTCCAAAGAAGCTTTTCGATATTGCTGAAATTATTTAATTAACCGCAAAAATTGCCCGAGCTAAAATTTAGCTTGGGCTTTTTTGTTTTGTGTGTTAATATTAAGCAACTGTAAATTTTTTCTAATAACTTGAAAAAAAGAGTTTTTTGTGATAAAATTTTTTCATCAACTTAGAAGGGTGTAAAAATGGCTGAAAAAAAGAAAAATGAAATTTTAGAGGAACAAAGAAGAGCAAGAAAAGAATTTTTGCGCCTTAAAAAAATGCAACAGGGTGAGCTTGCGCCTGACCCAAAACCGAGCGAGGTTGCAATAGTTCCCAAAACGAAAAAGGAAAAACTGCAAAATTTTTGGTTTCAGTATAAAGGCCGGATAATTGCAATTACTTTAATTGCAATTATTCTTGCGGTAATGATAACACAATGTGTCACAAAGCCAAAATATGATATAAAAATTGTTTACTTTTCTTATACTGCCACTATTGATGCGCAAACCGAGCTTATAGCGGACTATTTTGAGAAAATAGCAACCGATATTAATGGCGATGGCGAGGTTAATGTTTTGGTTATAAATTGCAGCTTTGAGCAAAACGAAAACAATGCTCAGTATAGAGAAACAATGCTTTCAAAAATGCAAGCAACCATTGTTTCAGATGAAGAGGCACTTCTTTTTATAACCGATGAGGAATCGATTAAGTATTTTGAAAACGCATCAATAGGCAATATTTTTGAAGAAGAGCCTTGTTATTTAGGTGAGGATTTTTACACCGCCACAAAGGACGATAAATTTGGCTCGCTTCCCAAAAATCTTGGTATTTCTTGCCGAAAAATCTCAAATACCCTTATTGAAGATAAAGGAAATGTGAAGGAAATTTATAAAGAATCTTTAAAAATCATAGAAAAAATTAAGAATTAAAACAAATTAAAGCGTTCCCGAAGCAGATAAACTGTTTCGGGACTTGCTATATTTGGAAAAATAGTATATAATAATATGATACTAAATGGTATAGTGGGGTGATTTCGTGGATATTAGCATAGGAGATAAGATTATTATGAAAAAGAAGCATCCTTGCGGGAATGATATTTTTCTCGTTACAAGAATAGGAATGGATTTTAAGCTTGTTTGTGAGGCTTGCGGTCACGAAATTATGCTACCTCGCTCTAAGGCGGAAAAAGCGCTAAAAAAAATCATTAAGGTAAGCGGAGAGTAATTTATGTTTGATAAGTTAGAAACGGTTGTTAACAGATATGAGCAAATAGGTGAGGAGTTAACACATCCTGAGGTAGTTTCAAATAACGAGCTTTTCAAAAAGCTTATGAAGGAGCATAGCGAGCTCACACCTATTGTTGAAAAATATAAGGAATATAAGAATGCTCAAAATTTAGAAAAAGGGGCATTGGAGCTCTTGTCCGAAGCAGGATTGGATAAGGAATTAAAGGAGCTTGCCGAGGAAGAGTTAAAACAAGCCAAGGAAGATATTGCTCTCTTTTCAGATGAGCTTAAAATTCTCTTATTGCCTAAGGACCCAAATGATGATAAAAATGTTATTGTTGAAATAAGAGGCGGTGCAGGCGGTGAGGAAGCGGCACTTTTTGCTGCATCACTTTTTAGAATGTATACTATGTATGCCGAATCGAGAAGATGGAGCATTGAGATAGTTAACGCTAATGAGACCGAGCTTGGCGGCTATAAGGAAATTTCCTTTATGATAGAGGGCTCGGGTGCATATTCCCGCTTTAAGTATGAAAGCGGAGTTCATAGAGTTCAGCGTGTTCCCGATACCGAAACCCAAGGTAGAATCCATACCTCAACCGTAACGGTTGCGGTTTTACCCGAGGCAGAGGATGTTGAACTTGAAATTAATCCTAACGATTTAAAGATCGATACCTTCCGTTCGTCAGGAGCGGGAGGTCAGCATATCAATAAAACCTCTTCTGCTATTCGTGTTACCCATCTGCCAACAGGTACAGTTGTTGAATGTCAGGATGAGAGAAGCCAGTTCAAAAATAAGGACAAGGCACTTAAAATTCTTCGTTCGAGACTGCTTGATGAAAAACAGCGTGAGCACGATGAGGCAATAGCCTCTGATAGAAAGAGTCAGGTTGGAACAGGGGATAGAAGCGAGAGAATAAGGACCTATAACTATCCGCAAGGAAGAGTTACCGACCATAGAATTGGTCTCACTTTATATAAGCTTGAGCAGATGCTAAATGGTGATATTGATGAGGTTGTGGATGCTCTTATAACCTATTACCGAGCAGAAGCGCTAAAAGCAGAACAGGAAAATTAATGAAAACAAAAGATTTATATCTTAATGCCGATTACGATAGCACCATAGCTATTGCATCTGAGATTTTAAAAAATAACGGAATAGTTGCAATACCAACCGAAACGGTTTACGGTCTTGCTGCATCGGCTTATAGTGAGGAAGCAATAAAAAAGGTGTTTGAAGCCAAGGGTAGACCGCAGGATAACCCTTTAATAGTGCACATAAGCGATTTTGATATGCTTTATGAGGTGGCTTGCGATATACCGCAAAATGCCACTATATGTGCCAACCGTTTTTGGCCGGGACCTTTAACAATGGTGCTTAAAAAGAGTGGTAAAACTGCTGATTGTGTCTCAGCGGGACTTGATACCGTTGCGGTTAGAATGCCCTCTCAACAGGTGGCATTAGATATCATAAAAACCTCCAAATTGCCTCTTGCCGCTCCTTCGGCTAACCTTTCGGGTAGCCCAAGTCCAACCGAGGCAAAATATGTTAAGGCAGATTTAGATGGCAAGATAGATGCCATAGTTTTCGGAGAGAAATGTGAGGTTGGACTTGAATCAACCGTTGTTTCATTTTGCTGTAACCCACCAAGACTTTTAAGACCGGGCGCAGTAACAGCCGAGCAATTAAAGGAATTAATACCTAATTTAGTTATAGATAGTGCAGTTTTGGCAGAGCCCGAAAATTTAGAAAAGGTTCATTCCCCCGGAATGAAATATAAGCATTATGCACCTAAAACCGAAGCAATACTTGTTGAGGGCGAAAGAGAGCAGTTTATCTCTTTTGTTAACAACCAAAAAAATGCCGCAGCTATTTGCTTCTGCGAGGAAGATAGTGAGATAAATATTCCTAAAATTTGTTATGGTAGTGAGAATAACCCGAGTAGCTTAGCAAAGGAAATTTTCACAACTTTAAGGGAAATTGATAAGCTTCCGGTAGAAAAGGTTTATATTCACGCACCCACCAAAAGTGGAGTTGGTCTTGCGGTCTATAACCGACTTTTGAGGGCAGCGGGCTTTAAGGTGATATATTTGAAATATATTTTAGGATTAACCGGTCCAACGGGGGCAGGAAAGAGCAGCCTTAGAGAAATTGCAGCAAAGAGCGGTTTCAAGGTGGTTGACTGTGATGAAATCGCCCGCTTGGCTGTTGTAAAAGATAGTGAAGGGCTTTCGGCTCTTGTTAAGGCTTTTTCAAGTGATATTCTTTTTGAGGATGGAACGCTAAATCGCAAAAAGTTAGCAGAAATTGCGTTTTCTAACAAGGAAAATACTGAACTTTTGAATAAAACGATTTTTCCGTTCATAATAGAGTTAGTGAACAATGAAATTAAAAATGAAACTAAGGTTTTACTTGATGCACCAACCCTTTTTGAGAGCGGAATAAATCGAATTTGCAATAAAACTATTGCGGTTTTAGCAAATAAGGATTCAAGATTTGAAAGAATCACAAAAAGAGATAGTTTAACCCCCAAAGAGGCTATGCTCCGTATTAATGCGGGGAAACCCGATGATTTTTACAAGCAAAATGCTGATATAATTATTTATAACAATGGCGATATAAATGAAATGCTTTCAGAGTTTCAAAAGATTATAGGATAAGGAGAAATTAGTTATGGCAGAAAAATCTAATGTTGAAATATTAAAGGAAGAGCTTTTTTTACAACAAAAAAACGGAAGGCTTATAGCAGATGATTTGGTTTTATCTGATGCAGAGCAATACGCTGCCGGATATAAGCAGTTTTTAGATGCTGCTAAAACCGAGCGTGAGGCAGCAAAACAAGCAATTTTATTGGCAAGCAAGGCAGGATTTAGCGAGTTTGATGCATCTAAAAAATATAAAGCAGGGGATAAGGTTTATATTAATAATCGAGGAAAAACTGTCTGCTTTGCAGTTATTGGAAAGCAGGATGTTGAAAAGGGAGTTAATATAACTGCTGCTCATATTGATTCGCCCCGCCTTGATTTAAAACCGAATCCGCTATATGAAACCATTGAGCTTGCAATGTTTAAAACCCATTATTATGGCGGTATAAGAAAATATCAGTGGACCGCTATTCCGTTAGCGTTACACGGTGTCTTTGTTTTAAAGGATGGCACAGTTAAAGAGGTTAATATAGGCGAGGATGAGCAGGACCCTAAATTTGTTATTAACGATTTGTTGCCACACCTCGCAACCGAGCAAAATAAGAGGACCTTGGCAGAGGGAATTAAGGGCGAGGAGCTTAATGTTCTTGTTGGAAGCCATCCTTTTAAGGATGATAAAGCAAGCGAGCTTGTTAAGCTTAATATATTAAAGTTGTTAAATGAAAAATATCAAATAACTGAGGCTGATTTCCTTTCGGCAGAGCTCGAAATGGTGCCCGCATTTAAGGCGAGCGATATCGGTTTTGATAGGTCTATGATAGGAGCTTACGGTCAGGATGACCGTGTTTGTGCTTATCCCGCTTTAACCGCAATTTTAAATGTTAATAATCCAGAAAAAACTGCTTTGGCAATTCTTGCTGATAAGGAAGAAATCGGTTCAATGGGTAACACGGGACTTCAATCCGATTTCTTGCGATTTGTGGTTGGCGATTTAGCTAAAATGCAAGGGGTAGACGTAACTGTTGCCCTCAGAAATTCAAAATGTCTTTCGGCTGATGTTAATGCCGCAACCGACCCCACCTTCCAAGATGTTTCCGAAAAGAGAAATGCAAGCTTCCTAAATTACGGTGTTGTTGTTACCAAATATACGGGAGCCAGAGGAAAATCAAGCACCTCGGATGCCTCGGCAGAGTATATGGCAAAGATTAGAAAAATGTTAGACGATGCTAATATTATCTGGCAGGCAGGTGAGCTTGGTAAGGTTGATGCAGGCGGCGGTGGAACCGTTGCAAAATTTGTTGCAAACTTAGGATTAGACGTTGTGGATTTAGGCGTTCCCGTACTTTCTATGCACGCTCCTTTTGAAACCATTGCAAAGCTTGACGTTTATATGGCTTATCGCACAATGGCTGCTTTCCACAAAGATTTTTAATTTAAAATAAACACGAAAGGGTTAAAAGCTCCCTGAGCCTTGCATACCAATAGGTAAGCTCACTGCTCTGCGGAGTCGATTTACCCCCTATTTTAACAGTAATGGCAGGTTTATGAAATTCATAGGTAAACCAATCGGTAAAACTTAAATTTTTATTTGTAATTGGCGGCGATACAGTAAACGAAGTAACCGCCGCCATAATTTCTGCCATTTTAACGCTTTTTAAAGGCACCGTGGGTATGCCGCTATACATAATTGTTTGCCCACCCGAAGAAAGACTTATTAACTGTCGGACCTTTTTGTTTCGGCAAAAATCCGCAAAGGCTACCGTTTCGGGCTCAGATTCAGGTCGGTATCCGCTAAAACCCGCAAAATGCGGACCCGATATAAAGTTTTCTTGCTCTTCGCGACGCCTTTCTTCAAACCCTGTGAAAAAATTGCGCGAGATTTCTACTCCTCGTAAATTCGATTTCCATTTTGTATAATCGTCACCGCAGAGCCGTGCGATTTTATGCTTCATATTTCCGCAACCGTTTTCTCCCCTTAGTGCTATTTCGTAGCCGTCGGGGTTAAGTAGCGGTAAAATTGCAACCCCCTTGCCAAACATTGCCTTCCTTATGTTTATTCCACACATTTCATCGCCTGATAAAATCTTTTCACTAAGCTCGGCAATAAACTGCAAAAGTATAAGCGTTGCAATTCTAAACGTTGGGTCATCACCCGTTACAAACAGTGTAAAATCATTTGTAACGCCAAGGCTCAGTATTGGTATTTCTCTTCCTGCGGCGGTTTTACCTATATTATTAACACTTACAAAAGGGTATTTTTGCGCTATGCCGGCTATTAGCCTTTTAATTTCAAAATAGCTGTAATCTATCCCGTGAATTTTGGTTTCCATATTCATCTGCTCCTTTTGTCGTACATCATATTATATAGTATGCTTTAAGGAGTATTTTTAGGAGGATTTTTTATGAATTTAGAAGAAAAACAATTATCCGCCGAATATAAATTTAAAGGCAGAATAATAAATCTTCGCGTAGATGAAGCTTTGCTTCCAAACGGCGCTACTGCATCCAGAGAGATTGTTGAGCATAACGGTGGCATTTGCATTGTTCCCCTTACCGAAAATAACGAGGTTTTAATGGTGGAACAGTTCCGCTACCCTTATAGCGAAGTTGTTTTGGAAATTCCCGCAGGCAAGCGCGATGGAAATGAAGAGCCCTTAGAAGGTGGCAAACGCGAACTTAAAGAAGAAACGGGTGCCATTGCCGAAAGCTACACCTTTTTAGGTGAGCTTTACCCTTCTCCCGGATACTGCGGAGAAATTATTTATATGTATCTTGCAAGGGGTCTTTCCTACGGCGAAACCGACCCTGATGAAGATGAATTTTTAAATCTGAAAAGAATTCCGCTTGAAACAGCCGTTGAAATGATAATGAAGGGTGAAATTAAAGACGCTAAAACTCAAGCCGCTATTTTAAAAACAGAAAGGTTGCTTAAAAATGGTTTCTAAAAGAATAATAATCGATGAAGCTAATAACGTTTATTTAGATTGTTTTATTCACGAAAATCCACCCGTTGCATTTAAAGAGGAACTGGAAAGACCTGCCGTTGTGGTTTGCCCCGGTGGCGG
>JAZSLI010000045.1:0-18794 GCA_045535295.1 Acutalibacteraceae bacterium | reverse complement strand
CATTTCTACAATAACCAACGCATACAACTTAAAACAAAACTGACTCCGCTCGAAAAACGAAGTCAGTATATTGCTTAAAATTTAATTTTTGCTACCATAGAGCACTTTTTTGTGCTGTCCGCACAAATTGGGGCGGTTCATCCGCATCACTGCGAATTTTTGCTCTTTTTCATATCTAATATTATTGAAATCGCTATTATTACACTCGCCAACAAAAACAAAACGAATGCGGCGGCAACAATATAAACCGTGTAATCCTTTTTTTCGGCTTCTTGCAAGAAAACAAAGTTTTTAGTATAGCTTTCGAAATTGTTCTCAATATATTCGGTATCCTCATCTATATGAGTATAAAAACTCAAAACATAATTACTTTTATCGGCAACGGTTATATACTGAGTTAGCAAATATTCTCCGCCACTATCCTCGGATTTAAGCTCGGTTTTTAAAAATTTTTGCCCGTTCTTTAAAACGACCGTTCCTTTAATACCTTCAAGCCCGGTTATTTCGGGGATGAGCTCGATTATTTTGTTGTCGGTCATTTTAGAAAGGTTAATAATGCTGCCTGAAAAATCTGTTTTAGAAACAGTAAGTCTTATTTGCTTTTTGTTTTGGTTATCAACCGAAAGCAAAACAATATTATTAGTCTTGCAATAATCATCAAGCTCTTTGCGAGTCATACCGAGAATCTGGGAAACCTTCTCGGGTGCTTGCAAATAAGAATAAAACTCGCCTTTCACCTCAAAGCCATTAACCAAGTTCTGCTCTTTTGCCAAAACAGAAAACGAAAAAAGCATAAACACAAGGCAAAAAACAACAAATATTTTTTTAATCATTTTCTCACTCTTTTATATTGTTATGTTTCTTAGCGGCAGTAAGGGTGTTTTGCATAAGCATAGCAATAGTCATCGGTCCCACTCCTCCGGGAACAGGGGTTATTGCACTCGCTTTCTCTTTAACCGCATCAAAATCAACATCGCCGCAAAGCTTACCGTCTACTCGGTTAATTCCAACATCAATAACAACTGCGCCCTCCTTAACCATATCCTCGCTAACAAAATGAGGCCTGCCAACAGCCGCAACCAAAATATCCGCATTTTTACAAATTTCTTTAAGATTTTTAGTTTTCGAGTGGCAAATTGTAACCGTTCCGTTTTTATGTAAAAGAAGCATATTCATAGGCTTACCCACAATGTTAGAGCGACCTATAACAACACAGTTTTTGCCTTCAACCTCTATACCCTCAAAAGATAGCATTTCCATAACACCTGCTGGCGTGCAAGGAAGAAAATCATAATCTCCTATCATTATTCTACCAACATTAACGGGATGAAAGGCATCAACATCCTTTTCGGGCAAAATTGAATTTATTATCAGCTTTTCATCTAAATGCTTAGGTAATGGCAACTGACACAATATTCCGTTAATACTCTTTTTATTATTAAGCTCCTTTATAAGCTCTAAAAGCTCCTGCTCGGTTGTAGTTTCGGGCAGGGCATATTCTTCCGAAATAATTCCCAAGGCCTCGCAAGCCTTTTTCTTGTTTGCAACATAAACCTTTGAGGCGGGGTCCTCGCCAACAATAATAACCGCAAGGCCAACGCTAATACCCTTTTCGTTTAATTTCTTAACCTCGTCTGCCACCCTTTGCTTTACTGTGGCAGATATTACTTTACCATCAATTATTTTGCTCATTTTCCTCTACCTCTTCGAAAACTTCCCTATAATCCGAGTCCTTTTTTTCTTTGCCTTGACGTTTAGCAAAAATCACTAATAAAACCACCGCTATGCCGCAAAGCATAAATGAAAGCAAGGAAGAAACCCTTATATTGCCTATCATTAAACTATCGGTTCTAAGTAGCTCAATAAATGCTCTGCCAAAACCGTACCAAACACAGTACATTAAAACTATTTGACCACTATATTTCCTTTTTTTGCTGAAATAATGAAGCAAGAAAAAGCCCAAAATGCACCAAACGGATTCATAAAGGAAGCAAGGATGCACCAAGCCTTCTTCTCCCATATGCCTTATGGTATTAGCGCTTTGCATTCCCCACCAAGAGCTTCCTGTAAATCCGCCAAAGGCCTCTTGATTTATAAAATTGCCCCATCGGCCAACGCCTTGACCTATTAAAAAACCAATTGCCGCAAGGTCGAACATATCCAATATTCTAACCTTGCGAAGTTTGCACATAACAGCGCCGGTCACAAAGGCACCTATAACTCCTCCGTAAATAGCGAGCCCCGAAAATCCCGAGGAATCACCTATTCCGAAAAAGTCACCAATTCCGTCAAGAGGGACTCCGTCAAAAATAACATAATATGCCCTTGCACATAAAATGGCGACCGGTACCGTAACAAGAACAACATCAAGCATACGGTCAGTATTAATCGAAAAGCGTTTTGCGTTCAACATTCCATAAATAACAGCAAGCGAAAAACCAAGGGCTATGATTATTCCGTACCAATAAATATCCCAATGTTTGTTGCCCAACGGAATAGTAAAAGCTATCGGATTAAGAGTTAGCTTTATTCCGAAAATTATAACTTCCATTCTTTTATTCCTCCTGCGGCAATATCACCGATAAAACCGTATTATCATTATCAAGTAAACTCAGTCTCTTTTGAACATCCTCAACCGTAACCGCTTTTAGATATTTTATATCATCAAACAGCTCGGTTTCGTTCATAGCGCAGTCAACCATCTGCATTGCTATGCCTTCAACACTATTGAAAAGCCTTATAGCGTTGCCATACATTCCCGCACGAACCGCCGAGAAAAGTTTTTTATCGATTCCCTCGGTTCTAAGTCTTTCAACCTCATTTTTTATTTCCTTTGCAACAGCCCTCGGATTATTAGATTCGCCCTCAAAAAGCACTGCGGAATATCCGTACCCGTTAAAATGCTCAGAAGAAAATTCGTCATTAATCAGTCCCGAACTCATAAGTCTTTTATAAAGCGGAGAGGCATCACCCGCAATAATTTCCATAAGCAAAGCGGTGCATATTTTCCCTTTTGCAGTTCTTTGAGGTTCTTTGGGATTTTCTTTATATCCAAAGCAAAATATTGGTGCCGCAACCGATAATTTTTGTTCGGTATAACAGTTTAAAACCTCGCTTGGCTCATTGCAAAGAGTTTTTTCTATCTCAACCGTTTTAGAAGGCTTAATCCCTTCCTTGATTTGCTTCAAGACCCTTTCAGCATCAACATTTCCCGCAATACAAATAAACATATTTGAAGGATTATAAAATGTTTTATAGCATTTATAAAGCAAACTGTAATCTATCTTGGCAATTGATTCAACCGTTCCCGCAATATCAATTCTCACGGGGTGATTATGATACATCGCTCTTAACATATTAAACATAACCCGCCAACCCGGGCTATCATCATACATTCTAATTTCCTGACCTATTATTCCCTGCTCCTTTTTAACCGTTTCCTCGGTAAAATAGGGTGACTGAACAAAATCAAGCAAGATTTCAAGATTCTCATAAAATTTATCCGAGCAAGAAAATAAATAACAGGTTCTGTCAAACGAGGTAAAAGCATTGGCCGCTGCTCCCGTTTGGGCGAATCTCGTAAAAGCATCCCCCTCCTCGCTTTCAAAAAGCTTGTGTTCTAAAAAGTGGGCTATTCCCTCAGGCACACAGGTTTGCTCTCCATCAACCGAAAAGCAGGTATCGACCGAGCCATATTTTGTGCCGAAAATGGCATAAGATGAATTATACATCGGCTTTTCGAGTATATATATTTTAAGCCCTGAATCGAGGGTTGCTTTAACATAGCTTTCGCCAATATCACTTTCAAAAAATTCTCTTTTCATTATTTTTCTCCCTTGTTCGCCTGCTTTGGCAATAGCTTATAGGTTGTGTGAAGCTTAACGCCCTTTGCCGCTCTTATTACATCCTCTTTGGTGATTTGCGAAACCCTTTGTGCCAATTCCTCAGGCGAATAAAGCTGCGGGTTATTAACCTTTAATGCATACCATAAATCAAGAGAATTTTGGCTATCGCAATAGGTGTTAAAGGAATCTATTATGCTCTTTATTGAGGAAGAAAACTCAAAATCGGAAAATCCACCATTTTTAATAATTTCCAACTGATTTAAAATTTCTTCCTTTGCCTTGCCGGCATTCTGGGCCTCAACACCCGATTCAACCGTTAAAAGTCCTTTTGAGCGAACAGATGAGGCGGCGCAATAATAGCAAAGGCTCATTTTTTCTCTAACATTGCTAAAAAGCCTTGAATAAGGGCCTCCGCCAAAGATATCATTCATGACAAGTAGCTCGAGGCTGTTATCATCATTTCCGTAAATTTCGGATGAAAAGCCCATAACAAGCTTGCCTTGGTTAACCTCTAAAAACTCGGTAACCTCTTTGGGCTCCAAAATGGCCTTTGTCGGTAAAGACTCTGCGCAATCAACAATATTGCTTCGGTCTAACTGCTCAAACCTTTCGCTAAGTTTCTCAAACAAACCGGAAGGAATAGCAGAGCCGACAACTTGGAACCTAATAAATGCCGAAGAAAGCATTTTTTGCCAAGCCTCAAAAAGTCCGCTCGCAGTAATGGCATTAACATCCTCTATGGTTCCGCATTTTGATATGCCATAAATATCATCCTTATACATTTCCTCTAACAAACGGTTTTTGGCATATATTCTTTTTTCACTTATTTCCGATTTAATATGCTCTATAGCCTTTCGCTTTTCACGATTTAAATCATCCTGCAAAAAGGCTCCCTGCTCTACATTCGGCTCAAAAATGAGGCCTAACAGCATATCGGTTGCTTGACCGATTAGCGAATCGCCATCCAATGTGAATTTATCACCGATAACCGAAATAGACATTCTAAGCAGCTGATAATCACCGTATTTTTCAACGCTCGCATTAAGCCTTGCACCATAAAGCTTGTTAAGCTTATAGTTAAGCTTTGAAAAATCAGGATATTCTTTACTGCAACTTGTGAGAATAAAGGGCAACAAAGCAAATTCTGCAACCGTTTCCTTTTTAAGTGGAAGATAAAAGTTGCAGGATATAAGTGTTGTATTAAAACGGTCATTTTTAATAAACAACCCTTCTGCGCCCTCTGATAATTTTACAATTTTATTGGACATATCCGGTCTCCATTTCTTATAGCCAAAGCATTTAAACTCGAATCAGATTTTGAAACAAGTATTTTTTGCTTTGGCTAACGATAGTAACACAAAGTAATTATATCATACTTAATAATAAATTTACAACTATTATATATAATAAAAATTGCATTCATAGGAATTTTGTGCTAATATATTAATAGTAGTTTTTGAAACATTGCGAGGTGATACCGTGAAATTAAAGAATAAAAGAGGAATCGGGGTTCCAACAAGAATAATTTTCTCAGCGCTTCTCTTACTTATTCAGTTGGGCTTTTTATTCGGCGTTCTTTATGATGTTACTGCCCAATCGGTTTGGGCATACCTCATTTCTATGCTTGCGGGTATTATAACCGTTGTTATTATCATTAACCGCAGAAGCAATCCTGAACATAAAATCGCTTGGGTTATCTTTATTCTTATTCTCCCGATTTTCGGAATAACGGTATTTTTGCTTTGGGGCGGCGGTCGTGTTCCCCCTTATATTCGCAAAAGAATGAAAATAAGCGAGGCGAGGTATAGAAAATACCTTAAAGATGATAGCGAGATTAGAGAGCATCTTAAATATTACGATTTAATCCATTCCCGTCAAGCCGACTTCTTAATTGGCGAATCGGGTTACCCCGTTTTCGATAAAACCTACACCGAATATCTGAGTTCAGGCGAGAAATTTTTCTCGGTTCTATTAGAGGAACTCGAAAAGGCGGAAAAATATATTTTTATTGAGTTTTTCATTATTGCCGAGGGTGAAATGTGGGAAGAAATCCATACAATTTTAAGAAAAAAGGTTGCCGCAGGAGTTGAGGTTAAAGTTATTTTTGATGATTTCGGTTCTATTAAACGGCAGCATAAAGACTTCATTTCAAGGCTACGTTGGGAGGGAATCGGTGTTTCAGTTTTCAACCCCATTAATCCTTTAATGAATATCTTTATGAACAACCGTGACCACCGAAAAATCGTTGTTATTGACGGTAAAACCGCCTTCACAGGTGGAATTAATATAGGTGACGAATATATTAACCTTAAAAAGCGTTTCGGACATTGGATGGATTCGGGCATTATGTTAAAGGGCAACGGAGTTAAAAGTTTTGTTGCAATGTTCTGCTCAATGTGGGAGTTTATCACCCGCAAGAAGCTACGGGTTAGCGATTATTGGGTAGATTCGCCAGCAATAGACGATGGCTTTGTTATTCCTTACAGCGATGACCCTCTAAACGGAAAAAATCCCGCCGAGGGACTTTATATGCAAATCCTCAACACCGCCCAACGCTATGTTTATATTGCAACCCCCTACCTTATAATTGATAATTCTATGAAAAACGCCATTCGTATGGCGGCTAAATCGGGAATTGATATCAGAATAATCACGCCACACATTCCTGATAAATGGTATGTTCATCCCGTTACACAGTATAACTATTTAGAGCTTTTGGAGGCAGGGGTTAAAATCTATGAATACTTGCCCGGCTTTATCCATTCCAAGCTCTTTGTTTCAGACGATAAGGTTGCAACGGTAGGCTCGGTTAATATGGATTACCGCAGCTTTGTTTTCCACTTTGAATGTGGTGTATGGGTTTGCGATAATAGCACCGTTTTAGATGTTAAAAAGCATATAAATGAAATTGTTTCACAGTCCAAAGAAATTAAGTTAGAAGAATGGAGAAAGCGCTCTGTTTGGCTCAAACTCAAACAAGCAGTACTCCATGTTTTCGCCCCATTTATGTGATTTAAACTGTTGACAATTACTTGTTGAAGCTATATAATAATATTAAAGAAATTTAATGAAAAGGAGTCATATACTTATGAAGGGATTTTTAAAATTTTTTGTTTCGCTTTTAGCAGTTTTCGGTGCCATTATTGGCGCTCTTGCAATTTTCGATAGATTTTCAAATAAAAATCGCATTAAGGGTGACTACCTTGAATGTAACACCGATAGCCTTGAAGAAGAAACCGAAGAATAAAACAAATTGCGAGCTTTCCTTTTGGAAAGCTCGTTTTTAACATATTTTGAGCTGCTCAGCAACGCATTTTGTTTGCGAGGGCTCTTTTTTTATTCTTATTTTATATTCTATATATTTTTCGCTCTCACTTTTTTTAAAAAGGGTACTAACCCCTGAATTTTTTAGAGCATCGGTGAGCTTTACCAGACTGTTTTGAAAGAGTCTTATGTCTCCTATTGCACCTCTTCTAATTGGCTGTGCTTGCTCTATCTTGGGGGATAATAGACAGTGAATATAATCCTCTGCCTTTTTAAAAGCCATTGCTTCGGTTATTATTTTATCAAGTGCCTCGTTTCTCTTTTCAAGGGGCAGCTTCATGAGACAAAAAGCATATTCCTCACCGAGCTGATAGTTAATAAGCTTTTCCTTGATTTCGGGTGCCAAACGCAAGAGTTTTAGTTTTTGAGAAAGTCGCTCCTCTGATATGCCGATTTTGTGAGCTATTTGGGAGGGTTTTAGCGAATAAAATGACACTATCTTTGCAATCGCCTCTGCTTCATCAAACATATCAACCGAGCTTCGCTGCATATTTTCGGCGACGGCACTGATAGCAGCTTGGGGCTCGTCCATTTTATGTAAAACACAAGGAACACGCCTAAGTCCCGCCATTTTGGCGGCCCTCAATCTTCGCTCACCAGATATCAGTTCATATTTCCCGTAATCATTTTTTCTTATCGGCAATGGTTCTATCATCCCTTGTGCAGATATACTTTGCGCTAATAGCCTCAATTCGTAATCGTCCATACTTTTTCGCACCAAATAGGGCGAGCGCTTTATTTCCTGAGGTCTTAACATTAAAAGCTTTTTATCGGTTATTGTGTGCATTATACCGCCTCCATATAAATTATGCCTTTTATCCCGCCTTTTGTAAAGAAAATCACATCGTGGACTTTCGGCATAAAAAAACAAAAACAACCCCTTTTAAAGAGGTTGTTTTGAAATATCTGAGGGTTTTCTTGGGTATTTTGGCGGCGTTTGCGATATCTTTTTAAAGGTTACAAGCGCCCTTTGTTCATCCTTTCTTAATTGCTCGAATATAATGCTTTCGGTTTTCACTCCAAGAAGTGAAATTGCATTTTGACTGTTTTGAAGCTCATCGTTTGCAGAGGGACCCTTCATTGCAACAAAACGACCGCCTATTTTAACAAGCGGTGTGCAATATTCAAGTAAAACCGGCATTGAAGCCACCGCCCTTGCGGTTGCGAAATCATATTTTTCTCGGTGTAGCTTAGATTTGCCCGCCTCTTCTGCTCTTAAATGCAGCGTTTGTATATTTGCAAGCTCCAACCTATCTATAACCTCATTTAAAAACACAAGTCGCTTATTTAGGCTGTCAAGCAGGGTTATTTTAAGGTCGGGTCTTATTATTTTAAGCACCATTCCGGGAAAACCGGCTCCCGTTCCAACATCAACAAGGGTTGCTCCTTGCGGTATTTCGTTTGCCTTAAAAAAAAGAATAGAATCATAAAAATGCTTGTAAAGCACCTCACTCGGCTCGATTATTGAGGTTAAATTTAGCTTTTGGTTCCACTCTAAAAGAAGATTACCGTATAAATTAAGTCTTTTTATTTCTTTCTCGGTTATTTGAACGCCGAATTCAGCGCAAAGCGGCACTATTTCTTCAATTTTAAAATCGATCATTTTTTCCTCCAATAAAGGCTTCAAGTCTATATATAGGCATTCCGAGCGAGGCAAATTTATGCTCATACTCAGTTTCAATATTATCCTCAAATCCGCTATTATGCAGATCAAGAGAAATATTTTTAAGAGCAAATCCGCTCGCAGTTAATTGCTCAATAGAAAATTCGAAAAAATGCATATTGTCAGTCTTTTGATGAATTTCGGCAAAGTCCGTCATAATATTTTTATAAATTTTAAGAAAATTTTTATGAGTTAGGCGGTGTGCCGCATAGGCCGCCTTTGGAAAAGGACAGGAAAAATTAAGAAAAATTCGTTCTATGCTTTTATCCTTTATGTATTTTTCAAGATATTCGGCACTGCATTTAATAAATTTTAAATTAGAAATACCTGCTTCCTTTGCCTTTTCGCAGGCCATAGCTATAACGTTTGCGCTCTTTTCAACCGCTATAAGATTTATATCGGGATTATTTTTTGCAAATTCGCAAGCGAATTTTCCCTTTCCGCAACCAACCTCCAAGTAAAGCGGTGCGCTTCTTTTAAACCAAGTACCAAAATCAATATATTCCTTTTCATTTTTTGCGGTACTGAAATTTCTGTTTTCAATGTCACTTATGTAAAGATAATCCGAAACCGCTTCGAGCCTTTGCTCCAAGTTTTTCTTTTTCCTCATTCTCATTTAATGAAACTTCCTTTTGTTATTCATAATTTTTAAGCACAGTTAAGGCTCTTTTTTTTACCATTTCCCTTAACTCTTGCGGCTTTTTCACCTTTAAGTTTTCACCATAATTAATAATCCAAGTAACAATCGCCTCTGAAAGAGCCGCCTTAACCGTAAACTCAAACTGTTGCTCAGTAACATTTTTAACAAAAATATTTTCGCCGAACCTATCAAACACCTGCTCGGCAATTTTTCGGTTGCAGCAAAGCTCAATTTGGGTAAGCTCGCCCGAATACATTCCAAAAAGCTTTTGAGTGTAGTGTGCGGTGTCAAAAAATTCCTTATATTCGCTAACCTCACTAAAATGGCGCACATCCTCATCGGTTATTTCAACCGAGCTTATTCTGTCAAGCCTTAAATGTAAAAGGTTATCATATTTTATATGATTGCCTATTAAATAATAATGGTCCTCTTGCCAGGTAAGTGCATAAGGATTTATTCGCATTTCCTTTGTGTTTTTTGCAACCGAACGGTCGGATAAAAATTCCCTTGAAGAATATTTAAGGGTTATTTGCTTTTTGTTTTCTATTGCAAAGCTTATTTTATCTATATTATAATAAAGCTCCTCGTTTCCGCACTTATCCTCCGCCGCAAAATAAACCGCATTTTTACGCCTTTTTGCTTGGTAAATACTCAACATTCCATTAAGCTTAGAAAGCAGCTCCCTTGTCTTTTTTGCGCTTATGAATTTGGCACTTCTCACCGCATCGCTCAAAAGATATATTTCAGGGATCTCAAATTCTCTATCCCCAATAAACCAACCCTTTTTGCCCGTTTCGGATTTTATAATATCGCAACCGTATTCCTCTAAATTAAAGATATCATCATAAATTGATTTTCGCTCGGCTTCAATACCGTAAGCGCTTAAATGCTCGACTATTTGGGCGGCATTAAGAGGATTTTCCTCATCGCTATATTTTTTAAGAATATCAAAAACATAAATAAGCTTTAATTTTTGGCGTTGCTTTCTTGGCATCTTGCAAGCTCCTTTAAAAATTCTTCCAATGTCATAATATTGTTAAGCACGTCAAGCATTGCATTTGCGGTCAACTCCTCAGGCAAGCAGAGTGCCTTTAAAAATTCCTTTCGCCTTTCTCGGCTATCCTTTCTTCCGCTAAGGCCCGCTTCATAAAGATGCAGCTTTGTAATTTTCTCTCGTGGCTGCTTTATTTCATTTTCACTTATACCGCTTTTAAGAAGAGCCTCTTTTATAATTTCGGGCGTCATCCCCTCAACCCCTAAAAGCCCCTCCTTTGCGGGACGGTCTTTCCTTTTTTCTTTACCTTTTAAGCAAGGAACATAAACATTTATAATATGCGCATCAGCCGCAATCCTTTTAATATATCCTCTTATCAAATTTCCTGCCGAATCGCTATCGGTCATAACAATTATACCCTTTTGACTTGCTAAATCTCTTATCATTCGGCATTTTTCCTTATTTTTAAAAATACCAAAGCCATCGGTTGTTATAATGAGCGCATCAACAACATTTGAAAGGGTTATTTTATCGTATTTCCCCTCAACAATTATGGGCAAATCAAGCCTTATCAACCAACTCACCCTTTACCGAAATATATATAAGTCTAATAATTAACTGCTCTAAAACAGTTTTTGGATTAATGCTTGATTTTAGCTTTTTTTCGGCATCGAGTAGCATTTCAAAGCTAAGCGAAAGCTTATTAAAATCAAATCGCTTTAAATTTTGTGCTGCCTTATCAACAAGAAAACGCTTATTTCTTTGATAGTTAAAGGTATCCTTAACACTGTCAAAGCGTAAGCCCTCCTTCTCGGCAGAGTAAACTCGAAGCATATCAATATAAGCCGAAGCTATATTATAAAATATAATCATTGGCTCAACCTTATTGTAAAACAAATCATCAAGCAGTAAAATTGCCTTATCAGTTTGGTTGCTCAAAATAAAAGCAGAAAGCTCATAGATATTAGCCTCAACCGTTTTAACGCATATTTCATCAACCGTTTGCTTTGTTATTGTTCTGTTTGAAGCAAAGGCACAAAGCTTGTTAAGCTCGTTGCTTAAAACCGAGATATCCTCACCCGTGGTTTCAACCAAATATTGTGCCGCAGCGCTATCAAAGCTGCACCCTCTCTTTGCCGCTCCGTTTGTAAGCATTTTTACAAGCTCCGGTACTCCCCTGTGTCCTAAACTAACAACCAAACCGCCAACCTTGTCAGCCGCTTCGGTTAGCTTTTTGAACTTGTTACTCTTTTTACTGTCAAACTCAACCGTGTCAAACCTTATAACCAAAACTGCGGTATCGGGAACCTCTAATATCAACTCACAAAGCTTTTCAAAATCGGCCTTTGAGCATTCCTCAAAATTAAAATCGCAAAGCTCAACAAATTTCTTATCGTTAGTAAACGGGAATTGCATAACCGCATCGTAAACCTCTTGCAAATTTGCTTCGGCCGTAAACTTGCAGTAATTAAAAAAATCGTCCGGCTCGGCAATTTTTTTACCGATTTTTTCACTGTAATTCTTTTTAAGATATCCGTCATCGCCAAAAAGAATATAAACCGGCAAAAGCTCCTGCCTCAAAATACTCTTTTTCAAAACTTCCTCAGAAACTATCGCCATTTGAGCTTTTTCCCGCCTTCCTTTATAAATTTTTGCTTAACTTGTTCTAATCTTATCACATTTCTTCGCCTTTTACAAGCAAGCATATACCAAAAGATTAATATTATAATAGCAATAACTGCTACAAAATAACCTTTTGGTACATTAATATATGAATATTTTAGTTCTCCAAAATAATTTATAACGGAATTTATGTATTCTATTACTATTTCAGTTATACTAAATAATACCCTTGCCGCAAAGGGCAAAAACAAATTTAAAATAAGTGCTATAACCGAAAGGCTTAAAGCAAGCGTTACCGCATAAGAAATAAGTAAATTTGTTATAACACAAACGGTTGAAACCCCGCCAAAATTCACTAGAACAATGGGTGAGGTTATAAGCGTTGCACTTAATGTTATTAAGCTTGCTGAAAATATGAGCTTTAAAATTTTACTTCCTATTATCCCTTTTTGGTTTACATAATTATCAATCGGGAGTGCTACTGCTAAAATACCAAAGGTTGCTGCAACCGAAAGCTCGAAAGCAACGCTCATCACCGCAAAGGGCGAACACACAAGGATAATAAAAACCGCTGTTCCAAGCGTGTTTTCAGGTTTTCCCTTTTTCTTTAAAAGAATTGAAACCGCACAAAGCAAATGTGTAATTCCTGCTCTTTGCATAGAAATTGAAAACCCGCAAAGAGCAGTAAGAACAATTACAACTATAAAAATTGCAATCACTTTGAAATATTTGTTATAACAAAATTTATCAAAAATTCCCGTAAAAAGCATAACTATAATTGTTAAATGCATTCCCGAAACAACCATAGCGTGACTAACGCCCGAAAAAACAACATTGCTTGCAAAGCTTTTGGTAAAATAGTTCTTATCTCCCATAAGCAATGCAAGCATTGTCGAGGCTTTACTAAAATCCATATTTGAATAAAGGGTTTGTTTAATATAATCCCTAACATTATCCACCGCCGAGATTATAAAGTCGTTTTTGGAAGGCACCTCCTCATATTCACCCATACTTGCAAAAAGAAAAATATTTTTACTGTAATAAGAAGGAGCGTATTCCTCGCTTATCGAGGAAAGCTTTATATTTGCCTTTAATGCTTGTCCTATTTTTATTTGCTCCCCGCTATAAGATAAGCAAATTCTTGTTCCCTTTTTAAGTGTCGTGCTTTCTATCACCTCGGCATAAGCGGTGTAATAATCATCCGCTTCTTTTACCTGCTCATACACAGTTATATAGGAAATATGCTCTGTATTATCTAACCGGTTTAGAGAGTTTATTTGCTCGATTTTAAAAAAGAGAATAAAAACAAAAATAAGAACGAGTGCAAATGAAATAACCGTTGTGCCTTTGCGGTTCGTTAAAATAAAAATGCAAAGGCAAAATAAAATCACCCATCCCGCTAAGAAAAGTAAAACTGCCGAATAAAATCCTATAACCGAAATTATAATGCACAATATCGCACACATTAACATCGGTCTTTTTTCGATATAACAGAGCATGGGCTCACCTTCTAAACAAATTAAACTTATCAATAAAAAGCACGTATTATTTGCAAAAAAAGAAAGGAAAGTCTTTCGGCCCTCCCTTCTCTTTGTGGAAATTTGAACTTAGTTTTGCGAACGAAACGCGCCTGAAAACTTAATTTTTGTGAAAATTTAATTTAATAAACGGTGTGGCAGGATCGGTAATCTCCCAAATTTCAGTATTGAAGTTACAATTTGCCGGTAATACATTTGCAAAACTACAATTTTCTTCTTTTACGGGATTTTCAGAAGGTATCTCATATAATTTAGTGCAACCATCCGCAAATCCAAATACATTTTTAAAATTAAAAGTGCCGCTCGGCTGATATGAATCAATAATTCCACCGATCAAGGGATGAACATTATCGCCATGCTTTTTATTAGTATTTATTTTTATAAAACAGTTACTAACGCTCATGCTTCCTTTTGAATTTGCTACACCGCCAAATGCGCCTATATATGAATAATATGTAGAACTGTGCAAAATCTCACTTTGAACGCAAATATCCGTGAAAATTTCCTCTCCGTTTCCGAGAACACTCCCCGAAATAGCGCCTGCATTTACCGAATCAGAGCGCACTTGTAATTTTGTATTGCTGTGCAGTCGTTCACATTTGAGTTTTGCATTATCGGTTACAAAAATATCGCCAACAATTCCTCCCACGAGTAAAACATCTGTTTCAACATTGATATTACCGTTGACCCTGCAATCAGTAATTTTACATTCTCGGGTTGGATACACACAACCTGCAAGAAGACCTATTTCGGTAAAATAATTGCTTTCATAGGTATATGTTATATTAACATTTTCAAGATGAAGATTTTTGATTTCCGCATTTCCGACTATCCCAAAAAATCCACAAGAATAGTTGGCGTTATTGCCATAGTCATCGTATAAAAGTTTTGGGGATAGATTGGAAATAGTAAAACCTCTGCCGTCAAAATTGGATGAAAAACGATAGGTGCCATTTCCAATAGGCAAAAACTCTACTCCAGCCATATCAATGTCTGCACCGAGCGCAAAATGTACTCCATTATTCATTTTCCCTGAATTAATTTTTTCAGATAAATATATTAATTGCTTTGATGTTGTTATCAGGTAAGGATTTAACTGTGTTCCGTTTCCACCCGAAAATTCATTATCTGTAATAGGCTCAAAGTCTTGAGATATATTAGGAGCAGAATTTTGTGATTGAATAGCATTATGCAAATCGTTAAGTTCTGTCTCACCTAATGTTTCTACATTACTCGGATCTACCACATTGCTTGGCATTTCCGTGTTGCTATGCGGTTCTATATCACTTGATAATTCCGAATTACTTATCGAAACATTCTCAGCTCTACAAGCAGAAAAACTAAACACCAAAATTGTGGCCAACAATAAGCATACTAATTTTTTCATAAAACTCACTCCTTTAACTACTTACAGTTTACCATAATATAAAGAGCATTCCAATAATTAAATCTTATAGAACACAAGGGACGGTTCTCTGTGTTCTCATTCATCCAAAAGAAGTTTATCCCATACTCTAAGGGTTACTTCGTTTAAAACACTGTTGGTTTCCTCTTTCGAACAAGCCGATAGCCAAAGCATACAATCTACAATCATAATTGTAATTGCTTTTTTCACCATATAATGACCGACCTTTAGGTGTATTATAGCACAAAAGCGGTGGAAGTGCAAGGGAAAGTGAAATCGAAACCTTACGGTTTCGGTGAAATTAAATCCAACCTCTAACCTGACAAAGTCGGATTCAGTTGAAAAGAAAAGGCACTCAAAATAATCAATCAGGGTCAATCACAGAACCGTCCCCTGATTGCCATAATGACACGAATGAAATGCGCCTGAAAACTGAGAATTTATTAATTTAAAAATTTACATACATATCTAACTTCCTGAGTATCTGCAAGACCACTTGGTTTAATTTCTCCATCAGTCACAAAACCCATCTTTTCATAAAAGCTTCTCGCACGATTGTTTTCTTCCAGCACCCAAAGAGAAATTTTATCATATCCCCTACTTTTGATTTCTTCTTTTATCCAATTCATAGTCTGTTTACCAAAACCTAAACCAATATAATTTTGGGAAAGATACAGACCAACAATTTCATAAAAAGAACCTTTTAAGTCATTATCTCTGGAAACGGCAATAGTGAGGAAGCCGATAACAACATCATCAAGCGTAACTACATAATGCGATTCCTTATTATTTGCAAGCATTTTATTCCATATCATAAGCCATCTGGCATTATGTTCAATGATAATTTCATTTGGAACTATATGACTATAAGCGAACAACCACGATTTTGCGTGAATATCGGCACAACTTTTCGCATCGTCTATTGTAGCAAATCTTATATCAAATTTCATCCCATCACCGCCTAAACATAGTATAGCATAAAAGCGGCGGTGGGGCAATAATTATTCATTATTCATTAGCCGAAGGCGACTTCAATATTCATTATTCATTCGAAAATCCGTTCCCTGTTAATGAATAATGAATGATGAAAAATGAATAGTGAATAATACAAACAAAAATCCGTCCACTTTCGTGAACGGATTTTCGTTTGGGTGTTTTGAACTTAATGACACGAATGAAATGTGCCTGAAAACTGATAGTTTAACTATTTTCCGCATCTAAACTTGCAAAAAACTGCTTGTTTTCCATTACATAATTACGAATTGCAACAAAATAATAAATTGAACCAACCACACCGATCACACCGCCGATAATGAGGTTATAAATTAGTGTTATTACCGGTCCTGTAATTGGCTCAAACTTTGCCACAATTCCGTTTGGTTTTTCTAATAATGCTTTGCTGTATTGCATATCCTGGACAGAAGAAATGATATTCAAAACACCAACTATCAGTAAAAACCAATTTATAAAAATGCCACCCAAAATTTGCAGTATTCCAATTACAAGCCAGATGATACCGTTTGTCTTCAGCCTTTGAGACAATGTGTTGAGTAATGCAGTACCATCACCCGACGGATTATTGAATATATGTTTGTTCTGTCCGTCCACCGCACAACCGCAACCGGGACACAAAACCGCTTCGTCAAACAGTTCTTTTCCGCAATGAGTACAATATTTCATTTTAATGCCTCTGTTAGATAAACAAAACAAAGATTACTAAAAGTACTAGAGCAATAACAGCTAATACCATCGAGAATTTATATGCAGGATTCTTAGATTTTAGATCTTTCGTTATTGCTTTTTTCTTTTCCTTAACTTCTTTTGAATTTCCGGTCAATCCGTTTTGCTTAAAAGCCTTTTGCAATTTTGAATTTGCTGAAAGCGCAATAAATTCTGCCACCAAACACAATATTGCTCCAATCCACATATTTATCAAAAGCCAACAAACTACACCAAGTGCTATTACGACAGCACTTACAATATTGGTTGTTACTGCGCCTTTGACGCAATCGTCATAAGATACTTCTTTTGCTAGAACATTCTTTTCAATTGCACATCCGCAATTTGGACATACAACAGCCTCATCCATAATTTCTTTTCCACATTTTTCACAAAATTTCATAGTGAAACCTCCTTAAATAATTTGTCGAAAATCGACTGAAACAATTATATGACATTATGTCATATTTGTCAAGAATAATTTATGACATAATGTCATTGGAGGTGTTAGAGTGAAAAACAACTTAAGGCTTTTAAGAAAAAGCAAAGGTTACACCCAAATTGCCGTACAAATGAAAACAGGCATCGAGCAGGCTTTGCTTTCTAAATTTGAAAATGGAGAGCGTGTTCCCCCTACCGAAACCTTGATCAGACTTGCAGATTTTTATGACGTTAGTATTGACTATATCCTTTGCCGCACCGATAACCCCAAGATACAAAAATAAGCCGTGAAAATTCACGGCTTATTTTTGTTACTGCATATTTTGTTTTGTGGTGTTGATGGAGGCGATAAGCATAGCGCGGAGGGCGGTACATTTTTGGTCAAGAACCTTAAACTCTTCTTCCGAAATATAGCCTGTTTCTACCAGAAGTTCGAGCCAATAGCCCGTTTCGTTTGCTTCTTTAAGGGCAATCTGCAGTTTGAAAATAAAGTCTGCCTTTCCGTGAGCGTACTGTGCTTCACAGATATTGGCACCGATGCCGGTACCGCTTCTGCCAATTTGACTGGAAATAATAGACTCTTTCTTCCCTTTTAGATCACGCACAAGTCGAATGATATCAACAGCAAATTCTTTGGACTGAAGGGACAGTTTATCGTTTTTCATATTTTCTCCTTTTGAATGAAGCATTTGCTTCGCAAATATGAAGCACAAGGCTCCGCCTTGCATGAAGCAGCGGCTTTGCCGCTATGAAGCGAAGCGCACACTAACTTTCTATGCGCCGAAGGCGTGCTTCATAGCCGAAGGCGACTTCATTCTTCATGCACCACAAGGTGCGCTTCATTTCCAAAAATAAAAGCAGGTCAATCGACCTGCTTTTATTTTTGGCGCCCCAAACAGGACTCGAACCTGTGACACTGCGGTTAACAGCCGCATGCTCTACCGACTGAGCTATTAGGGCAAAAAATGTTGGCATCTACTTATTTTCCCGGGCAGCTTCCCGCCAAGTATCTTCAGCGCAAGCGAGCTTAACTTCCGTGTTCGGTATGGGAACGGGTGGACCCTCGCCGCTATAGGCACCAACTTTTCATGTGTGCCATTCGGCACTATATATCAAATAGGTTTCCCTATCTAATATCACAATATGCAATTTTTAAAAAATGGTGACCCGTACGGGATTCGAACCCATGTTGCCGGCGTGAGAGGCCGGAGTCTTAGGCCACTTGACCAACGGGCCACAGTTTATAATAATCGCCCAATGCGTTATTAACAATGGTGCACCATCGGGGACTCGAACCCAGGACACCCTGATTAAGAGTCAGGTGCTCTACCAACTGAGCTAATGGTGCGAGTTAGGAGCTCACACCCTGAAAACTGAACAAGTATGAAGAAGAGGATGAAAAATAGGTCAAGCCCTCGGTCTATTAGTACAGCCTAGCACACGTGTCGCCACGGTTACACCTGCTGCCTATCAACCCGGTAGTCTTCCGGGGACCTTACTAGCTTATGCTATGGGATATCTTATCTTGAGGCCGGTTTCACGCTTAGATGCTTTCAGCGTTTATCCGATCCGCACGTAGCTGCCCAGCTATGCCCTTGGCAG
>JAZSLI010000022.1:0-16170 GCA_045535295.1 Acutalibacteraceae bacterium | reverse complement strand
AATAATGACCTTGGAAGAAACACCGATGTACTTCTGATACCCGATAAGGCGCTCGGTACTCAAATGGCGGTAAGAACAATGTTTCCCGATGTTATAGCCTTTGATGAAATAGGCACTGCATTAGAGCTAAAAAGCGTTTCGGACAGCCTCAATGCAGGAGTTTCGGTAATAACAACGGCGCATATAGGAAGTATTGATGACCTTACAAAAAGAAGCGTTACAAATGGGCTTTTGCTTTCGGGGGCTGTTTCAAAAATTGCGGTGCTTTCAGGCAATGTAGGCGAAAAGCCCGAGATAATTTCTGTCGAGGAGCTTTTGTATGATATGGATGATTAAGCTTTCAGGCTTTGCTTTGATATTTTCAGCTTGTGCGCTTATAGGTACATACAAATCATTAGCCCTTAAAAACCGCGAGCAACGGCTTTTAGAAATAAAAGGATGCTTTGAGGAGCTTTCGGCAAGACTTTTGTATGACGGAAGCGAGCGCACACAGCTAATTGAAAGTGTTTTTGTAGGTAAGGGTATAGTTGAGCTTGAAAACGGAGTTTTTAAGGTTACGGACTGCGGTATTTCAGCCGATGACAAAAAGCTTTTAGCAGAATTTTTAAGTGCTTTCGGCAGTGCCGATACAAAATCGGAATATGAGAGAATAAAGCTTTATACAAGCCTTATAGAAAAAAATCTTTCAAATGCCGCAAGCGAAAACAGCAAGCTTTCAAGACTTTACAGAACACTCGGCATCTGTTTTGGTGCGGCGGTGTGCTTAATACTATTATGATGGATACGGAAAATGATGAATGTAGATTTTATTTTTAAAATTGCCGCAATAGGAATAATTGTAACCGTTCTTCATCAGGTGCTTGTTCGCTCTGGGCGAGAGGAGCAAGCTATGCTTACCACCCTTGCGGGACTTGTTGTTGTTTTGCTTATGGTAGTCAGCGCAATAGCCGAGCTTTTTACAACGGTTAAAACTCTTTTTGGGCTATGAGCGAATTATTAATTAAGCTTTTAGGGCTTTGTCTTGTTGCCTGCTGTCTTGCAGTTATATTTAAGAAGGAAAAAAGCGAATATTCTCTTTTTATATCAGTAGCAGTTAGCATTATTGTTCTGCTATACATTCTAAAAGCCATTACCGCTCCCATTCAAATTTTAAAGGAAAAAATAGACGGACTCGGCATTGATGCGAATTATTTCAAGGTTGCCTTAAAGGCGGTTGGGATATCCTATCTCACCTCCTTTATAGCCGATACTTGCAGAGACTGCGGACAAACCGCTCTTGCCTCAAAGGCGGAACTAGCGGGCAAAACCGCCATTTTTTTACTATCAGTTCCGCTTACTGTTTCGGTGCTTGAAACCGCCTTAGGTTTTATTCAATGATTAAACGAATATTTATAACCGTATTTTTTTTGCTTATCTTTTCCATTTCGGTTAATGCCGAGGAGCTAACCGCCGAGGAAATTTATAGCGAACAGTTTAAAGCCAGCTCGGGTGATATTCTCCGCCAAGCCCTGCCCCAAACAACAAAGGAATATTTAGAGGAGTTTGGTATTGACCCCGGGAATAGCAAATGGGCCGATTCTCTTTCGGGTGAGAATGTTTTTTCACATATTTGGCTTTTTGTAAAGCAGGGTGCGAATCTGCCCCTTAAATACGGGCTTTCGGTTTTAGCTGTTATTCTTATATGCGCAACCGTTTCCTCGCTCGAACAAAAGGGCTCGGCCGCCATATCGGCAACCTATGCTTGCTCTATTGCCTGTGCGGCTCTTATAGTCTCACCCATTCTTTCGGTTATAAACGCCTCGGTTAATGCCATGCAGGGCTGTGCAGTTTTTATGACCTCCTTTGTACCCGTTTTTGCAGTAAGCGTTGCCTCGTCAGGTCAGGCTGCTTCTTCGGTTTCAATGAGTGCTCTTTTATTAGGTGCCTCCCAAGCGGTAAGCTTTATAGCCGGTTTTATTATAACTCCGCTTATGGGCGGATATCTTGCTCTTAGCATTTCGGCATCGGCAAGCCCTTTAACTAATAGCGGTTCTCTTGCCGATGCCATTAAAAAATTTTGTTTTTGGATTATGTCCTTTGTCACCACCGTTTTTATTGGGATTTTAAGTATCCAAACAACCCTCAATGCCTCGGCTGACAGTCTTTCAATGAGAACCGCAAAATTTATAGTTGGTTCGAGTGTTCCGGTTGCGGGAACTGTGCTTTCGGAGTCACTTGCCACCGTTACCGCCTCATTAGGACTTCTCAAAACCTCAGTGGGACTTTACGGTGTTATTGCGGTTGCAGCTATTTTTCTTCCCATTTTAACCGAGCTTTTGCTTTGGAGACTGGCGCTTTGCCTTAATTGTGCCGTATCCTCGCTTTTTTCTTTACCCAAGATTTCGGCACTTTTAAAAAGTGTTGATGCCGTTATGGCAGTTTTAATCGGTGTTCTGCTTTTAACCTTTGCTATGTTTGTTATTTCGCTAACGGTGGTGGTTTCCCTAAAATGAATTTTTTATTTGAGTTTTTAGCCGCAGTTTGCGCCGCTTGTGTTTTTATTGGGGCACTTCATATTCTCTTGCCCGAGGGAAATATGAGCAAATCCCTCAAATACATACTTTGTCTTGTTTTTTTGGTAAGCGTTATTTCGGCCTCGGGAATTATTGTTAAAAATACCGACTTTGCCGATTTCAAAAAGAACACAGCCGCCCTGGTTCCAAGCAGCTTAGAATTAGAAACCGAATCGGCAAGGCTTGTTTATAGCTATGCTTTGCAAAAATCGGGCATTGAATTTAGCGAAATAAATATTTTAACGGATAAACGCTCGGACGACAGCATATATATTAGCAAGGTAACAATAAAAACCGAATGCAACGCCGAAACGGTGATCGATGCCTTGGGAGATGCAGCAAATAATATAAGGATTGAAGTTATAAATGAATGAGCAAATAAATAACATTTTTAATAAGCTAAAATCCCCCAAACTGCTTATAATAGCAGGAGTTTTAGGTATTATCTTAATTTTTATTTCCTCGCTCGGAACGCAAAAACCGGAAACAAAAGAACATAGTGAGGAAGCCTTTTCTATTTCTCAATATAAGCAAACGCTCGAAAAGGATATAAAAACACTTGTCGCACAAATAACGGGTAGCAACAAGGTTTCGGTGGTTATAACCTTGGAAAGCTCTATTAACTATTCTTATGCCGACACAAAAGAGGAATCCTCGGCATCTAAAACCGAAAAAGAGGAAAGCGAACTCGATTATGAGCTAAAACAGGGCTTTATAACGGTTAAAAATTCCGATGGCAGTGAACAGGCACTGCTTGTTACTGCTCAAATGCCCGAAATCAGAGGTGTCGCTATTGTTTGCGAAGGGGGAGACAATGAGATAACAAGCGAAAAAATAGAGTCGGCTATAACAGCGGCTCTTAATATAACATCAAAAAGAGTTTATATTTGTGGGAGGAAACAATAATGAAAAAAGGCAAGGTTATAGGAAAAGGTCAAATAGCGGTGGGAGTTATGGTTATAGCCTTAGCAGCGGCGATTTGGCTTAACAGTAAATATTTGCCATCAAGCACAAAATACTTGGGAGAAGCGGCATTAGTAAACGGTTCCACCTCAGAAGCAGCACAAACCTCGGCAAGCTCAAAAACCGAGGCTACTGATTACTTTAAATCGGTACAAAAAGAGCGCAAGACCGCTCGTGAAAACGCTATTAAAACGGTTGAGGAATTACTTGATAATAAAAATTTAACTGAGGCTGATAAAAAATCAGCTCTTGAAAAAATAGAAAAAATCGGTGCGGATGCTTTAACCGAATCTAACATTGAAACCCTACTTAAAGCAAAAGGCTTTGAAAACTGCCTTGCGGTTATAAATAATAATGGTATAAATATTATCGTTAAATCGGAAGGGCTAACCTCCGCCCAAACCCTGCAAATTCAGGATATTATAACGAATGAAACAGATATTTCGCTCGAAAATATAAAAATTATTCCTGTTGCAAAATAAAATAGTTGTGTTATTTTAAAAAAGGTGGTATACTATGTATGTATACTAATAAACGGAGGCTATCCTTATGAATAACAACGCAACCGGACTTTCAATAAACACCGAGGTTCTTGAAAAAATGGCTGAAATCGCCGCAAAAGAAATTGATGGCGTTGTAGGTCTTTCAAAAAAAGCGATCGACCTTAAAGATGTTTTAAAAACCAAATCTGCCTTTAAGGGCGTTAAGGTTGAAAGCATCAACGGTGCGCTTAATATCAATGTTTATATTTGTGTTTCCAAATCGCATGATGTTAAAACCGTTGCCGAACAGGTTCAAGCAAATATTAAGGACAAAATCCAAACTATGACCGGCACCGCTGTCACAAAGGTTAACGTTACGGTTGCCGATATTGATATTCCTGAGGAGAAAACCGAATAATCTAAAAACTCTAAGGGCGCAGTAAATCCTGCGCCCTTATTTGTTTGACAAAATTATTTGCTTATGATATACTAAAAATTACCGATTTCCCAAGGAGGAACAAAAATGCTGGATATTAAATTTATTTGCGATAATCCCGAATTAGTTAAAGAAAATATAAGAAAAAAGTTTAAAGAAAATAAACTTGCTTTGGTTGATGAGGTTATTGCACTTTACAATGAAAAGTGTGCCGCAAACACAAAAGCTAATGACCTTAGAGCTAATCGAAATAAAATAAGTAAGCAAATTGGTATGCTTATGGGTCAGGGTAAGCGTGATGAAGCCGAGCAGATGAAGTCCCTTGTTTCGCAGCAGGCAGAGGAACTTAAAGCATTAGAGGAAAAGGAAGCCGAGCTTACAAAAAAGGTTTTAGAAATCCAAATGAAAATCCCCAATATTATTGATGATAGCGTTCCTATCGGAAAAGATGATAGCGAAAATGTTGAGGTTAAGCAGTTTGGTGAAAAAACCGTTCCCGATTTTGAAATTCCATACCATACCGATATTATGCAAAAATTCAACGGTATTGATAAAGAGGCCGCAGGCAGAGTTGCAGGAGAAGGCTTTTATTACCTTATGGGTGATATAGCACGTCTTCATTCGGCAGTTCTTTCCTATGCTCGTGATTTTATGATAGATAAGGGCTTCACCTATTGTATTCCGCCATTTATGATAAGAAGTAATGTTGTTACAGGCGTTATGAGCTTTGAAGAAATGGATGCTATGATGTATAAAATCGAGGGGGAGGACCTTTATCTCATAGGCACCTCAGAGCATTCAATGATAGGTAAATTTATTGATACTATTACCCCTGAGGAAACACTTCCCTTAACCCTCACAAGCTATTCGCCCTGTTACAGAAAAGAAAAGGGCGCACATGGTATTGAAGAACGGGGAATCTACCGCATACACCAATTTGAAAAGCAGGAAATGATAGTTATCTGCAAGCCTGAGGAAAGTATGGACTGGTTCCATAAAATGTGGAGCTATTCGGTTGAGCTTTTCAGAAGTCTTGATATCCCTGTTAGAACACTTGAATGTTGTTCAGGCGACCTTGCTGACCTTAAAGTTAAATCCTATGATGTTGAAGCTTGGAGTCCTAAACAGCAAAAATATTTTGAGGTTTGCTCTTGCTCAAATCTTGGCGATGCTCAGGCAAGAAGACTCGGCATTAAGGTTAAAGGGGCGGATGGTAAGAAATATCTTGCCCACACACTTAACAACACGGTTGTTGCTCCACCGAGAATGTTAATTGCATTTTTAGAAAACAACCTTTCCTTTGATGGCGAGAAATACACTATCTCTATCCCCGAAGCATTAAGAAGCTATATGGGCGGAAAAAGCGTTATTGAAAGCAAATAAAAATCAAAAACCAAAAAGCCGATGAGTTGATAAATAACTCATCGGCTTTCGCTTTTAATAAGCAGTATCTCTTAATTCATAAAGCTTTTCAATGCAGCTTTTACAAATAACTCTATCCTTATAACAAACATTTTCAAGCAGCGAGCCGCAAAACATACAGGCAGGCTCATACTTCTTTAAAACAATATTATCGCCATCTAAATAAATTTCAAAGCTATCAACATCATTTTCAACCTTTAACTGCGAACGAATTTCCTTTGGAATAACAACTCGGCCCATTTTATCAACCGGTCTAACCATTCCTAAATTTTTCATAACGCACCTCCCAATTCAAGTGCTATTATTATACTATAATTTATTCGGTTTGTCAATTATTACCATTTAATTCCGTTTTGTCCGCTTTTTTCGAGTATTCTATTGGTTTCAGAAAAATGCCGGCATCCGAAAAATCCCTTGTTAGCCGAAAAAAAGCTCGGGTGCGAAGCGGTAAGCTTTATATGGATAGGATTTGTAATAACAGCAGCCTTTTGCTGTGCATGGCTTCCCCAAAGCAAGAAAACCACCGGCATTGTTTTGAGGTTTAACTTTTCTATAACCGCATCAGTAAATCGCTCCCAGCCTTTATCCTTATGACTGTTTGGGCTGCCTTGCCTAACCGTTAAAACAGTGTTTAGCATTAAAACTCCCTGCTTTGCCCAATAGGTGAGGTCTCCGTTATTGGTTATTTCTCGGCCAACATCCTCTTTTAATTCTTTAAAAATATTTCTAAGCGAGGGCGGTATGCTAACCCCCTCTTTAACCGAAAAGCAAAGCCCATGCGCCTGACCAAATGTATGATAAGGGTCCTGCCCAATTATTACAACCTTGGTTTGTTCAAAGGAAGTAAGCTTTAAAGCGTTAAAAATATCCTTTTTTTCGGGATAAACGGTATTTTCGCTATATTCCTTCTCTAAGAAATCACTTAACTCAATAAAATAAGGCATTTGCCATTGGTCAGCTAAAATAGAATCCCAATCGTTTCCTAAACTAACCATAGCAATGCCCCCTTTATAAAATTTATATATCTAATGCGCAAACATCCTCAACAGTTTCTCTTCTAACCGCCAAATAATCATAGCCCGCTTTTAGCATAACCACGCAAGGTCTCGGCACTCGGTTATAATTTGATGCCATTGAATAGTTATATGCACCTGTTGTTGCCACCGCCAAAATCTCATTTCGGCAAGGCTTTGGTATTTTAATATTTTCGGCTATCAGGTCCCCCGATTCGCAGCATCTTCCGGCAACCGTTGCAACAAAATCCTTTTTATCATTTGCTCTTGATGCAAGCATTACGGTATATTCAGACTCATAAAGTGTGAAACGTGGGTTATCTGTCATTCCTCCATCAACCGAAACATAATTTTTATAACCATCTATCTCCTTAACTGAGCCTATCGAGTAAAGTGTCATTCCGGCATCGGCAACCAAGCTTCTGCCCGGCTCCAAATGAATAACGGGACAGTTAATAGCCGCCTGCTCGCAAAGAGAATTTAACGCCTTTGCAACCTCGGCGATTTTTTCAGCATAATCAATTTCGGGATCATTTTCAGTGTATCTCACACCAAAGCCGCCACCTAAATTAAGCATAGAACATTCATACCCAAACTCTTGCTTAATCTCTTTAATGAAATCAACCATAATTTGCGAAGCGGTTATAAAAGGCTCACTTTCAAAAATTTGTGAACCGATATGACAATGAAAGCCCACAAGCTCTATATTTTTGCTTTTTAATATAAGTTCAACCGCCCTATGCGCTTGAAGGGTTTCTATTGCAATTCCGAATTTAGATTCAACCGAGCCAGTCGAGATTTTTTTGTGGGTGTGAGGGTCTATTCCGGGCGAAACCCTTAAAAGAGCCTTTTGTGTTATACCCATCTCTCCTGCAATTTTATTAAGCGCCTCGATTTCCTCAAAGCAATCAAGAACAAAGCAACCAACACCCTTTTCAATTGCAAAGGCAATTTCGCTATCGGTTTTGTTGCTACCGTGATAAAATGCTCGTTCCATAGGAAAACCCGCCTCAAAGGCAGTGTATATTTCCCCCTGCGACACAACATCAATATCTATATTTTCTTCCTTCATTATTCTGTAAATTTGCTTAACCGAAAAGGCTTTGCTTGCAAATTCGGGACAAGAGCCCTTTGGAAAATGCTTTTCCAAAGCGGTCTTATATGTACGCACATGCTCTCTTATTTTATCCTCGTCCATAAGATAAAGCGGTGTTCCGTATTTTTGAGCTAAATCCACAGTATCAAGACCTGCAAAGCATAAATGTCCCTTTTGGTTTACGGAAATATTGTCACAAATCATTAAATATCTAATCCTACCTTACGCATTTCGTCGAATAAAATTTCTCTGTGAGCAGCCTCCATATTGGTGAGAGGAAGGCGAAGATAATCCTCGCAAAAGCCCATCTTTGCCATTGCCGCCTTAACGGGAATGGGGTTGACCTCGCTGAAAAGCGCATTAATAAGCGGTAAATAATCAAGCTGCATTTTGCAAGCGGTCTTAATATCACCCTCAAAAAATTTCTTGCACATAAGCGAAGCCTCGGTTGGCAAAACATTCGAAAGCACCGAAATGCAGCCAATTCCACCAAGCGACATAATCGGAACAACCTGGTCATCGTTGCCCGAATAAATATTAATTTTATCTCTACAAAGAGCCGCCATTTCGGCAATTTTTGAAATGTTGCCGCAAGCTGCCTTTATAGCATTAATATTAGGATGCTCTGCCAAAGCAGCAACCGTTTTGGGTTCAAGCCCAACACCTGTTCTCGAAGGAACATCATATAGAATAACCGGAACGGTTGATTCATCTGCAATTTGAGTAAAAAGCTTGATTAGTCCATTTTGGGTTGCCTTATTATAATAGGGGGTAACAACCAAAACTGCATCAACCCCAACCGAGCAAGCGTATTTAGTGAGCTCTAATGCATAAGCGGTATCATTTGAGCCTGTGCCCGCAATTATAGGCACTCTCTTGTTTGCTTTTTCAACCGCAAAACGAATAGCCTCTTTATGCTCATCATCCGAAAGGGTTGAACCCTCACCTGTTGTTCCGCAAATAACAAGGCCATCTATCCCCTTTTCGATTTGCCAATCAATAAGTCTACCAAAAGCATCATAATCGATACCTGCTTCGGTAATGGGTGTGATAAGGGCAGTTGCCATACCTTTAAAAATAGGTTTTTTCATTTTTCTTACTTCCTTTTTTAAAATTACAATAAAAAATAGCCGATTGCTCGGCTACCAAAAAAATCAGAATATAAGCATATATAAAAGATATACACCGATTGCTCTGTTTTCGATAGCCCTCCGCAAAAGCGACAGTAAAACAAATATTATTTTGTTTTACCAAGTTAAATGCCCGCCGGCATTTCCTTTCGGCGACCGTTCCTTTTACCCTTGGCATTTCTCCGCCGAGATTAACATCCAAAAGCTACTGATAACAAATCGCACCTCTATCTTCGTAACCACAATATAACACTACTATGCCGATTTGTCAACCCTTTTTAGAAAAAGATTGCCGCTGCTCCGTAGCTCACAAACGAAATTATTATTCCCGCAATAACAACACCAAGCGCAATACAAGGAAATGCCTTTTTAAGCGGCATATCAATCATTGCGGCAACTAAGGCTCCTGTCCAAGCACCTGTTCCCGGCAAGGGAATTGCAACAAACAAAACAAGACCCCAAAAAGCATATCTTAAAACCTTTGCCTTGTTTTTTTCTGCCTTTGCCTCCATTTTGTCAACAACCTTGTTAAGCTTGGGGCTAACCCTTCTCATCCAAGCAAATATCTTTTTTATAAAAAGAATTATAAAGGGTATCGGAACAAGGTTTCCCACCATTGCAATAGGAATTGCAACAAAGGGCGAAAGACCCATTCCCGTTGCTATGGGAATTGCCCCACGAAGCTCGATTACCGGCACCATTGAAACAAAAAAAGTCACAATAATTTTGCCTACTGCCGTTTTTAAAAAAAAGTCAATCATTTTTTCCTCCCGAACTTTTAAGAGTTATTAAAACATTTTTTTAATAAAACCAATTACCGCTTTAAAGTTAATCGCAACTAATAAAGCAACTAAAACCACTTGACAAATAATACCATATTTAAATTCAAAAATCATAACCGCCGCCTGACTAAAAATTATGAGCGAATTAACCGTTATATGCCCCCAACACATTTTATAAGAGATATATTTTTGCGAATTTAAAGCTCTAATTATAAAAACAATAAGATAACTTAAAACGGTTGCTATCGCAGCACCCTGAACGCCTAATTTTGAAGGTATCAATAGGAAATTAAGCGCAATATTTATTGCCGCACCGAGAAAAGCTGTAACGAAGGAATTAACACTCTTTTTCTTAACAACATAAACCGTTCCCGCAAATGAGGTAAAGGCAGTAAATACCATTGCTATTGCCAAAAGCGGAACATATTTCCAAGCCTCATAATAATCATTGGTTGTCAGGAGTCTTATTGCCGGCTTTGCAAAGGCGATAACAACTCCGCCCGCTAAAAACATAATGCTTTGAAATGAGCTCCAAACGGAAGAGAAAAATTTTGAATGTTCTTCTTTGTCGCCCTCATCCTCGGTAACAGCCGAAAACTGCCACGCCTGCATAAATATATTGGCAACAAGGGTTAAAAGGGTTGGCAATTTATATGAAACGGTATAAATTCCGTTTGCATCACTTCCTATCATTCCGTTAACCATATATCTATCCGAAACGCTGGTTATCCACCAAAAAATAGTTGTTGGTATGAGAGGTATGCTGTATTTAAGTAATGCGGGAAAAATGGCTTTTTGAGGTTTTACTGTTATGTTTTTCCATAAGTTCTCCTTTAAAACCAAGAAAAGCGTGCAAAGGGTATCGGCAACAACAACCGAAAGCACATATCCCGTAATACCCATATCAAAAACTGCCAAAAACAAAATATTAAAGGCTATAACCATCATCGTGTTAATAATGCCCTGAATTGCAAAAAGCGCAGTTTTGCCTATTGCTCTTATGTACTGTGAGCAAAGTGCGTGATAACAAGCCGCCATTGTATAAACCATAATCAGCCAATTAAAACCTTCAAATTCCTTTACTATGTTAAGTAATGGCGAAACCGCAAAAAGCAAAAGCGAACCCGCACAAATACTTATAAATCCATAAGTAAACACACTTTTTCTATCGGAATTAGCGTCCATACAAAACCTGAAAACTCCCTCGGTTGTTCCAATAGAAATAATCGGGAAAAGTAGGTTTGCGGTTTGAGTAATAAGGTCGGCGGTACTGTAATCCGATGGAGCGAGATAGCCTGTATAAAATCTCACCATTAAGAAAACCAGCAGTTTTGAGCCAAAGGTGCCAAGACTTATTAAAAACGTGTTTGATAAAAGCGTTTTATATTTGTTTTGTGACAAGCTATAACCCTCCTTTTAAAGAAAAATTAATAATTTTGTATTGCTTTACGAAAGGGCACAAAGGCCCTCCTGCAAGCAAAAATAATAAATTAAAAGGTTTCAACCTTAATAAGATTTGTGTTGCCCGATTTTCCGTTTGTTACGCCTCCGGTTAGAACAATACTGTCCCCCGCTTCTAATCCAAGCGTTTGCTTGGCTGTGTTTGCGGCCGAATAAAACAAGACATCGGTTGATTGATAGCTTTCACTCATAACCGGCACAACGCCCCACGAAAGCGAGAGCTTGCGAAAAGTTTTTTGTTCGGTTGTTATGCCGATAATAGTTGATTCGGGTCTAAATCGGGATACCATTCTTGCGGTCATTCCCGATAGCGAGCAAACGGCAATTGCCCTTGCATTAATATCTATCGCAACCGAACAGGTGGCGTGAGAAATAGCATCAACCGTGTTTTTAATCTTAAATTCACTTCTCAAAAAGCGCCTTGAATAATGAATGTTTTGCTCGGTGTTTTCGGCGATTTTCGCCATAGCCTCAACGCTCTCAACCGGGTATTTGCCCGCCGCAGTTTCACCCGAAAGCATAATAGCACTTGTACCGTCATAAACCGCATTGGCAACATCCGAAATCTCAGCTCTTGTAGGCCTCGGGTTAGTAATCATCGATTCAAGCATTTCGGTTGCGGTAATAACCCGCTTGCCGAGTAATCGGCATTTGGTTATAAGCATTTTTTGAATGGCAGGTAGTTCCTCAAAGGGAATCTCAACCCCCATATCACCTCTCGCTATCATAATACCGTCACATTCTTGGCAAATTTCCTCAATGTTATCAACGCCTGAACGGTTTTCAATTTTGGCAATAATGTCAATATCTTTTACATCGTTTTGCTTTAAAAACTCTTTAACATCAATTAAATCCTGCCTACAAGAAACAAAGGAGCAGGCAATAAAATCAACCCCGTGCTTAATGCCAAAAAGAATATCCTGCTTGTCCTGCTCGCTCAAATATTTTTGTTTGAGCGTTTTGTTGGGAAAGCTCATGCTCTTCCTATCTGAAAGCTCACCGCCAATTAATACTCGACAAATTATCTTGTTTTCAGTTATATCCTCAACCATAAAGCTTAAAAGGCCATTATTGAGTAGAATTTTATCTCCTTTTTCAAGGTCATTAGGCAAATTTTTATAGTTAACCGAAACTATCTCGTTATTACCCTCAATTTCATCGGTTGTAAAGGTGAACTTGTCCCCCTCATTTAAAAAAATCTTCTTGTTTTCAAAGGTTTTAATGCGGTATTCGGGACCTCTCGTATCAAGCAAAATTGCAATGGGCAACCCTAACTGCTCTCTTACCTTTTTGACCGCATTTATTCGTTGCTCGTGCTCGGTATAGGTGTTATGAGAAAAATTAAGTCTCGCAACATTCATTCCCGCCTTGCACATTTCACATATCGTTTTTTCATCCGAGCAAGCAGGACCCAGCGTGCACACAATTTTTGTTTTTCTAATATATTTATTCAATTAAAATCACTATCCTATAAATTTAAAGCTGCTAATCGCATATAATAGAAAGCAAATTCTTACCCATTCTAATTTAATTAATTTTACCATAAATCATTTCAAAAAACAATAGCATAAATTATATATTAATAAAAGGAGGGCTGACCCTCCTTGATTTTATTCCATTTGTCTACCGAGAAAATCAGCGGCAACGCTCACAAGCTTTATTTCGGTTTCGCTAGCAGAACTTCCCTCTTCATCCGAAACCAACACCACCGCACCGCAAATATCTCCACCGTTTATAATCGGCACAGCAACCCTTATGTCCCGCTTTAAGCCCTCTAAGGCATCAACCGAACGACTCGAATCGAAGCTAACGCTTCTTCTCTGCTCACAAATTTCCTCTAACGCAGGGGTAACTCGCCTTTCTAAAACCTCTTTTTTCGAAAGCCCCGCCGCCGCAACACAATGGTCTCGGTCGCAAATGAGAATAGGCAGCTTAACCGAGCCGGCCAACGCCTCGGCATATTGGGATGCTATCCCCGCCAGCTCGCCTATCGGCGAGTATTTTTTAAACACAACCTCGCCGCCAACCCCCGTAAAAATCTCCAACGGGTCGCCCTCACGTATTCTCATTGTGCGTCTAATCTCTTTCGGAATAACCACACGACCAAGGTCATCTATTCTACGAACTATTCCTGTTGCTTTCATATATAAAAACTCCTTTGTTGATTTGATAACACTGTTATTATCTGTCAACAAAGGAGTTTTATACTGATTAAAAAGATTATTTGTATTCTATCCACATAGCAATTGTGCTTTCTTTAGGATTTTTAGGAACGATAAGTTTATTTGCCAAAATCTCATCGTGTACTGTCATCATGCGGGTATTAAAGATAACCATTGAAGCACAATATGTAAGTTGTTTTTCTAAAACAGGATGACTATATTTTTTAAGAATTTTAATAGTATCATCAAAAGCTGCTTTGAAGCTTTCTGTGAGTTTTTGTGCCAACGGATGTGATTGCAAAATGTCTATACATTTTTGTTTTGTATCGCCGGCTAATACCAAAATGTCAGAAATAATGTTTCCATTCTCATCTAAATGAGCAAAACGATTTTCAATACCTTTCCAAACCGCCTTTTCGCTTTCTGAAAAATCAACATAATTTCTGTTGTTCTTTAAAACGTCTGCGAAGAAAAGCGTGTGAGTATAATCCATCTCGCCGGCTCTGTCCCAAAGATTTAAAGTGTCATCGCCGATTTTGTATGCCCAAAACATCGCATTTTTACTACCGTTACCGTTGTGCCCCATAACAGTTTTTTCAGGAACTTTATACATTTCAAATCCCATAAAGCCCCAAGTTTCGCCATTAGCACGTTTTTCGGGATAATAAAGATTATACACATCAAGACTTTGCACAAAGCAATCTACCGCAAAAATTACCGCCCACCATTTAAGGTCATTATCGCTCATATTGTTTTTAACGATTCCGAGTTCACGAAAACGAGCAATTGAATCGGTAACAATAGTATCTATCATTTGGCTGCGCTCTTTTGAATGTTCTCTTTGAGCTTTCCAAATCTCATATTGACATTCTTTACTTGCAATAAAAATGTTTGTTACATATTTATTGCCAACCTTTTTAAGAAGTGTTGCATCCAAAAGCAATTTAACTTCCTCTTCCATATAAGGCATGGCAACTCCACACTCAATAGCCAATTGTTCTATTGTAAGAGGGTTATTATCTAATTCAAGCAATATATTTTTTGGCAAGATTCTTTGAACGGCTTTCCAAGGCAGACCGCTTGGCTGTTGACCGCTTGCGGCAAAATCAACGTTTTCAGGTTTGTAGCTTCTTATACCAAATTTTCTTGACATATTCATACCTTCTTTCAAAATTTTTCTAGCACGAAACAGTTTGGACTTAACTGTGCTTTCCGGAAGTTTTAAAGAAACGGCAATATCTTTGATTTTTCTATCCTCTATGTAATAGGCAACTACAATATTACGATATTCTGATGAAACAAAGGCAAGCTCTCGCCTAAGCAAATTTAAATCTTCACTATCAATCACTTTGTTTTCTATATTAGCTGTATTGTCTGAAATTTCATAATCGCTAATATCCGATTTAGCAAACAATTCGTTTCGATTATTCTTGTTTCTTGCCCACACATTATAACGGTTACGAGCAATACCCCAAATCCATGCCTCAAAATTTTCAGGCTTATTATCTCTCTCGAGCGAGGTAATAACATTAAACAAAATATCTTGAGCCAAATTTTCTGCTTCAAAACTGTTTCCCGTCTTTTTAAGACTGAAATAAAACAGCTTATCCATATAATTTTGAGTTAGCGAATTTAAGTATTCCTCTTTCGTCGATTTTTCTATTGCCATTTTCTTTAACCCCCTTTCACTTATATAGTGTTGCAAATTTGAAAAAGGTTGCAAAGTTTTTAATATTATAACATAAATCTTTACATAACGAAAGCGGAGTGAAATTCCACTCCGCTTTTGTCTATACTTCGGTTTTAGTATTTAGATACTAAATTATAGCAAGGTGTTGATTAATCTCATCCAATTCCTCTGATATGTAACTACGTATATCTAGCTTTTGTATATCACCATCAATTTGTTCACCTTCAATGTCTATCCCCGTAACACTTATAAGATTAGAACTCTTTACAAAACATTTTTGATAATTAAAAACTACCACGTTGCATCGTTCGGGATGTTTTTTGTTCACTTCGGGAACTAAAGAACTAGAAAAGGCAATGCCATCATAACCTTTTGATTTTGCATATTCGGCTATGTATTGTGTTGGAATATAATCAAGAACATCATCAGTATTGGTTACAGGCGAGGAGTATAACATTGAAAGATCTAAAAAAAGATTCTTTTTTGCTTCCGTCATTTGTGATGGTTTTTGCTGTACGGTGAAATCCAATAACCTTATCGGCTCCGTTACTTCAATAGTCGCCATACTAATTAACGAGCCTAGAGGCGGTCTAACTTCGACCAAGGAAATATATGGATTGTTGGCACAATACAAATATGGAATATATCTATAATTTGCTCTCATGTCTCTCGTTGATTTTGGCGGAGGCACAAAGCTCCCTTGTGCGTTATATCCATAAAAATTTTTCTCTTTCCCAATGTCTTTTTTATCAGTAACGATTCTGCAACGATATAATAAAGAGTTTGTTTCTATTAATATTTCAGGATTTGTCGATATATCATCCAATAATTCTAACGCCTTAGTGTCTTTAGGATTACGGTTGTGGTATTGTATTTCTTGAATAAACTGTCTCAAATATTTGGATTTTAAATTCATGGTTGCCACCTTCTTAATATTTCAGTATATATATTATATCACATTTTGTAGAAAACTGCAAAAGC
>JAZSLI010000055.1:0-10037 GCA_045535295.1 Acutalibacteraceae bacterium | reverse complement strand
CATTTCTACAATAACCAACGCATACAACTTAAAACAAAACTGACTCCGCTCGAAAAACGAAGTCAGTATATTGCTTAAAATTTAATTTTTGCTACCATAGAGCACTTTTTTGTGCTGTCCGCACAAATTGGGGCGGTTCATTGAACAGTCACTTTTGTTTATGCGTTATAAAGCTTTTTTGCTTTTTCGATTTGTTTTTTATATCGCTCTTCTTCGGAAAAAATACAACCGCAATATTTTTGCATATAAAGACCTTTTTCTCGGGCTGCATTATTGCCTTGCCTAAAATTAGGGCGAAAATCCATATACAAAAAAGAAACACCATATTTTTTGGATAGCAAATCGGCGGCTTTTTTTATTGCCTCATGGTCTTGATAAAGGCTTGCGAGTAGGGTTGTTGTGAAATACTTATAACCATTTTCGCAGGCAAATTTTGCAGTTTGCTCTAAACGGTGGGTATAGCAGTAAACACAGCGGTTATCTATATTTTCGATTACATTTTTAACAAATTCCCTTAAACCGTAATCTTCTTTAATAATACATTCTATGCCAATATCGGCGGTATAATCTATAAGGCAGTCTCGCCTTGCCTCATATTCCTTAAAGGGATGAATATTCGGGTTATACCAAAAGGCAACCGGGATAAAACCCTCTTTTTTTAAAGGCTCAATACAGGATACTGAGCAAGGAGCGCAGCAACAATGTAATAATACCTTATTCAAATAAAGCACCTCACAAATCAGTCGATATCCTTGCCACAACAGCGCTTATATTTCTTTCCGCTTCCGCATGGGCAAAGTGCATTTTTGCCAACTGCTCCGCCGCCCTTAACTGTGGTAGGCTTTTCGCCGGTTGAGGATTCCTTTGCAACCCTTTCTCGTTTAACCTCTTCGTTTTTGCGAACAACAACGCTTAAAACAAGCTTTGAGGTTTGCTCACGGATGGTATTTGTCATAGCCTCAAACATATCAAAGCTATCGTTTCTATATTCAACAACGGGGTCGTGCTGACCGTAGGCTCTAAGGCCTATACCTTGACGGAGCTGATCCATAGCATCAATATGGTCCATCCAGTTTGTATCAACACTTCTAAGAAGCATAACACGCTCGATTTCACGCATAACCTCGCTGCCGAACATTTCCTCACGGCGCTCGTAATTTTGCCTTGCCTTTTCTTTAAGGTAATCGGAAATGTCTTGGCGTGAGGTGTTGCCTAATTCGGTTGAGGAAAAACGAAAATCGTCAGGTGTGGTAATCCAACCGAGGAAATATTCTCTGAGTCCCTTTAAATCCCAATTATCGTGAACAGCATCGTCTGCAAGGAAAATTTGGCAGTAGGAATCAATGGTTTCATCTATCATTTTAAGAACGGTTGGCTTTAATTCCTCGCCATCGAGCACTTGGTTGCGCTGAGAATAAATAAGCTCACGCTGTTTGTTCATTACATCATCATATTGCAACACATTTTTACGGATGGCAAAGTTCATACCTTCCTTTTTCTTTTGGGCGCTTTCGATGGTTCTCGAAAGCATTGAGCTTTCAAGAGGGGTGTTTTCGTCAACACGCATAGTGTCCATTATTGTGGAAATTCTTTCACCACCGAAAAGACGCATAAGGTCATCTTCCAAGGAAACAAAGAATTGGGTGTTGCCTGGGTCTCCCTGACGACCCGCACGACCTCTTAGCTGGTTATCAATTCTTCTTGAATCGTGGCGCTCGGTGCCGATTATATAAAGTCCGCCCGCATTTCTAACCATTTCGGCCTCGGGGGAAATTTCGGTCTTATATTGCTCATAATATTCTTTAAATTTTTCTCTGGCGGTAATAATTTCGGCATTATCCGTTTCGGCAAAGCCTGTAGCTTCGGTTATAAGCTCCTCGCTAAGTCCATCGTGGCGAAGTGCAGCTTTTGCAAGATACTCAGCATTACCACCAAGCATAATATCGGTGCCTCGTCCCGCCATATTGGTGGCAATGGTAACTGCACCGAATTTACCTGCTTGGGCAATAATCTCGGCTTCTTTTTCATGGTGCTTGGCGTTAAGAACATTATGCTTAATGCCTTTCTTTTTGAGCATAGCCGAAAGCAATTCGGATTTTTCAATTGTAACTGTACCAACAAGCACTGGCTGACCTTTTTGGTTACACCTAGCAATTTGGTCAATTACCGCATAGAATTTTGCTTTTTCGGTTTTATAAACAACATCGTTCTCGTCGATACGGGCGAGAGGCTTGTTTGTTGGAATTTCAATAACATCGAGGCGGTAAATTTCTTGGAATTCAGCCTCCTCAGTCATAGCAGTACCGGTCATACCCGAAAGCTTGTTGTAAAGGCGGAAGAAGTTCTGGAAGGTGATGGTGGCAAGAGTTTTTGATTCCTTGGCAATTTTAACCCCTTCCTTAGCCTCTATTGCTTGATGGAGGCCTTCGTTGTATCTCCTACCATACATAAGACGGCCAGTAAACTCATCAACAATTATAACCTCGCCATCCTTAACAACATAATCAACATCACGTTTCATAATACCGTAAGCACGAATTGCTTGATTAATATGATGGGCAATAGCTATATTTTCGGAATCGTTAAGGTTTTCGATTTTGAAAAATTCCTCGGCCTTTTTAACACCCGAGGGGGTGAGCGTTGCGGTGCGAGCCTTTTCGTCTACAACATAGTCACCGTTATAGTTTGTATCGTCATCGCTTGCCTTATCGTCCATCTCTTTTACTTTAACAAGTTTAAGTGAACGAGCAAAGCTGTTTGCCGAAAGATAAAGGTCGGTTGATTTATTACTTTGACCCGAGATTATAAGCGGGGTTCTTGCTTCATCAACAAGGATAGAGTCAACCTCGTCAACAATAGCGAAATTGTGCTCTCTTTGAACCTTTTCTTGCTTATAGGTAACCATATTGTCACGAAGGTAGTCAAAGCCTAATTCGTTGTTTGTGCAGTAGGTTATATCGGCATTATATGCGGCCTTTTTCTGCTCGTGGTCCATACCGTGAATAATCAAACCTACCGAAAGCCCCATAAAACGATAAAGCTTGCCCATCCATTCGCTATCACGCTTAGCGAGATAATCATTAACTGTTACAATGTGAACGCCTTTACCCGAAAGGGCATTAAGATAGGCAGGTAGGGTTGCAACCAAGGTTTTACCTTCACCTGTTTTCATTTCGGCAATTCTTCCTTGGTGAAGAATGATGCCGCCAAGGATTTGAACGGGGAAGTGCTTCATTCCAAGTACACGCCAGCCTGCCTCTCGGCAAGCGGCAAAGGCTTCGGGGAGAATATCGTCAAGCGTTTCGCCTAATTCGAGGCGGTCTTTAAATTCTTGTGTTTTATTACGAAGCTGTTCATCGGAAAGAGCAGAATATTCGTTTTCAAGCTCTAAAACCTTTTGCTGCAACGGAACAATCCGTTTTATTTCTTTTTCACTGTAATTGCCGAAAATGGCCCTTAAAATGCCCATAAAGCACCTCTCAAAAAATATTAAATTAATTTTACCACAAAAATATTGATAAATATAGTATTATTTTAAAAACAATGCATTCTTTTACAAACCACATTATACTATATCTTTTATTTTTTGTAAAGCGTGTTAAGAAAAAGAAATAGCGCAGGCAAACACCCACGCTATTTAAAAACCTATAAAGCTTTTTCCAATATGGCGGCGATGACTGTCATATCATCCTCACGGTCATCGTTTCTGCGCCTTTTTGCACATTCGCAAATGCGCTCGGCGAGAGCTTGGGCTGAACCATCGGTCCAGACCTCGAGCTCGGTTCTAATCCAATCGGTGCCGCTTTGAGTTACCCCATCCGACATTAAAAGCACAATATCACCCGTTTTGCATTTGATTACTGCTTTATCGAAGCCGATATCCCTTAAAATTCCCGCAGGAAGCGAGGTGCTTTCGGCCTTGCCGGTTTTTCCTGAACGCTTAACTATTGTTGGGGCGGCGCCCGCCTTATATAGCTCGGTCATACCTGTGAATAGGTCGATAGAGGCTATGTCAACTGTTGCCAAGGATTCATCACTTGATTTGAAGAGCATGGAGGAGTTTAAAATTCTCAAAGAGCATTCATATCCAAAGCCGGCTTTTATGAGGCGGCTCATTAATCCAGAGGCCATTGCACCATCTACTGCGGCTCTGCCGCCGGTGCCCATTCCATCACTTAAAACCATAATGAAATGGCCCTTGCCATCATAAAAATATTTATATGCATCTCCGCACATATTTGAATTTGAAGCGCAAATTTGCTCAACTCCAACATCAATTTTTATAGCGGCGTGTTCATTAAGAACAATAAATATATCGCCCCCGATTTCACTCACTCTCGGTATATCGAAATCTCTTTCGCAAACAATTGAAACTGCTCTCATAACACCCAGCTTGTTGACTATAAGCTCGGGTGTTTTTTTAATTTTAAATTCAAGGGTCATTCGGTTATATTTATCAATTCTTGCTGATGCCTCATCAACCCTTATATCAAGATTTTTAAGAGCATTTGCGGCATTTTCAGCAGCCGAGTTATCGAAAAGCTCATCATTTTTAAAATCAATGCTTAAATCATACAGCATTGCTGAGATACCGTCTAATTGGTCTGAAACTACTCCTCGAACCTCGTCTATTCTGTTTTCGGCGGCAATTTTTGAGGCATAATCGGAATAATGCTTATAGGTTGCATTGGCAACCGAGTTTAATTTAACGCACCTACCTCTAAATTCCTCACTTGCCTCGGCTTCTGGGGAGTATATTCCTTGCTTTACCGCCTTGGTCATTTCGAGGATTCCGTTTATAGTTTGTTCTCTTTTTGTTTCCCAACAATGAACCCTTAATTTGCAGCCTGCACAACCGTCACGCTCAATGGCAGAAATAACTGTGCTGAAATTCGGGGAATTGATTTTACTTAATTGTTCTGAAACCTGCTCGATCGTTTGAGAAACATCTTTTAATGCATTAGAGGCAAGCTCTAACCTCATAGTAATTGATTTTTTAATGCCTGTGCCAATGGCGATTTGAGGCTGAGAAGAAAATATCTTTCCAAAATAAATTCCGAGCTTTCGGGGAAGGGTTATAAACAAAATAGAGCCCAGCGCAATTTCAACAACGGTTCTTGAAATGAGGGTTATGTCACCGGTTGATACTGTGCCGATAAAACCAAAAAGCAAAAAAATTAAAACCTGTGCATATTTTCCAAGTGTTAAAAATATGCCGCACATAAGACCCGAAAAGGCAAGGGCAATTCCGATATTTCCCGAAACACCGCTCAATAAAAAGGTGAGAGCAACTGTTATTCCCGAAACTGCACCCGAAATAATACCGCCATATTTAGAGGCAACAAGTATAAGCAAAATGCCCAAGATTCTGCCTAATGAAATTCCATTTATTTGAAAGCTTTGAAAGCCCATTATCAGTATTCCTGATAAAACAAGAATGTAGGTAAGCTCATCATTTCCTAACGAAATGTTGGGCTTTTGGAGGGCTTTAACGGCCGAGGCGGTAAAATAGGTTGCCGCTCCGCAAAGTAGGGCCTCGGTTATGATTTCGATAACACCTATCTCATTCGCTTTTGCCGCAACCGCATTGGTTAAAAGGTTAGAAAGGGCAGCAATAAGGCTTAAAAAATAAGAATTTGTTATGAGCTTTTTATAGTTGCCGAGTAAAAGCTTAATTGCGAGAACTGCGAATATTGCCGCTATGTATCTAAAACCGCCCGTTTGCGTGGCGGGTATGAAATAGCCGACAAAGGCACCCAAGGCTGCGGCAGGAGCAAAGGTTATATTGCACCCTGATAAAAATGCAATTCCAAAGGGTAAAAGCTTGTTTAAAACTACCGCTTTTGTTGCAAAAAAACTGCAAACAGAAATTAAAAGATGAGAAACTGCGGCTATACTTAATTCTTTTATAGTATAGCTTTCTTGTTTGTTTGATATTTTAACAATATCCTTCAATTTTAAAGCCCCCAACAGTTAAATTTATGCTTGTCCTATGACAAGCCGACCATTACCAAAATAATTATAAAGGTTGGGGTTTATATTTTTTGTCAAACAAGGGTGTAAAAAAAGGGAAATTTTTGAAATATTAAAAAGCATAAGAATAGAAAATAAAAAAGTGAGAAAAATAGAAATTAAAAAATGATGGGTGATAATATGAAAAGAAGGATTAAAATAGCGGTAAGTATTATTTTGATGACCTGCTTTTTAAGCTTATGCGTTTCGGCACTTTCAAAAATGGGTTCCAAATCGCAAGAGGTAGTAGAAATTCAAACCGTATTAAAGCAAAAAGGGTATTATACGGGGGAAATAGATGGTATTTTCGGCAATCAAACAAGGCAAGCGGTTATTGCTTTTCAGCGTGATAACGGACTAACTGCCGATGGTATTGCAGGTAAAAATACTCTGAAAGCTTTGGGGATTGCAGGTGGAGGGGAATCCTATGGAGGATATTCTTCCTCGGATTTTGAACTTTTAGCACGAATTATTTCGGCAGAGGCAAGAGGTGAAACCTATTTGGGTCAGGTTGCTGTGGGAGCGGTTGTGCTTAATAGAATTGAGCATCCTTCTTTTCCTGATACGTTGGCGGGGGTTGTTTATCAAAAGGGCGCCTTTTCTTGCCTTAATGATGGCCAATTTTATGAAAGTATAGCCGATTCGGCATACGAGGCTGCAAGGGATGCCATAAACGGAGTGGACCCCTCCTCAGGTGCGATATACTATTATAATCCCGAAAAATCAACAAACAAATGGATTTTTAGCCGACCGATTATAACCACCATAGGTAAACACAGGTTTTGCAGTTAGCTTTTTTGCATTTGACTCGTTAGTGTATATGTGATAAAATATATCACAAAGGGGGGCGCTCTTTAAATGCAAAAAAACCAAGAAATAGTACTTAAAATAACCGATTTTACCGCTGAGGGAAGCGGCGTTGGAAGATATGCCTCTATGGCGGTTTTTGTTCCTGATACCGCTATTGATGATGAGGTTAAGGTTAAGATTTTAAAGGTTAAAAAGAACTATGCTTATGGTAAGGTTACCGAGATTATAACCCCCTCGAAACAAAGAATCCATGTAGATTGCGCCTCTTTTGGCAGGTGCGGAGGCTGTGTTTTTAGGCATATTAATTATAAATCGGAATGTGATTTCAAGCAAAACAAGGTTAAGCAGACTATTAGCAGAATAGGCGGCGTTGATTTAGAACCGGAAGAAATTATTTGTGCTAATAACATAAATTTTTACAGAAACAAAGCACAATTACCGATAGATTCCTTTGGTAAAGCGGGCTTTTTTGCTTTTCATTCTCATAGAATAGTCGGCTGCGAGGCTTGTAAATTGCAGCCCGTAATTTTTGCCGATATTATTAAAACCTGTGAAGAGTGGATTAGCCAAAATAATATAAGTGTTTATAATGAAGAAACCAACAAGGGACTTTTAAGGCACATCTATTTAAGAATGGCGAAAGCCACAAATCAAATAATGCTAACGCTTATTATTAATGGGGAGAGCTTGCCTCATAAAGAGAGCCTTATAAAAGCATTAAGTGAAAAATACAGTGAAATAAAAAGCATACAAATAAATATAAACAAATCAGGCACAAATGTGATTTTGGGAGAAAAATGTGTTTGTCTTTACGGTGAGCCTTATATTACTGATGTTCTATGCGACATAAAGGTTAGGCTCTCCCCGCTTTCGTTTTATCAGGTTAATAGGGAAATGGCTCAAAGGCTTTACGAAAAGGCGGCGGAGTATTTAGAGGCTCAAAATAAAAATATAATTGATCTTTATTGCGGAGCAGGTACAATTGGGCTTTCGGTAGCAAAAAAAGCAAAAAGCATTATAGGGGTTGAAATAGTTGAAAAGGCAATAGAGGATGCCAAATTCAATGCTATGCAAAACGGTGTTGAAAATGCAAGGTTTATATGCTCCGATGCCGCTGCCGCGGCCCAGCTTTTAGCAAACGAGGGAATAAGGCCGGATGCGGTTATACTCGATCCACCACGAAAGGGTTGCGCACCTGAGCTTATAAAAACGGTAGCCGAGCAATTTGCACCCGAAAGGGTTGTTTATGTTTCCTGCGATGTGGCAACCTTGGCAAGAGATATAAAGCTATTTTGCGAACGAGGATATTCGCTTGTTAAATATACCCCTGTTGACTTATTTCCGAGAACTGCGCATGTTGAGACGGTTGCATTATTAAAAAGAAAAGAGGTAAAACAATGAAAAGCGATAAAAATATTTTGATAGCGTTTTTGCTTAATTTGGTCTTTTGTTTATTTGAATTGATAGGCGGAGCTATAACGGGCAGCGTGGCTATTGTTTCGGATGCGGTTCACGATTTTGGGGATAGTTTAAGTATAGGAATTTCGTACTTTTTAGAAAAATTAAGTAAAAAAGCACCTGATGAAAATTATACATATGGTTACAAGCGTTTTTCGGTTATAGCAAGCACTATTACCACCGTTATCTTGCTTTCAGGCTCTATTGTTATGATTTATAATTCGGTTTTAAGGCTTATAAATCCCATTAAAATCAACCATAACGGAATGTTGATTTTTGCAATAATCGGCACAGTGGTAAACTTAGTGGCGGCCATTGTAACCCATAGGGGATATTCAATGAATGAAAAGAGCGTTAGTCTTCATATGCTTGAAGATGTGCTTGGTTGGATAGTGGTGCTTATAGGGGCAATTATCATTAAATTTACAGGCTTTGTTATGATAGACCCGTTACTTTCTTTAGTTGTTGCACTTTTCATACTTATATGCTCTATAAAAAACATAAAAGAAATTTTAAGTATTTTTCTTGAAAAAACTCCAAAGGGCTTAACTGTTCAAGGGGTTAAAAATAAGCTTTGCAAGATAAGCGGAGTAGAGGGTGTTCATCATATTCATTTATGGTCGATAGACGGTGAGGAAAACCTTGCCACCATGCATATTGTGACAAATGGCGATACCGATAAAATAAAAAAAGAGGTTAAAAGTATTCTTCTTGATTTAGGTATAAACCATTCAACTATTGAAACCGAAAAATTGGGTGAGGCTTGCGGGGATAAGCAATGTAATACAAGTGAACATTCACATACTCACCATCATCACCATCATTAAGGATATTTATAAACGAAAAAGAGTACTAATTGCATAAAAATTTGAAAAAAATATAGTTTTGCTTTATGTTTTTTGACTTTTTTTCATAAAAAAGCAAAAATAATAAAAAAATCCTTTATTTTTATAGAAAAAGTTGGTATAATGATTTGGATACTGAAATTATTGTATAATTTCGGTAATTAAATGTTAATAATGGATTTAATCCAAAAATTTAGGAGGTTGATTCTTAATGGGTCAAAAGTTTGTTTACCTTTTCTCAGAGGGTGACGCTAGCATGCGTGAGCTTCTCGGCGGTAAGGGTGCTAACCTTGCTGAAATGACCAAAATCGGTCTTCCTGTTCCGCAGGGCTTCACTGTTTCTACTGAGGCTTGCACACAGTATTATGAGGATGGTAGAAAAATCAACGATGAAATCCAGGCTCAGATTATGGAGCACATCGACAAAATGGAAGGAATCACCGGCAAAAAGTTCGGCGATAATGAAAATCCTCTTTTAGTTTCGGTTCGTTCAGGCGCTCGCGCTTCAATGCCCGGTATGATGGATACTATTCTTAACCTCGGTCTTAACGAAGAGGTTGTTGAGACAATGGCAAGAAAGTCCGGCAATGCACGTTGGGCTTACGACTGCTACAGAAGATTTATCCAGATGTACCCCGACGTTGTTATGGAAGTTGGAAAGAAGTACTTCGAGGAGCTCATCGATAAGATGAAAGAGGAGAAGGGCGTTAAGCTCGACGTTGAACTCACTGCTGAGGACCTCAAGGAACTCGCAAATCAGTTCAAGGCTGAGTACAAGGCAAAGAACGGCGCTGACTTCCCCACCGATCCCAAGGAGCAGCTTATGGGCGCAGTAAAGGCAGTATTCCGTTCTTGGGACAACCCCAGAGCGAACGTATACCGCCGCGACAACGATATTCCTTATTCTTGGGG
>JAZSLI010000033.1:0-28872 GCA_045535295.1 Acutalibacteraceae bacterium | reverse complement strand
GTGTTATATGTCTTTTAAATTTGTCAAAATGTCTCTTTTGAGTATAAAAATAGAAAGATAATATTAGGTGTTGCGTGATGATATATCATTGCTTTTGCAATGGATAAAAAAATCGACTTGTGAAAACAAGTCGATTTTTTGGTGGAGTTTCGCCACTCAAATCCGAACCATATGGTCGAGTCGCTAATTTGAGATTAGCAAAAGATTTTGGAACGGCTTGGGTGTCGAGCCTCTCGACTGGTGGAGATGAGGAGAATCGAACTCCTGTCCGAAAATTTATCCATATCGGCGTCTCCGAGCGCAGACACCTTTTTAAATTCCCGCACATTCCCGCCAAGTGTCGAGCTGGAATGATTGGTAGTTCTTAATGCGTGACGGCGGCCAGAACATTCCGTCGTTCACGTTCACCGCTAAAATGACACCCGAGCCTAAGTCACGGTTAGCTTAGGACGGATGAGCAGCCAAAATTAGGCTGCTAAAGCAACTTTATTGTTGTTAGTTAATTTTTTGTACGGATTTTATAGCGGTTCCGCACCGCTGCTCGCTTCCGATATTTCAAAATCCCCGTCGAAACCTTTACATCCCCATGGAGAATATTTTTGATTTGCAAAAATATTTAAAGAATAAAGAAAAAAATAATAAACAACAATTAACAATAAAGGTGTTTTCGCTCTACGAAAACAGGATCATCTATTTTGTTCCTTAATTGCTCTGTCAATAGCCCTATTGGCATCTTTTTTAGCGGCAGCTTGCCGCTTATCGTAAAGCTTTTTACCCTTGCAAAGTCCCAACTGAACCTTAACTAAGGAGCCTTTAAAATAAACCGAAAGGGGAATAAGAGCAAGCCCTTCTTGCTTAACCGCACCGAGCAGCCTCATAATTTCTCTTTTATGAAGTAAAAGCTTACGGTTGCGGGCAGGTTGTTTATTAAATATATTACCCTGTTCATAGGGGCTTATGTGCATTTGTTTGATAATCATTTCACCGTTATCAATACTGCACCAAGCGTCTTTAAGATTAACTCCGCCGCCTCGCACCGATTTAACCTCGGTGCCTGAAAGGGATATTCCTGCTTCAAAGCTTTCGAGAACAAAATATTCGTGATAAGCCTTTTTATTTGTTGCAATAGTTTTTGTGCTTTCCAAGAAAATCCCCTCCTTTTAAAGTTTATTTGTTTTTCTACCCAAAAGCAAGAAAATACTGTCGAATTTTAACGCTCGTACAGAAAAAGACCGTACGAGCGTTTCCTAAAAAATAAATATGTTTAGGTCTCCAATTAATCCTCAACAATTGCCTCAACCGGACAACCGCCAGCGCAAGCACCGCAGCTGCAGCACTTATCAGCATCGATTACATATTGGGTATCGCCCTCAGAAATAGCTTCACATGGACAGTTAGCAGCACAAGCACCACAACTGATACATGCATCAGTAATGCTATAAGCCATTTAGAACACCTCCATAGTCTTGTTAAATTTATTTTATCATATTTATTTTAAAAAGCAAGAAAAATATTATATTTGGTTGAATTTCCTAATTCTCTGACGATCTTTGTTTATTAAAAATCTTTTTAACCTTGTCACGATGTATCTTGTATGGGATACCGTCTTCCTCGGTGGGTTTAACTATTAAATTGCCAGTTATAAGGTTAACATCGGTTACAACTGCATTTCCATCGGGTGTTTTAACGGTTGAACCAACCTTTGGGGTAAGCGAATTTAGATGCTCATAGGCATTTTGCTCATATTTAAGGCAGCACATAAGTCTGCCGCAGCTGCCTGAAACCTTTGTTGGATTAAGCGAAAGGCCCTGCTCCTTTGCCATCTTAATTGAAACGGTTTGGAAATCATTTAAGAATTGCTTGCAACAATAGGGCTTGCCGCAAATTCCAAGACCACCCAAAAGCTTGGCTTCATCACGAACACCAATTTGTCTTAATTCAATTCTTGTGTGAAGCTCGGCAGCAAGGTCTTTTACTAACTCACGGAAATCTATTCTGCCATCTGCTGTGAAGAAAAATACGATTCTGCTTGCATCAAACGAAAACTCGGCACGAACAAGCTTCATATCAAGCTTATGCTGTAAAACAAGCTTTTCGCAAAGCTTTAAGGCATTTTCTGCCTTTTGTTTATTTTCTTCGATTTTCTTTAAATCCTTCTCGGTGGCGATACGAATCATTTTTTTGAGCGGTTGAACTATATTGTTATCCTCAACAGCGTGGTTCCCCTGTGAAACGGTTCCTAATTCTCGGCCGCTTTGCATATCGACAATTATTTGGTCGCCCTTTGAAACAATATGTCCCGCAGGGTCGAAGTAATATGCTTTTCCACCGTCCTTAAATTTTACTGATATAACCTCTGTCATAAAGACCTCCAATTTTTATATATAAGCTCCGCCTTACAGCTAAGGGCGGAAAAGAATAGGTTTAAATTGATATTAGTAGCCAAGGTGCTTTCTATTTTAGAAATTTCATTATATAAAGCCAACAACACCTTTGCAGATGGGGAGGATATATTTTCTCTTAGCATAACTGTCACTTGCGACTTTAAATCCTTTATCAAGGCATCTGCATCAATTCGGTTTTTCTCAAAGGGCAAAGTAGCGTTTAGCATACCCCAGCTATCCCCTATAAGAAAGCAGTTAAGAAAGGTCTTTGCTGCATCAACAGTTTTTGATGCTTTTTTGCCCTTTAACATCAAAAGAGCATTACCTATATTATTTTTGCAAAGACTAAGAGCATTCAAAATTTGTTCGGAATCAAAATCGGTTATAGAGGAAATATATTCTCTTGCGACCTCGGTTTCGGGCGCACTAAGTGTGAAAACTGTGCAGCGGGAGAGAACTGTTTCGAGCAAGGCCGCCTTGCTTTCGGCTATGAGAATAAAATATGTGTTTGCCGGCGGTTCCTCCAAAATTTTAAGAAGAGCATTTTGCGATTGAGGGTTAAGGGTATGAGCTTTATCAATAATAAAGACTCTGCCATTTGCAGTGTGAGGCTTTATAAAGGTTTCGGCTCTTAGTTCTCTTATTTGTGAAACTGATATACTTTTTTTATTATCCTCAGGCTCCCTCACCGAGATATCAGGATGATTTCGTGACTGTGCCAAAAGGCAGTTTTTACAGTTATCACAAGGAATATTAGCGCCGCTACAAATAGCTGCCTTTGCCAAAAAGAAGGCTAATGTGTGTTTGCCAAGCCCTTGCTCGCCTTCTATTAAAATAGCGTGGGGGAGTTTATGTTGCGAGAGTGCGCCAATAACCGCATTTTTGATTTTTGTGTTGGCTACAAGTGGGAAAATCATAGCACAAATCCAACTTTTTTCATAGCCTTAAAATAGGTTTTGCGAGCAACTTTTTCGGCCTTTTCGGCACCTTGTCTATATAATTCTTCGAGTGTTTTTTTATCCTTTATGATTTCATCATAATTCGTTTTTATGGGAGCTAATGTATCGGCAACCGCTTCGCCAACCGCTAGCTTAAAGTCGCCATAGCCCTTGCCTTCAAATTCCTTTTCAACCTCGGCAATTGTTTTGTTCGTAACCGCCGAATAAATGGTTATAAGGTTTGAAATGCCGGGTTGTTGCTCACTAAAACGCACGCAAGCCTCAGAATCAGTAACTGCACGCTTAAACTTGCGAATGATATCATCCTTGCTATCAAGAATGGCAACCCAAGAGTTAGGATTACTGTCCGATTTGGACATCTTTTTAGTGGGGTCACCAAGTGACATTATGCGAGCACCCGATTTTGGAATATAGGGTTCGGGAATGGTGAAAACATCACCGTAGATGTTATTAAAGCGGATTGCAATATCACGGGCGATTTCAAGATGCTGCTTCTGATCGGCCCCAACTGGTACAAAGTCAGGATTATATAGCAAAATATCAGCCGCCATAAGCACAGGATATGAGAAAAGACCGACATTAACGTTCTCAGGGTGCTTTGCGGATTTATCCTTGAACTGTGTCATTCTTGACATTTCGCCAAACTGAGTGTTGCAGGAAAGCAGCCAAGAAAGATTTGCGTGCTCGGGAACATGAGACTGAATGAAAAGTGTGCTTTTTTCTGGGTCAATACCAAGTGCCAAAAGCAGAGCATAAGTGGAGTAAATTTGCTGTCTTAATGCGGCGGGCTCTTGGCGCACAGTGATGGCGTGAAGGTCTGCCACGGCAAAGGTACAATCAAACTCGCTTTGCATAGAAAGCCAGTTTTTGAGGGCACCTAAATAGTTCCCTAAGGTTAACATTCCGCTCGGTTGGATACAACTAAGTACCTTTTTTCTTTGATTTTGAATATTTTCACTGCACATAATTTATCATTCCTAATAAAGCATTTGGTTTTTAAAAATAACTTAAAAATTATAATAACATATTTAAAAAGAATTTACAAGTCCGTATCAATTTTAAATCCGCCCTTAAAGTCCTCGTTCAAGGTAGGAATTTCATTTTCGGGACTATCATCTAAAATACTCGGCCTTTTAACCTCTTCAAAATGTGAATCGAGCGAGGCTCTGGCTTCTCTTAATTCATCCTCTTGCCATCTGCTTATTAATTGCTCGCCCTCAGGATAGCAGGGGGTGGGCTTATGCTTGATTTGCCAAATTAGGTAGATTACAATATAGATAAGCAAAATTCCGGCTGAGAGAGTGGTTATTTTAAGACCTAACAAAAGGTTTGGTGTTATATAACTGAAATTGATAACGCTTTCTCCGTTTGAAACCTTAACTGCCATAAGTCCGCCATTTACTTTCTCGATTTTTGTCTCTTGTCCGTTAACGGTGGCGGTCCAGCCCTTGTCATAAGGTAAGGAGAAGAAAACGAGGGTAGGCTTTTGCCTTGTAACCTTTGCGGTAAAGCCTGAGGAATGTGGGCTAAAAACGGTTGCCGAGGTTTTGGCAAGCTGCTCGCAGTCCTTTATGAAAGAGTCTTCCTTTTTGTCTATATTTGAAAACTGCTTTTTAGAAAGAGTTTCAAACATAGAACCGTATTTTTGTCTTTGCTCATCTGTTAAAACAATGGCTTTGAGCATGAGTCGGGCCTTTTGCTCGCCACTTAAATTTTTGCAGAAATCAAAGGTTGCCATATAATCGTATGAGAAACCGTAGGGGATGAATGCCTGATTTTCGTAAACATAATAATCCGCCTTAGTATCAAGGTATTTATAATGCGGCATTTTGGTCTCACGGGTTTTTTGATTTATAAAATCCTTATCGTTTTTGGGGTTCAAAACATATTTAACCGAGAAAAGATTTCTAACGGCATAATAATCGGTTGGAATTTCGGCCGAGGGCTTGTCTATTCCCAAAAACTCATAGAATTCTTTAAGGCTTGCGGGAATATTGCCCTTTGGATAAAGCGTCGTTAAGCCGAGCGGTAAAACTGCCGAATCGCCATAAAAATCAACCTTATATTCACCCTTTTTATCCAATGAAATATCTTGGGCAATATACTGCTTGTTTGCGCTGAAATTTCCAAGCATAATGAGATTACCGTAAATAACAGCAATAATACAAACAAAGGCGGTTGACGATTTATAAAAGGCTTTTTGGTTTTTGTTTAGTGTTTTTAAAATGGGCAAGAGCAACAAAAGGCCTAAAATTGCAATTGCGCAAACGAGCCAATATTTAAGTGTTGGGTTTAATAACTGGGTTGCAGTAATATTTTTTCGGAAAAGACCAAAGGATAGTTTTCCGTTTTCTATTTTTGGGAAAAGACCTATTAAAAGGCAAAGAGTGAGGGTGAGCCCAAATGTCCATTTATAACCGAAATTGAAATGGGCAGCCGAATCCTCGCTTAAAATCACCGTTGCGAGACAAATGAGTAAAATAGGCATAAAGCTGAAAGGCAAATAAAGGTTCAAGAAAGAAAGGTTGAAGAAATGGTTTAAAATCGGAACAAGGCAAATTAAAAGGCAAATGCCTAAAATTCGCTTAATCCAATGATTCTTTTTGTTTGCAAAAAAGGTTAAAAGACCAACCGAGCTCCAAAGCGGAAGCCAAATGGGAACCACATTATTTGATGCCGATAAAGAGGGTAAGAACATGCCTATAATTATATCGGCATAGGTTTTGGAATTTGTATGAACAAAGGCGTCCCAACCAAGCGGAATAGACGAAAAATCAAGCCCAGCAAAAGAGGTTGCGAGAGGTAAAACGATAAAGGCCGAAAGACAAATTCCCAAAAGAGTCTCGAAAATAAGGGTTACAAATAGTGAAAAGGATAATTTGATGGCTTTTGAGCCAAGCCTAACAACTATATAAAGGGTTAAAAACAAAATTGCCGATACTAAATAGAGCGGCGAAGAAACTGCAAATAAGCAGAGGATAAGTGCGAAAATTATGTGACGATTTTCGGTTAAAAGAAGCTCCAAACAAAGCAATAGCAAGGGTAAAAGAATAACCGCCTCAAAGCAGCCTAAAACCGAGAAATTTAAAAGCGAAAAAGAGGAAAGGCTATAAAGCAAGGCGCCCAATCGAGCTGATTTTGGGCTTCTTGTGAAGCGGCGGATATAGAAATAAGAGGTAACTGCCGCAAACGATATTTTTAAAACCGAAATAGGCGCAAAAAGATAAGGAACGAGGCTGCTCTTAAACGGAACAGTCAACCAAAAAAATACGCTTCCCAAAAGGCTAAAAGCGCTTATTCCAACATAATCGGAGCTGCCGCCTAAGGCTTGCATTCCAAAAAATTCACCGTTTCTTATGGCGTTATGGCATCTTTGGAAAATTAAAAGCTGTTCGCCATAAAAGCTTTCTAAAAAGCTTAGACTTCCGCCACCGAGCAGAACCTGTGGTAAAAGAATGAGAGTGGCGGCAAGTGCCGAAAACAAAAAGGCCGAAAGGTATTTCTCCTTTTGCGGACGCAAAAGGGAAGATTTATCGAAAGAAAAGCTCATCTTTTTCATCCTTTAAAAAAGTTTATATTGATATTATAACATTTAATGCTATAATATTCAATAGTACGAGATTATTTTGTGTGGTGATAATTTTGCAAAATCATTTTTATGCTATGATGGCGAGAATGAAAAATATTTTCCGTTGGGGGCTTATGCGTAACACGAGAAAGGAAAATCTTAGTGAACATTCTTTAGAAGTGGCTCAAATTGCGCACGCATTGGCTATTATTAACCGAAAAAGATTTGGCGGAAATGCTAATCCAAGCTATGTTGCAACAGTTGCTATGTATCACGATACCTCGGAGATTATAACGGGTGATTTACCTACCCCGATAAAATATTATAACAAAGAAATTAAAACCGCTTATAAGCAGATTGAGAGAGCGGCCGAGAAGGAATTAATTGAAATGCTTCCACCCGATTTTAAAGAAGACTTTTCTTTGATTTATAATCCGGATGAGTTAACCGAAAAATTGGTTAAAGCGGCAGATAAAATTTCGGCTCTTATTAAGTGTTGCGAAGAGGTTAATATGGGCAACCGAGAGTTTGTTATAGCCGAGCAAAGCACAAGAAAAGCTATAGAGCAAATGAATCTTGCTGAGGCTAATGTTTTCTTAGAGGATTTTATGCCGAGCTTTATGCTTTCTTTGGATGAACAACGAGGCAAAAAACAGTAAAAAATGTCAAATTTCCGTTCTTCTTTTAGGGGAACGGATTTATTTATATATAAAATTAAAAAATATTAATAAACATCTTTATTTTTTAAAAGCGTTGTGATATAATCTATTATGTATATTTATGCGAATATTTAGCTTGGAGGTGAAGCTTTGTGATTAAAAGGATTTTTTGTTTATTGTTGGTGTGTGGGCTAATGCTCTCTCTATGCAGTTGTGATTTATTCACCGCTGATACAGCAGAGCTTCTTTCGCCTCCTGAGCTTTCGGGCGAGCTTTATCCTATTGCAAAGGCAATAAACGCAAGCGCAGGAGGGGAGTATACTCTTAAATATGCTTCAAGAGGAAATTATCGCTCAGCTGTTGTGCGAGAGGATGTTGACGGTGATGGCATTTTAGAGGCTTTTGCTTTTTACGGCATGATAGATGGCGAAAATGTTATTATGAATATTAACCTTATCAGAAACGGTAAGAATGGCTGGCAATCGGTTTCAATTCAAAAAATAGTTGCCGGCGGGGTTGATAAAATCGAATTTTGTGACCTTGATGGTGACGGTCACAAGGAAATATTGGTTGGTTGGGAAATTTACGGAACAAGTGAAATGCAGTTAGCCGTTTATGATGTTGGAAAAACAACCTTGATTCAAAGAATGCTACAAAAATATACCCATTTCACAACCTGCGATTTAGATGAGAATGATAAAAATGAAATTCTAATTATAAAAACTGAAGCTGCCGAACAGAAAAACTTGGCATCGCTCTTTGTGCTTACAAAGGAAGGTATTTCAGAGGTTTCTTCCTGCGAGCTTGATAGCACAGCGAAAACCTTAAATGAGCCGATTGTTGCAACCCTTTCAACAGGAAGACCTGCGATTTACATTGATGAGATAAAGGGTGTTGGAGCAATAACCGAAGTGCTTTTCTTTGAGGGCGGAGCTTTGGTTAACCCACTTTTCAGTCCTGACACAAGAGAAACAACCGCAACGCTCAGGCCGATTTCCTTTAAAAGCAAGGATGTTAATGGGGACGGTATTATTGAAATTCCGGTTCAAGAGAATGTTCCTTCGGTTACAAAAGGCGAGGTTAATGAAAAGCTTTATTTAACAAATTGGTGTTCATTTAACGGTGAAAAGCTTACCACCCAAACAACCGCAATGATAAATGTTAACGACGGATATAGCTTAATGATACCGAAAAAATGGGTGGGCAAAATTGCGGTGCTTAAAGATACCGATAATAGAATAAGAGAGGTTTACCGCTATAACCCCGAGGATATGTCGATAGGGGAGAGTCTTTTCTATATAAGGGCAGTTAAAAAGACGAGCTGGGATAAAGGTAAATATGAAAACGAGGAAGCCTTTGAAATTGTTAATGATGGCGAAACCTCATATATTTGCAAGATTTTCGAAACTGCAACTACCGATGGTTTCAACGCCGAAACGGTTAAAAGCAATTTTGCATTTATTGAATAGGAGTGTGTGAATTGAAGCGTATTTTAATAGTTGAAGACGAGGCGGCAATAAGAGAATTTGAAGCCATAAACCTTAAAAGAGTTGGCTACGATGTTGAAGAAGCGGGTTCGGGCGAGGAAGCACTTGAAATTTATGATAATGATTTGCAAGGCTTTGATATTGCCTTGCTCGATATCACAATGCCGGGAATGGACGGTTTTGCGCTTTGCAAGGAATTAAGAAAAAGAAGTGAAACGCTTGGAATTATTATGCTCACCGCTCGCACACAAGAAATGGATAAAATAAGCGGGCTGATGATAGGCGCTGATGACTACATAACAAAGCCTTTTAGTCCAACCGAGCTTTTAGCCCGTGTAGATTCGCTTTATAGACGGGTAGAAATGCAAAATAACAAGCCATCTGTTATTATTTCGGATGATATAACTCTTGGCGAATTTTCGCTCAATTTAAGGCGTAGGACCTTGCTTAAAAACGGAGTTAACATTGAGCTTACACAGGTTGAGTTTCAAATGATAGAATATTTTTTCAATAATCCCGATATTGCACTTGACAGAACCGATATTTTAACCAGAGTTTGGGGCAGTAACTATTACGGCGAAGAAAAAATAGTTGATGTTAACATTAGAAGACTGAGAAAGAAGATAGAAGACGACCCCTCAGAACCGAAGCATCTTATCACGGTTTGGGGAATGGGCTATAAGTGGAGCCCGTAAAATTTTAGAATAAAAAAAGCGGAAAGGAGCGGCTTATGCAGTTCGAAATTAAGTTTAAAAGTATTGCAGTTAGATGGTTTTTCAATATCTTCTTGGTTGTTGCATTATTAGTTTGCACTGTTGCGGTTGCTTCGTCGGTGCTTTTTAAATCCATTTACACCGAGAGGATAAGAGACCTTGCAAACGATTATGCTTACGAGTTCTATGCTCTCTCTTCAATAAACAAGGCATCCTTTAATGATACCGCTATTGCAATAGCGGCGGAATTTAAATATAAAAACAAAATCGAGGTTCAAGTAATTGACCAAAATGATAGCATTGTTGTTTCAACAACGGGCTTTTTATCTAACGAAAACAATATGCCCGATTATGAGCAGGCAAAGCAAACGGGTAAATTTGCGGTTGCAAACAGCAAAACGATTGATGGCGAGCCCATAATGTCGGGCACTAATATCATTTATGATTCACAGGGCAAAAGAATTGGAGCTTACCGCTGGATTACTTCAATGAAAACCGCTAATCAAATGATAAATAATTTCGTTATAGTTGTTGTGGCAATAGCGGCGGTTATTCTTATTTTTTGTGCTTTTTCGGGAGGATATTTTATAGCCTCCATTGTTAAGCCGATAAGAGATGTTAGCAATACTGCCAGAAAAATTGCGATGGGTGAGTTTGAATCGAGAATTGCTATAAAGAAGAATGATGAAATCGGTGAGCTTTGTGACACCATAAACTATATGGCGGCTGAGCTTAATCAGGCAGAAAGCCTTAAAAACGATTTTATCTCTTCAGTTTCCCACGAATTGAGAACACCGCTCACAGCTATTAGAGGTTGGGGCGAAACCGCTAAAATGTCGGTTGGAACGGATGAGGAGCTTGTTAGAAGAGGGCTGGATGTTGTTCTTTCGGAGGCTGACCGTCTTTCAGGCTTGGTTGAAGAGTTGCTTGATTTTTCTCGAATACAAACCGGCAGGATGACGGTTGTTTCCCAACCACTCAACATTTCAAAGCTTTTATCCGAATCGGTGGATATGTATGTTGAGCTTTCCAAAAAGAACGGTATTGAAATAATTTACACAAAGCCTGCTGAGGAATTGCAGGTTATGGGAGACACCAACCGATTGAAGCAGGTATTTATAAATATTATTGATAACGCAGTTAAATACACCGAAAGTGGTGGACAGGTTCTCGTTAATCAGTTAAAAGAGGAAGGCTGTGTTAGAATCTCGGTTAGCGATACCGGTGTTGGAATTCCGGCTCAGGATATTGACCGAGTTAAAGAAAAGTTTTACAAGGCTAACAAAACTATAAGAGGTTCGGGAATCGGACTTGCGGTTGCCGATGAAATAATCAAGCAACACCAAGGACTTTTGTTTGTTCAAAGTACGGAGGGTGTTGGAACAACGGTTACAATAGTGCTTCCGCTTTATGAGCCAGAGGCAATAACCGAGCCAGAAGCAGTAATTGAAATTAAGGGAGAAAATAATGGGTAAATACACATCAATAGGCGGGCAGGCATTAATCGAAGGAATAATGATGAAAAGCCCTGAAAAAACCGCCATAGGAGTAAGGCTTCCGAGCGGGGAGATAGATATAAGCTATCTCGAACAAAACAGTCTAAAAGAAAAGTATAAAATTCTTTCCCTGCCCGTTATAAGAGGCATAGTTGGATATATCGAAGCAATGCTTCAAGGCTATAAGGCATTAATGTTTTCGGCAGATAAATCGGGCTTCACCGATTTAGAAGAGGAAAAGACACAAGAACCAAAAAAGGAAAATAGCACACTGATTAATATTGTTATGGTTATCGGCACTGTTTTGGGTGTTATACTTGCGGTTGTGCTTTTTATGCTGTTGCCCCGTCTTTTTGTTTCGGCGATAGAATGGATTTTTAGTGTTAACATTGAAAGTAAGCTTTTGCGTTCGGGAATTGAGCAGCTTTTAAAGCTTGCGATTTTTGTGGCTTATGTTTGGGCGGTTTCGTTTATGAAGGATATAAGGCGCGTATTTATGTATCATGGAGCCGAGCATAAAACTATTTTCTGTTATGAAAAGGGCTTGCCTCTAACGGTTGAAAATGTTAAGAAGCAAAGTCGTTTTCATCCAAGATGCGGAACCTCATTTTTAATACTTATGATTCTTATAAGTGTTATCTTTTCAACCCTTGTTCAAATGATATTTCCTTCGGTTTATAATTTGGCTTGGGTTTGGGTTGAAATAAAGATTTTAATGATTCCGCTTATATGCGGCGTGGGCTATGAGGTGCTTAAATTCTGCGGCAAGTATGATAACACACTAACAAGAATAATCTCGGCACCGGGACTTTGGCTCCAAAGAATAACCACAAAGGAACCCGAAGCTGATATGATAGAAATTGCAATAGCGGCACTTAAAGCCTGCGAGCCGCAGGTTCCTGATGTTGACCGCAGTATAGATAATAACGAGGAAAAGGCAGAAGAAAACGGGAATGACGATATTTGAAGCCTATAATTCAACCAAAAAGAAATTAAAGGATGCAGGGATTGAGGATTATGTTTTCGAGGCAAAGCAAATTTTAAAGCATATAACGGGATATAGCGCTCCTCAAATTCTTGCTAATTACAATAATTCTTTAACCGAATTTCAGCAAAATAATTTAACAGCGCTTTTAAGGCAACGCGAAATTCGGTATCCCTTGCAGTATATATTTGGCAAATGGGATTTTTACGGTAGAGAGTTTTATGTTGGTCCGGGAGTTTTGGTGCCAAGAGCTGATACCGAAACACTTATACAAGCAGCCCTTCAATTTATTAAGGATAAAAAAGAACCAAAAATTCTTGATTTATGCGCAGGAAGCGGCTGCATTGGAATAACACTTGCAAAGGAAATGCCATCCTGCTTTGTTTGCTTGGTTGAAAGGTTTGACGAGGCAATGGCCTATGCAACAAAAAATGCGAAGGTGTTAGAGGCGGATAATACCCTTTTAGTAAAGGGAGATATTTTTGAGGGCACGGCTAATGATAGGCAATATGACCTGATTGTTAGTAATCCGCCTTATATTCCGCAAGAGGAATTTAGCCTTATTTCACCCGAAACCCATTTTGAACCTGAAACGGCTCTTTTGGCAAGGGATGAGGGAATGGAATTTTATAAGGCAATAATTGAAAATTACAGTGGGTCTCTTAAATCAGGCGGTATGATTTGCTTTGAGGTAGGAATAAATAAAGCACAAAAGGTTGCAGAGCTATTAATGCTTGCAGGCTATAAAGATATAACAGTTAAAAAAGATATAGGCGAAATCCAAAGAGTAGTTTGTGGTATTAAACAATAATTTGAGGAAGGTGGCAGTTAAAATGGCAAAGCTACAAAATACAAAGGAACCGGTTAGAAAAATTGAAGATGAAGAAAAGCAAAAGGCATTAAAAACCGCAATGGACCAAATTGAGAAAAAATTCGGTAAGGGTGCGGTAATGCGTTTAGGCGAAAATAGCGCAATGAATGTTGAACATATTAAAACAGGCTCGCTAATGCTTGATATCGCACTTGGAATAGGCGGTATACCAAAGGGTAGAATAGTTGAAATTTACGGACCTGAATCCTCGGGTAAAACAACCGTTGCTTTACACTGTGTAGCCGAGGCTCAAAAGGCAGGCGGCACAGCAGCATTTATAGATGTTGAACACGCACTTGACCCTGTTTACGCAGGTCATCTCGGTGTTGATATTGATAGCCTTTTGGTTTCACAGCCCGATTCTGGTGAGCAGGCTCTCGAAATTGCCGAGGCACTTGTTCGCTCGGGCGCAGTTGATATAATCGTTATCGACTCGGTTGCAGCTCTTGTAACCCGTGCTGAAATTGACGGTGAAATGGGTGATAACCATGTTGGACAGTTGGCTCGTCTTATGTCACAGGCACTTAGAAAGTTAGCAGGTGCACTTTCTAAATCAAACTGTGCTGCTATATTTATAAATCAGTTGAGAGAAAAAATTGGTGTTATGTACGGTAACCCCGAAACTACCCCCGGCGGTAGAGCACTTAAATTTTATTCGAGTGTTAGAATAGATGTTCGTAAGGGTGAGCCTATTAAAGAGGGCAGCGATATTATTGGTACACACACAAAGGCAAAAATTGTTAAAAACAAGGTTGCTCCTCCCTTTAAAACTGCCGAATTTGATATTATGTATGGAACAGGAATTTCGCATACGGGCGAGGTTGTTGATGCGGGTGTTGAGCTTGGAGTTATTAAAAAGTCGGGAGCTTGGTTCTATTATGGTGAAACCCGTTTGGGTCAGGGAAGAGACAATGTTAAAAAGCTATTTGAAGATAATGCCGAATTGGCAGAGGAAATCGAAAGCAAGATAATGAATGCTGTAAGCGAGGGAAATGAAGCAGAGGGTGCTGTAAGCTCAGGTGACGATGCAATAGAAATTATGCCCCAGGAGCCAATAGCTCGACCACGCAAGAGCGTTGATATTGACATAGCGGTTGATGAATAATGCTCATAAAGCAAATTATTAAGGATAAAAAGCATTTAACAAGGCTTTGCTTTTGTGACGGAACAGAGGTTTTATTGGATACCGAGCTTGTTTTAGAGCAAGGGCTTTGCACCGACACGGAGCTTTCTTATGAGGATTTAGAGCGGTTAAGGCTGGATTCCGATTATAAACGAGCAAAGAGCAGAGCGTTATGGTATCTTGACCGAATGGATTACACCGAAAAGGCACTTTATAATAAGCTTTTAAAGGCAGGCTTTGATAAAAGAGCCTGTGCGATGGTGTTAAGTAAGCTTTGCGAGTTAGAGCTCGTTTCGGATATTAGATATGCCGAACGAATGGCTGTGCGGCTTAATGAAGCAAATGTTTCTAAGCGTGAGGCAGTTAGTAAAATGCTTTCAAGAGGAGTACCGCTTGATTTAGCAAAGCAGGTTTTGGAAGAAACCGATTCCGATGAACAAATAAAGCTTGCCGCCTTGTTAGATGGAAAATATGCCTATAAATTAACCTTGGAGGATGGGCCCAAAAAGGTTTTTGCGGCGCTTATAAGAAAAGGCTTTTCTTATAGCGCTGTTAGAGCGGCAATGAGCAAAAAAATAAAGGAACTTGATTTTAGCGAGGATTGTTAGATGTATAAGGTTAGTATGGTGTCGTTAGGGTGTCCTAAAAATCAGGTAGATGCCGAAATGATGCTAAGCCTTTTGGCTGATGGCGGGTTTGAAATAACCCCATTACAAGCCGAGGCAGATGTTATAATCATTAATACTTGCGGCTTTATAGAAGCCGCCAAGGCCGAGGCTATTGAGAATATTTTAGAAGCGGCAGAATATAAGAAGGATGGCAGCTGCAAGGCTCTTATAGTTACGGGTTGCTTGGCTGAGAGATACCGTGACGATGTTACTGAGGAAATGTGCGAGGTTGATGTTTGCGTTGGAATAGGTTCTAACTCCAAAATAGCCGAGATAGCCAAAAATGCTATTGAGGGTAAAAAGCAAAATTCCTATGGCGAAAAAACCGATTTGCCCTTAAATGGAGATAGAATTTTGGGCGGGTATCCTTTTAGTGCCTATCTTAAAATTGCTGATGGTTGTGATAACTGCTGTACCTACTGCGCAATACCTAAAATAAGGGGCAGAATGAGAAGCAGAACTATTGAAGAATGTGTTAAAGAGGCCGAGCAGTTAGCAAAAAGAGGTGTTTCCGAGCTTATTGTTGTTGCTCAGGATACTACCGCCTACGGAACAGATATATACGGCGAGCCAAAATTAGCCGAGTTATTAGAAGAACTTTGCAAAATTGATGGGCTACACTGGATAAGAACGCTTTACACCTATCCCGATAAGATAACCGATAAGCTTTTAGAGGTTATTGCTAAGCAGGACAAGCTGGTTAAATATCTTGATATACCGCTTCAGCATATAAATGGCGAAATTCTAAAAAAAATGAATCGCAAGGGAAATGAGCAAAGCATATCTCAGCTTATTGATAGAATAAGAGAAAAAATCCCTGAGATAACAATTAGAACAACCTTTATTACAGGTTTTCCCTCTGAAACCGATGAGCAGTTTTGCTCTTTGGCAGAGTTTGTTAAACAAAAGGAGTTTGACCGTTTAGGCTGCTTCACCTATTCCGCTGAGGAGGGCACAGCCGCCGCTCAGCTTGAAAATCAAATTGATGAACAAACTAAAATTGACCGAATGGAAAACATAATGGAGCTTCAATTAAGCATTGCAGCCAAAAAGAACGAGCAAAAATTAGGAAGCTTGCAAGAGGTTTTAATTGAAGGCTATGATGATTATATAAAATGCTATTTCGGCAGAACAAAGGCAGATGCGCCTGAAATAGATGGAAAAATTTTCTTTATGACCAAACGTCCCCTTAAAATAGGTGAATATGTTATGGTTAGAGTTAATGATTGTTTAGAATATGATTTGTTAGGAGAAATGGAAGAATGAATACACCAAATAAATTAACGTTAGCAAGAATGATTGCAACCCCCGTTTTTATGGCAGTTATGTTAATAGCTTTTCCCTATCATTATGCTATTTCACTTGTTTTATTTATTGCCGCATCTCTTACTGATATGATTGACGGTAAGATGGCAAGAAAGTATAATATGGTGACTGATTTTGGCAAATTTATGGACCCGTTGGCAGATAAAATGCTCACAACAAGTGCATATTTGGGCTTTATGTTTATCTTTGGAGGCACAAAATTTGCTTGGCATATTGTTGTTATTACTTTTATCGTTTTGTTTAGGGAGTTTGCGGTTTCTTCCATAAGACTTGTTGCGGTTACCGCAGGCGGCAAGGTGGTTGCGGCTAATATGTGGGGAAAGTGCAAAACAGTTAGTCAAATGGCAGGTATTATTTTGGCCTTAGCGGTATATGCTTTAAATGAGTTTGTGCCACTTGAAGCCGCAACATTCGACATTCTGAATATTGTTATTATTGCGTTATTCTGGCTTTCGGCAATACTTTGTGTTATTTCGGGAGCAATTTATATTTACGGTGGAAGAGAATATATTTCCAACGCAAAATAAAAAAGTAGGTGACACAGTTGTTTAATCGACTAAAAGAGGATATAAAGGCATTCAGAGACCGTGACCCTGCTGCAAAAAGCGATTTGGAAATTTATTTTCTTTATCCCGGATTTAAGGCAATAAGAATGCACCGAAGGGCACATTTTTATTATAAACACGGCTTGAATTTCTTAGCCCGTTTTGTTTCGCAAAGAGCGGCAAGAAAAACGGGTATTGAAATCCACCCTGGTGCCACTATTGGCAGAAGGCTTGTTATAGACCACGGAACTGGAATTGTTATAGGTGAAACTACCGAAATAGGAGACGATGTTCTTATTTATCAGGGTGTAACCTTAGGCGGAACGGGAAAAGACACCGGAAAGCGACATCCAACCATTGGCAACAATGTTATGATAAGTGCGGGAGCAAAGGTTTTAGGTCCTTTTAAAATCGGGGATAATTCCCGAGTTGCCGCAGGTGCGGTTGTGCTTGAAGAGGTGCCGCCGAATTCTACTGTTGTTGGTGTTCCTGCCCGTGTTGTTAGGCAGGACGGAAAAAGGGTTGAGCTTGACCAAATTCATATTCCCGACCCCGTTAAGCAAAAAATGGAAAGCTTGGAAAAGAGAATTAATGAGCTTGAAAATGTTATTAGCAATATAGGAGATAAAAGGTAATGAAAATTTTTAACACATTAACACGCAATAAGGATGAGTTTATTCCTATTAAAGAGGGAGAGGTAAAGATTTATGCCTGCGGTCCTACTGTTTATAACTATATTCATATAGGAAATGCAAGGCCTCTTTGCGTTTTCGATGTTTTGCGCAGATATTTTGAATGGAGAGGCTATAAGGTTAATTTTGTTCAGAATTTTACCGATATAGATGATAAGCTAATTAAAAAGGCAAACGAGGAGGGAATAACTGTTCCTGAGGTTGCTGAGAAATTTATAAATGAGTTTTGGGTTGACGCCAAGGGCCTTAATGTTAAGGAGGCAACAGTTCATCCCAGAGCAACCGAAAATATCGAACAAATTCAAAGCATTATTTCCTCGCTTATGGAAAACGGTTATGCTTATACCTCAGGCGGTGATGTTTATTATAGAGCCAAGAATTTTGATGGCTATGGCAAGCTTTCGCATCAGCCCTTAGAGGATTTAGAGGCAGGTGCCAGAATAGAGGTTGGCGATATAAAAGAAAATCCAATGGATTTTTGTCTTTGGAAGGGTGCTAAGCCGGGCGAGCCTTTTTGGACTTCTCCTTGGGGAGATGGCAGACCCGGTTGGCATATTGAATGTTCGGCTATGGCAGGAAGATATTTAGGAAAAACAATAGATATTCACTGCGGCGGGCTTGACCTTATTTTTCCTCATCACGAAAACGAAATAGCACAAAGTGAGGCGGCAAACGGTTGCGATTTTGCTCACTATTGGATGCATAATGGATTTATAAATGTTGATAATCATAAAATGTCAAAATCACTAAACAATTTCTTTACTGTTCGTGATGTTGCAAATATTTATGGTTATGAGCCCATTCGTTATTTCCTTATCTCATCGCAGTATAGGGGACCGATTAACTATTCGGTTGATATAATAGAGCAGGCTAAAAATTCACTTGAAAGACTTTATAATTGCCGAGACAACATTGATTTTGCTCTTAAAAATGCAGGTGAGGGTGGCGAAATTCCTGAGTTTATATCAGCTCGCAAGCAAGAGTTTATTGATGCTATGGAGGATGACCTCAACACAGCAGATGCCTTAGCAGCAATATTTAATCTTGTTAGAGATATAAATACCGTTATTGCAAATAATGCTGGAAAAGAAACCCTTTCAGCCTGTGCTGATATGTTTGATCAACTAACGGGCGTTTTAGGTCTTGTTTATAACAGAAAAAATGAAAGTCTTGATGAGGAAATCGAAGCACTTATACAAAAAAGAACCGATGCCAGAAAGGCAAAGGACTTTAAAACTGCCGATGAAATCAGAGATAAATTAAAAGAAATGGGTATTGCATTAGAGGATACTCCTCAAGGTGTTAAATGGAGCAGATTATAAAAAAAGAACCGCTCGGAAACGGTTTTTATGTTAATGTTACTCAGCACCACACCTTTGGAACTGATGCGGTTTTGTTGAGCCATTTTTCCTTAGCAAAGCCGCAGGACAGGCTTGTTGATTTAGGCACTGGTTGCGGTATTATTCCGCTTATAATGAAAAGAGACGGTAAGCTTGCCTCGGCGGTTGGTGTTGATATAAGTAAGGAAGCAACCGATTTACTCCAATTAACAGTTAAAGAGCAGGGAATAAAAGATTTTGAGGTAATTAACAGTAATTTAACCGAGCTTAAAGGCAAAACGGGGTTTGGATGTAACACACTTGTTACCTGCAATCCTCCCTATAAAGCAGCGGGTGCGGGACTAAAAAATCCTGACAAGGTGGACTGTGTTGCAAGGCACGAGGTTGCTTGCAAATTAGAGGATATAATTTTCGTTGCATCTAAATTACTTCAAACCTCGGGTAGACTTTGTATGTGCCATCGTCCCGAAAGATTGGCAGAGCTAATAAGGCTTATGTCTTTTCATAAAATAGAGCCCAAAAGGTTAAGGCTTGTTTGCCAAAGAAAAGGCGAAGAGCCTTGGCTCGTTTTGGTTGAGGGCAAAAGATGCGCAAATACAGGGCTTAGAATTGAGCCTACACTTTATGTTGAGGAAAAAGGTGAGTTTTCACCCGAAATGATTGAAATTTACGGACCTTATAAGGAGGCCTACCTTTAAAAATGAGTGGAAAGCTTTATGTTGTGGGAACGCCTATCGGTAATCTCGGCGATATGAGTCCGAGAGCAGTGGAAACACTTGAAAAGGTTGATTTTATTGCAGCGGAAGACACAAGAGTTACGGCAAAACTGCTTAACCATTTTGATATAAAAAAAGAAATGCTCGCATATTACGAGCATAACAAGAACACAAAGGGAAATTTAATAATTGACCGAATGTTAAACGGGGAGTCCTGCGCAGTTGTTTCGGATGCGGGGATGCCCGCTATTTCCGACCCTGGCGAAGATTTGGTTAGAAAAGCAAGAGAGCTTGGAATTGAGGTTGAAGCAGTGCCGGGACCGAGTGCACTCATAACCGCTATTAGCATTTCGGGTTTTCCTTGCGGAAGATTTTCCTTTGAAGGTTTTTTATCGATGAATAAAATCAGCAGGCGCTCTCATTTAGATGAGTTGAAGGATTTTAAACGCACAATGATTTTTTACGAGGCACCTCATAAGCTACTTGCAACCCTTAAAGATATGCTTAAATATTTTGGTGAGCGAAGAATAGTTTTAGCAAGAGAAATAACCAAAATTCACGAGAGCGTAACAATCACAACTATATCACAGGCGATAGAGTTTTATGAGCAAAACACCCCAAAGGGAGAGTTTGTGCTTATAGTTGAAGGAGCAAAAAGCGAGACTGTTACATACACCTTATCGGATGCGGTTAAAATTGCAAAGGAACTTATAAAGGAAGGAAAAGCAACCTCCTTTGCGGCAAAGCAGGCCGCCGAAACAACTGGAATTAAAAAAGGCGATATATATAAAGAAATTATTTAAGAATCGGGTGATAATAATGAGTGGAACCGAAAAGAAAGAAAAGAAAAAGCGTTCATCGCTTTCTGTTTTAATAATAATTCTTGCTTCCTTTATGGCATTTACTTTAATTATTGCAACGGTTGGTATAATATATGTAAGAACAAAGTTTAACTATAAATATCATAAGTTAGATTCCTCGACCGAGGATTTAGGCTTCGAGGAGGTTATAAAGGACGAAATAATAAATATTGCACTTTTTGGTGTTGATACAAGAAGCAAAACCTCTTTTAGCGGTCGGTCGGACAGTATAATGATTTTAAGCCTCAACACAACCAATAAGAAAATAAAGCTTATTTCGGTTTTAAGGGATTCGTTTGTTCCGATTGAGAAAAACGGCAATGTAAAATACTCAAAAATCAATAGTGCGTATGCAAGCGGTGGTCCCGAATTGGCAATTAAAACACTTAATTCGGTTTTTGCTCTTGATATTTCGGAATATGCGACAGTTAATTTTTCGGGAATGGAAAATATAATTGATGCAGTGGGAGGAGTTGATATTGAGCTCACCCAAGCGGAAATAAAGGTAATTAATAACACCATAAGTGAACAAGCAAAGAAATATGGTGGAGATAAATCTGATTATAAGCTCTCGGCAGCGGGTAAAAATCATCTTAATGGTTTGCAGGCGGTTAGTTATTCGAGAATTCGTTCTACTTCAACCATTGATGGAACAAGTAACGACTATGGCCGAACCGACCGCCAGCGTTATGTTTTGCAACAGCTTTTTACAAAGGCGCTTAGTCTTAAAAAGGCGGATTTTGTTGATATAATTGGCGAGCTTGCGCCTTATTGCCAAACCTCCCTTTCATATACAGAAATACTTAATATAGCGCTCAAAATGCTTTTATATTCGCCAACCTTTGAGCAAAGCAGAGTACCATTTACCGATTATACAATGCCAACACCTAAAACGAATGCGGGTTCGGTGGTTTATTATGACCTTAATTTTGCAGCAAACATAATCCATAGCTTTATTTACGATGATATTAAGCCAGAGGATTATATCGCTCAAAACGGAATAGAAAAAAATGATTGGTTTGCACAGGGATATACACCGCCTGTGATTAAAGAGAAAAAAGAAAGTTAAGATTTAATAGAGGCTTTTATGGAAAATAAAGATTTAAATAATTTCACTTCGGGTGAAAACGAGGTTTTCGAGGATATAATATCCGATTCGAGCATGAGCGGGGTAAGCTTTGAAGAAGTTTATTCAAGCAGCTCGTTTGCAAAAAAAGGGAAATATGCTAAAAAGCAAAGAGGAATAAAGGGAGCAATTATCAAATGGTGGAAAAAGCGCAAGGCTTGGCAAAAGGCATCAATGATAACTGCACTTTGTGTTATTTTGGTGTTTTCTGTTTTAGCGGGAATATTCTTTTCTGTCTTTGATTATAACTATAATAAAATAACAAAGAAGCCCGAGGACTTAGGTTTTGAAAATATAATTGATAAAAATATTGTTAACGTCGCTCTTTTTGGAATAGATACACGAGAAGTCGGCTCTTTTAAGGGGCTTTCGGATAGTATTATGGTTTTAAGCCTTAATACCGTTACAAAAAAGGTAAAAATAATTTCCATAATGAGAGATACCTTGGTCCCTATAAAATATAATGGTAAAACAAAGTATGCCAAAATCAACAGTGCATATCAAATGGGCGGTCCCGAACTTGCTATTAAAACCCTTAACCTTGCTTTTGGACTTGATATTTCTGAATATGCAACCGTTAATTTTTTTGGAATGGTCGATATAATAGATGCTATTGGTGGGATTGAGGCCGAGCTTACAAAAGATGAGGTTTCGTTTAAACCGCGCAGGTTTAATGAATGTATCAATGAAATCTGCATTCACTCCGGTAGAAATGCCGAAAAATATTATATTACAACAGCGGGGAAGCACACTTTAAACGGTGTTCAAGCGGTTGCCTATTCGAGAATTAGGTATGCGGTGAATGTTTGGGGAACCAATAATGACCACGGTCGAACCGACCGCCAACGCTATGTTATGGAGCAGCTCTTTAACAAGGCGTTAACGCTTGACAAATCACAGTATGTGGCACTTGTAAAGGCGCTTATTCCTTGTGCGGAGACCTCGCTATCTTATTCTGAGATTTTAGGTCTTGCATTTGATATTTTGCTCAAATCTCCAACCTTTGAGCAAACGAGAATTCCGCTTAATGACCCTAAGCATAGCTATGAGATGAGGTCACCCTCTAATTCTCCTGCGGGCTCAGTAGTTTATTTTGACCTCGATTTTGCAACCGAATTAATACACGCATTTATTTATGACGATATTCCCCAAGAAACCTATATTGAGGAAAATGGGGTTAAAAAGAACGACTGGTATGGCAAGTTATTTCCTGCAAGCAGTGGTTCTTCGGGTTCAGGTTCGGGTTCAGGTTCAGGTTCAGGTTCAGGTTCGGGTTCAGGTTCAGGTTCGAGTGAAAAGGAAGAGCCTTCAACCGAGCAGACACCTGATGACCCATCCAATAAGGAGCCGGAGGATGAGCAAGGCGGAGAAGAAAACCCGATAGAAAAGCCTGAGTCGGGCGAAGGAAACGAAACCGATGAGCCTCAAATCCCCGAAAATGACGAGGAAAAGGGAGAAGAGGAAGGTGGCTCCGGCGAGCCCTAAAATTACCAATAAAATTAAAAAAATAAAAAACCGCCTATAAAGAATTTTCTTTACAGGCGGTTTTGCTCCTATAATTTATGAATTGTTTTGGATATATTCAACCAGGTCGCCAATAGTTTTTATGTTTTCAATTTCCTCATCGGGAACCTCAACACTGAATTCATCCTCAATTGCAACAAGAAGCTCAACAACATCTAAGCTATCTGCACCTAAATCCTTTGCAATATTGGTTTCCATTGTCATATCAGCTTCATTAGCACCCAACTGTTCTGCTAAAATAGTTTTAATCTTTTCAAATATCATAACTGATTCCTCCTGAATGCATTTACATTAAGATTAATGTACCAATAAAATGATATCTATAAATTATTAGTTTGTCAATATCTTTTTTGAATTTTTGCTCTTTATTTATATTAATGTTAAAAAATGTTGCAAATTAATAAAAACTAAATTATAATATATAGGTATATGCACAAATGAAAGGTGGTAAGCGGGTGCCGAAGGGCACTTCGTGATAATATGGCTAAGGAAAAGCTTGTTAAATCAATAACCTCAATGGATGAGGATTTTGCGAAATGGTATACTGATGTTTGCATTAAAGCTGAGCTTATTGATTATGCTTCGGTTAAGGGTTGTATGATAATTCGTCCTTACGGTTATGCAATTTGGGAAAACATTCAGCGTGAAATGGATTCACGCTTTAAGGCAACAGGCCACGAAAATGTTTATATGCCTTTGTTTATACCTGAAAGCCTCTTACAAAAGGAAAAAGATCACGTTGAAGGCTTTGCACCTGAGGTTGCGTGGGTTACACATGGCGGTGAAGAAAAGTTAGAGGAAAGAATGTGTGTTAGACCAACATCTGAAACCCTTTTTTGCGACCATTTTAGAAATATAGTTCATTCCTATAGAGATTTACCTAAGTTATATAATCAATGGTGTAATGTTGTTCGTTGGGAAAAGACAACAAGACCCTTCCTTCGTTCAAGAGAATTTTTATGGCAAGAGGGGCATACCCTCCACTCAACCGCCGAGGAAGCACAGGCTGAAACAATTCAAATGCTTAATGTTTATGCCGAATTTGCCGAGAATGTTCTTGCAATACCGGTTGTCAAGGGCGTTAAAACCGAAAAAGAACGCTTTGCAGGTGCGGAAAATACTTATACTATTGAAGCACTTATGCACGACGGTAAGGCTTTGCAAAGCGGAACCTCACATTATTTTGGTGACGGTTTTGCAAAGGCATTTGATATTATGTTCACCGATAAAGATAATAAGCAGGTGCATCCATTCCAAACCTCTTGGGGAACAACCACCAGACTCATAGGAGCACTTATTATGACCCACGGTGATGATAGTGGTTTGGTTTTACCTCCCGCAGTAGCTCCGGTTCAAACAGTGATTGTTCCTATTGCTACTCATAAAGAGGGTGTTCTCGAAAAAGCTGCCGAGGTTTATGAGAAGTTAAAGTCGGTTTGCAGAGTTAAGCTTGATGATAGCGACCAGTCGCCCGGATGGAAGTTTGCTGAATATGAGATGAAGGGTGTTCCGCTTAGAATTGAGTTAGGCCCTCGTGATATTGAGAATAATGTTTGCGTTGTTGTAAGGCGAGATAACGGCGAAAAGACGGTTGTTTTGCTCGATGAGCTCGAAGCTAAAATCCCTGAGCTTTTAAAAGCAGTACATGATGGACTTTATAATAAGGCATTTGAGCGCCGAAATGTTATGACATACGATGCACATAATATTGAGGAAATGAAAGAAATTGCCGATAACAAGCCCGGCTTTATTAGAGCTATGTGGTGCGGTGATAGAGAATGTGAGGATAAGCTTAAAGAAGTAGTGGGTGTAACCTCGAGATGTATACCCTTTGAGCAAGAGGAAATAGCCGAATCTTGTGTTTGCTGTGGCAAGAAGGCTAAATCAATGCTTTATTGGGGAAAAGCATATTAATCAAATATTGAAATACGGGAGAATGAAGGTGACATTCTTCCGTATTTTTTTATATTTAAGGAAAAATCGTAAAAAAGTTATTTTTTCTTAAAAAATGCTTGACTATTGGTTTTTTTTAGTATATAATTGTAACTTACTAATGATGATGGGGTATTATGCACCTAATTTATTTTATGCTGATTTTTTTGGTTTATTACAAGTGTATAAAATCCGTTAACATTCAGTCATCATTGGCACTAATTGTGCCGAAAATTTGTGGAGGAGTGATTGTGAACCTATGGAGTCAATTTCAATGGTAAAGCCTGTAAAGTTGGGCAACAACGAGAGAATGACCTTCTCGAAAATAAACGAAGTTATTGATATGCCTAACCTTATAGAAATTCAGAAAGACTCATACAAGTGGTTTGTTGAAGAGGGATTGCGTGAGGTATTTAGAGATATGTCTGCAATAACCGATTATAGCGGTAATTTGCAGCTTAGCTTTATTGACTATCGCTTGGAGGATACTCCAAAGTATGATGTTACCGAGTGTAAAGCGAGAGACACAACATACGCAGCACCTTTGCGTGTAACAGCCCGTCTTGTTAACAATGAAACCGGTGAAATCAAGGAAAGCGAAGTTTCAATGGGAGACTTCCCTCTTATGACCGAATCGGGTACCTTTGTTATTAACGGTGCAGAGCGTGCGATTGTTTCGCAGTTAGTTCGTTCTCCCGGTGTTTATTTTGCTGAAAAGGTTGATGAGAAAACAGGCAAAAGGCTCTTTTCCTCCACCATTATTCCAAATAGAGGAGCCTGGCTTGAATATGAAACATCAGTTTCAGATGTTTTATCGGTTCGTATTGATAAGAACCGTAAGCTTCCCCTTACAACCCTTATCAGAGCATTAGGAATTGCTTCTAACGAGGAAATTTGTGAGCTTTTGGGTGAGGATGAACGCCTTTTAGCTACACTTGATGCCGATGATTCTCATTCGGTTGAGGAGGCTCTTATTGAGGTTTATAAAAAGCTTCGTCCGAGCGAGCCTGTAACCGTTGAGGGAGCTAAAACCTATCTTGAACAGCTATTCTTTGACCCCCATCGTTATGATATTTCTCGTGTGGGTCGTTATAAGTATAATAAAAAACTCAGCCTCGCAGCAAGATTAAGAGGCTTTGTTTTGTCACGCCCTGTTATTGACCCGATGACAGGTGAAATTTTGGCTGATGCAGGAACCAATGTTTCCAAAGAGCTTGCATTACAGCTCGAAAAGAAGGGCGTTAGCTCAGCCTATGTTACTGTTCAGGATAACGAGGGAAATGTAAGCGAGGTTAAAATTCTTTCAAACGGAATGGTTGACCTTGCCGATTTTGTTGATTTTACTGCCGAGGAATTAGAAGAGCTTGATAGCCTTGGAATAAACGAAAAGGTTTCCTTTGCGGCTCTTAAAGATATCCTTGAAAACAATACTGAAAAGGAAGATATCCGCAACGCTATTTTAGAAAGAGCGGATGACCTTATTCCTAAGAGCATAACGGTTGATGATATTTTTGCTTCGGTAAGCTATTTCTTAGGGCTTCCTCACAATGTTGGCTGTGTGGACGATATAGATCACTTGGGTAACCGTCGTATTCGCAGTGTTGGTGAGCTTTTGCAGAACCAGTTTAGAATCGGTATTTCGAGAATGGAAAGGGTAGTTCGTGAGAAAATGACCCTTCTCGCTCAGGACCCCGATAATATCACACCACAGTCTCTTATTAATATAAGGCCTGTTGTTGCCGCTATTAAGGAGTTCTTTGGTTCATCACCGCTTTCGCAGTTTATGGATCAAACAAACCCACTCTCAGAGTTAACCCATAAGCGTCGTTTATCGGCATTGGGTCCCGGCGGTTTGTCAAGAGATCGTGCATCCTTTGAGGTTCGTGACGTTCACTATACTCACTATGGTCGTATGTGTCCTATTGAGACACCGGAGGGTCCTAATATCGGACTTATTTCCTACTTAGCAACCTTTGCTAAAATAAATAAGTATGGCTTTATTGAAACTCCTTTTCGTAAGGTTGAAAACGGTAGAGTTTTGGATGAGGTTAAATATATGACCGCAGATGAGGAGGACGAGTATGTTGTTGCTCAGGCAAACGAACCGTTAGATGAGCAAGGCTATTTCACAAATCGCAAGGTTAACGCCCGTTATCGTGACGTTTTCCAAGAGGTTGAAACCGTAAATGCAGAATATATGGACGTTTCGCCTAAGATGGTTGTTTCGGTTGCAACTGCGATGATTCCGTTCCTTGAAAATGATGATACAAACCGTGCACTTATGGGCTCAAACATGCAGAAGCAGGCGGTTCCGCTTTTAAGACCTGAAAACCCAGTTGTTGCAACAGGTATGGAATATAAGGCTGCTATTGACTCGGGCGTTGTTGTTCTTGCAAAGCGAGCAGGTGAGGTAACCTTCGTTTCAGCAGATACTATAAGCGTCCGTGCTAACAATGGTGAAATTGATGATTATAAGCTTATTAAATTCCTTCGTTCAAACCATGGAACCTGTATAAACCAAAAGCCAATTGTTGATGTTGGTCAAAAGGTGACCGAGGGCGAGGTTATTGCAGATGGTCCTGCAACCTCCGGCGGTGAAATTTCGCTCGGTAGAAATGCCCTCATTGGTTTTATGACCTGGGAAGGCTATAACTATGAGGACGCTGTTCTCATTAACGAAAGACTTGTTCGTGAGGATATCTATACTTCAATTCACATTGAAGAATATGAAATTGAGGCAAGAGATACCAAGCTTGGACCCGAAGAAATTACTCGTGATATTCCAAACGTTGGTGACGATGCCTTAAAGGACCTTGATGAAAGAGGTATTATTCGTGTTGGTGCTGAGGTAACAGCAGGCGATATACTTGTTGGTAAGGTTACACCTAAGGGTGAAACCGAGCTCACCGCTGAGGAGAGACTACTTCGCGCTATCTTCGGTGAAAAGGCAAGAGAGGTTAGAGATACCTCGCTTCGTGTACCTCACGGCGAATATGGTACAATTGTTGATGTTAAGGTGTTCACAAGGGAAAATTCCTCGGAATTAAGTCCCGGAGTTAATGTTGTTGTTCGTTGCTATATTGCACAAAAGAGAAAGATTTCTGTTGGTGATAAGATGGCTGGACGACACGGTAACAAAGGTGTTGTTTCCCGCATTTTGCCGAGTGAGGATATGCCGTTTTTACCCGACGGAACACCGCTTGATATTGTTCTTAATCCTTTGGGCGTTCCTTCCCGTATGAATATCGGTCAGGTACTTGAAGTTCACTTGGGATATGCCGCCAAGGCTCTCGGCTGGAATATCTGCACACCTGTTTTCGACGGTGCACACGAGGAAGATATTCGCAAGTGCTTTGAGATGGCTGAAAAGTCAACCAAGGCAGAGGGTTATGAATATAAGGATTCTGAAAAGCTTGACTTCTCAAAGATACCTTTAAGAGAGGATGCTAAAACCCAGCTATTTGATGGTAGAACAGGTGAGCCTTTTGATAATCCCGTAACTGTTGGTTATATGTATTATCTCAAGCTTCATCATTTGGTTGACGATAAGATTCACGCTCGTTCAACCGGACCTTACTCACTTGTTACTCAGCAGCCTTTGGGCGGTAAAGCTCAGTTCGGCGGTCAGCGTTTCGGAGAGATGGAGGTTTGGGCACTTGAGGCATACGGCGCGGCTTACACTCTGCAGGAAATACTTACCGTTAAGTCAGATGATATGACCGGACGTACCAAGACCTTCGAGGCTATACTCAAGGGGCAGAATATTCCTACTCCCGGTATCCCCGAATCCTTCAAGGTTATGGTTAAGGAGCTTCAGGCTCTCTGCCTTGACATCCGTGTTCTCGACGAGAATGGCGAGAACGTTGACCTTTCCGGCGTAATTGATGACGACAAGTCG
>JAZSLI010000057.1:0-58956 GCA_045535295.1 Acutalibacteraceae bacterium | reverse complement strand
GCGTAATTGCCCGTCGCGGCACGCGACAAACAATAATTTAAAACTATTATTCCTTACAAACCACTTGCGAATTCTTAAAATAAATATTTTCAGGTGATTTTTATGTTTAAAAATGTAAAAAGCCGAGTGCATTGCACTCGGCTTAATTAATACTTTTTAAAACTATTCTTCGGGCTCGTCAAATTCAATATCAGCAATGATAACGTTAACTTTAGTAACGGCAGAGCCTGTCATTGTTTGAATTTTATCTTTTACATTTGCCTGAACTTCTTCTGCAACTGTTTTAACATTTGCGCTTTTCTTAACAATGATGTAAACCACAATTTCCAAAGCACCGTTTACACTCTCGATTTTAACCCCTGCAAATGGGTTTTTAGATTTAACAACACCTTTAAGGTCTATACTCTTATTAGGTATGCCTGCTACACCGTCAATTTCGGTAGCGGCCATTTTTGTCATTTTTTTAAGAACGTCAACATTGATTGAAAGAGCGGAGCTTGTATTTGCCATAGGTTTAACCTCCATATATTTGAATGTCTTTACCTTATTATAACACTTATTTATCAATATTACAACTTTTTTTTATTTTGTTGGAATAATTTTAATTTTTGAAAGGTCTAAACCAGATTCAGTTGTAACAATATCCTGAATTTGCATGGTGTTTGCTGTGGTTAGCCCTTCTGATTTTACGATAATATTTATTCCGTCCGCTCCGATTATGGCTACTGCTTTTTCAAAGCCTTTTGCCTTTAAAAGAGCTTCAATATTAGCTTCTCTTGTCATTGTGTCGGCAATTGCTTCAATCTTTTTAAGCGCACTTTGTTTATCTTTATCAGTCAGCTTATCGTTTTTAAGGGTTTCTTCAACCGTTTCAATAGCACTTTTGAGTGTTTTGTTGCGTTCTGCCTTAGCGGTTGCAAAGTAGTCCTGCGTTTTGGTATCGGCCGCGGTCTCGGTATCGGCCTTTGCGGATACATAGGAAGCCTCACCTAAATATTTTGTAGATGACGGCATATATTTCGTGTTTAGCCATATTGCTGCCGCCAATGCGATTACCATTACTCCGACTGCTAATTGACCTTTGCCTAATACTTTGCCTTTTTTCATTTCAGTTTCCTCCTGCTATAGATACTCTGTGAGATGTAATATTTAATGCCGCCGTAACGGTATTTTCTATTTTTTCGGCAATAAGTTCATTATCCCCGCCTACACATACTATTGCCACACCGCGTATTTCGGGCATTTGCGCGGTAACAAGCAGGGCCTGCTCACCGCCGTCAGATGTTTTTACGGTTATGTAACCCTGCTTTGATTCGCTGCTAGTTTGCACTGTGTCATTTTCGGTTTTATCTTCCGATGAGCCTTCGGTCACATCGGCGTATTTATAACGCATACCGCTTTCAAGGGTGATTACTACCGTAACATCAGAATTACCTGTAATTTGTTGTACTATTTTCTCTACATCTTCGGTTAGTTTCAGGCGGTAATCTTCTACCGAAAATTCGGTGAAAAATGTATCGGTACTTTCGCAACTTTCACTCCCGGTACCAAGGCTTGAAAGAAAGATTAAAACTATTCCCGCAATACCTAATATGATGAGCGCCTTGGGGTTTTTGAGTTTGTCTTTATATTTTAAAAAAATATTATTCATTAACTATTTCAACCTCTCGATTTTGCGCCAATTCTCCCAATGCTTTGATTATATTTTCCCGTGGTTCATCCGATACAATAACCACTTTACTAATTACTATGCTGTCGCCTTGCGATTTATTAGTAAAAATTGAAATGTCGCTGAAATTTATATTTTGCTCTTTTAATGTGTAAGCGAAAACATATTCCGCCGCCGCAATTTGCATTTCACTTGAGTCCTGTTGACTATTTGCCGGAGCAATACTTTCCAGTGAAATGTTTTTAAAAGGGATGTTTGCGGCAGATATTACAAGGCATAAAAAGACAAGGCTAAATGTGTATTTTATGGGTTTTGATATGTTACCTTCGGGGCAGATGATGTAAAGTAACCCCAAAAGGATACAACCTGTGCAAAATGCGGTAAAAAATTGTGTCATGTCCTTGTACTTCCTACAACAACTGTGAGTGAGATAATAAACATAGCGCCTGTTAGGAGTATAATGCCTATAAGCACCGATAAAACTGTGTCAATAGCCTGTATCAGTGACGAAATTTTAGGTAATGAAAAATTGAGCGCAATAAAGTCGGCAACCCAAAGGGAAAACCGCCAAAGTATTAGTTCTATTAGTATGGGTATAAAAATAACAGCGCAAATAACCACGCCATAGATACCTACCGAAGATTTTAAAAGCGACATTGATGCGGTAAGGGTGCCTAGTGCTTCTGATAATATACCGCCGGCTACCGGTACGGAAGAGCCGATTATAAACTTTGCGGTGCGCATAGATAGATTGTCCGCGGCGGAATTTACAACGGTTTGTATGCTCAAAATGCCTAAAAAGATTGTGGATATAAACGAAACTATCCAAAGGGAAAGTTTTTTAATTGCGGCAGAAAGACCGTTATTATTTAAAAAAGGGGATATCCCTGTGGCAATACTGACACTTAAATACCCGCCGATTAAGGGAACTACCACATAATTAGAAAGCAGACTCACACCATTTGCCGCGCCCAAAAGCAAACCGCTCATAGTGACTGATGTTGCGGCTTTGCCCGAAGCAGTTGTAATAACAGCAAAAACGGGTACGAAAGCAGTCATAAATGTAGCGCAGGTTTTCATAGCCGATACAGCACTGTTAATGGATGAAAATACGGGGACTACAATTATCCCCGCTATTGCTAAAGTGGCGGCATAAATAACCGCCGAGTTTACGGGGATATTATTGGTATCAAAAAGCGCTGCGCTAATTAGGACAATTGCAACAATTAAACCAAGAGAAATTAGCGGCTTTTTAAATCCGCCTCTCAAAAAATTCCAGATATGTGCGAAAACATTTTCGCTTGACAGATTGTTCACCCAATTATAGTCGGTAATATCTATATCATTTTGCTCTAAATATTCTTTTACTTCATCAGATAGTGAATCTTCCAGTTCCAATGCTCCGCTTTGCTCCAATTGTTCTTTGTAAAGGTCGGTTTCTTCGGCGGTAGCAGAAAGCGTGAAAATCCATATTAAAAATAATACACAAATTATTGCTTTTTTCATTTTACAAATCCTATGGCGGTTTCTAGTATGCTTAAAACCAGGGGAACAGACAATAGAAAAATGGCACATTTACCTGCAAACTGTGCCTTTGCTGCTAATGCAGTAAGACCTGCATCGGTACAAGCCTCTGCTACAAATGATGTTATATAGCCGATACCTAATGCTTTGAGAGCGGTTTTAAAATAACCGCTGTTTATACCGCTTTGTGATATTTTTTGCTCAATCAGCGAAAGCGGGGTAATTAAGTTTTTCAAAATAAAGGATAAAACAATTACCGAGCAAAAGATAATAATTAAAAATGAATATTCGGGCTTGTAACTTTTAAAGATAATGCAAATAACCGCGCATAAAAAAATAAGCACCAAAATTTTTACAATTTCCATTTTACAATCCAAACAAGTCTTTTACAGTATCAAAAAGTTCGGCTACTGAGTTTACAATCATAAGCAGCACCACCACAAGCCCCGCAAGGGTGGTAAGCATCGCTTGTTCTTCACGTCCGGAGCGAATAAGCACCAAGTTAAGCACAGTAACTATAATGCCGATAGCGGCAATTTTAAAAATAAAATCAACATCCATTTAATTCACCTATAAAAAGAATATACAAAGGCCTATTCCAAAAAGAACACCCAAAGAGGAATATAATTTACACTGAGAACTGTTTTGCTCCTCTAAATGATAATATTCTTTATAAAAAAGCTCGCAATAGGCTTTGCTTCGGTTATATTCAGCCTCGGCATCACCACTGCCAAAGCTATTTAGAAATTCGCCCAAAAGAGAAAGAGAGTTTTTTTCTAATTTGAGTAAGGAAGGGCAGTTGGAAATTTTAGAAAGAAAATCCTCGCCAAAGGCCTTCTCTAAAAGCTCGTTTTTTTCGGCACCGCTTGTTCTAATTAGGTCGCCCAAAAGAGAAACACTTTTGCAAATTTTAAGTAAATTTTTTTGTTTTTGCCGAAGCGAAAAGCTTTTATAAAATCCAAAGGCGGCAGATGAAATGAAAATCAAAACAAGCCCCAAAAACTTTAAAAACACGGTTGGCAAAGCAGCTCCTTTGTCTCTAAAAAGGTTATTTCTCCACCCAAAAGGCAAGGAAGTAAAGCTATATGCTTTATTGCACCGCTTTCTAAAAGGTTGCGGGTTATTTTTCTCTTCATTAGCTCCTCCTTAGAGCCGATATGGGCTGTGGTTATAAATTCAACTCCCGAAAGAAAGCCCTCGCTCACCCTCCCAAGTTCGGCAAGGTTTCCGATTTCATCAAAGGCAATAACCTCGGGGAACATAGTTCTAATGGCAATTTCTATGCCCTTTGCCTTATCGGGCGTTATAAGAACATCGGTTGCGGGGCCGAGGTTGTTAATACTGCCGCCCTTTGCCGAGCCGGAAATTTCACAGCGGCTATCAATAACGCAAACCCTTTTAAGTTTACCAAGGCAGCCTGAGGAAATTTGGCGCACAAGGTCCCTTAAAATAGTTGTTTTGCCTGTTCCCGCACCGCCTGCAATTAAAAGACCTCCCGAGGAATAATTTTTAATTATATCGTTCGCTGCACCGTAAATTTCCTTTGCAATTCTTATGTTAATTCCGCTAATGTCCTTCATAAATCCGTTTTCGCAAAGAGTTCCGCAAACGCCCGCACGAGAACCGTTTTTCATCGAAACAAAGCCTTGTTTCAGCTCATCGGTGTGGGCATAAATTGAGTTTCCGCAAAGCAAGGAAAAGCAATTTTCGATATCCTTTTGCGAGGCCTTTGGAAGATCGAGGGAATTATAAAAGCAAAGATTTCCGTCACTTCTTAAAAAAACGGTTTCAGAGGATACGGTTAAGGCGATAGGAAGCCCTATTCTAAGGCGAATTTCTTGTGTGTTGGCTTTTACTGTTTCGGGAAGGCCCGACAGCAGACTTTTTATAGGCTCGGTTACTGCATAAAGCACAGAATCAAATCTTTCGGCATTGTTCATAAACTCTCAATCCTTTTTGTTAAAAATTTTTTCTATGCTTAATTTTATGAAAAGGTTGTCCCCGAATAGAACAAAAAATGCCCGACAGTTAAAAAAACTGTCAGGCAAAAATTTACGTTTTATTAAATTATATCGTAAAGTTCAACAATGCCGCTTTTATGGTAAAGCGAGGGGGTGATTAGCAAAGAATAGCCTCTACCGCAGTCGGCAGTGTATTCCACAGGGGAATGGCGAGGAACTGCGGTTGCGGCAAGCAGCATCATTATTGCGCCACCGTGCATTATAACAGCAGACTCACTAACGCCCTTTTCGAGCATATCAAGAACGATTTGGTTAAGACCTATACAAAGCCTTTTAATGAAATCGGAATTTTCCTCCCCGTTTGGAGTTTTGGAAAGCTTGCCGCTTGTCCACTCGAAAAAATCAGGGTGGGCTTCAAGCTCGGCAGCAGTTTTACCTTCGAAATCTCCGAAATCATACTCGGTTAAATTTTCAACTGCGATAACCGCTTTATCGGGAAAAAGAAGTGCGGCGGTTTGGCGGCAACGGAGCATAGGACTTGAATAAAGCAGCTCGATTTCTGGATATTCAATGCTTTCCTTTAACAAACGAAGCTCAGAAAGTCCTTCGGGCGAGAGGGGCAGATCGGTTTTGGAGCCGATATATTGCCCTAAAATGTTAGCGTCGGTCGAACCGTGTCTTATCAAATGGATTTTTAAGGTTTTCATTCTAATGTCTCCATAATTTCAGTGATAATGCTATTGGATAAAAGCATTCCGTTATTTGTAAGCCGGAGGTGGCGAGAGTCTATTTTGCAAAGCCCTACTTTTTCTAATTTTTTGCAAAGCTCTAATGCTTTTGGAGGGAAAGGGGCTTTAAATTGCTCTTGAAATTCGTTAAAATCTATTCCATTTTTAAGTCGAAGGCGAAGCATAACAAATTCATCTATTCCACCGCTTTCGCCATCAGGTATGGGGGCGTTTTGGTTTAAAAAGCCCTTTAAATCTCGTTCAAAGTAAAATCGCTTTTTATTAATATTTGAGTGGGCCGAGGGCCCTAAACCCAAATAATCATCACCTTGCCAATATTTTAAATTGTGGCGGCTTTCAAAGCCATTTTTTGCAAGGTTTGAAATCTCATAATGGCAGTAGCCTCGGCTCTCAAAAAAGTCACACATTAAAAGATATTGCTCGGCGGTCTTTTCATCGGTTGGCAAGCAAAGGCTATCCTTTTTAAGATAAAATGCAGTTTTTTCTTCGATTTTTAGCATATATGCCGAGATATGCTCGGGATATAATGAATCTAAAAAGTTAAGACTTTGTTGGAGCGTTTTGGCGGACGAAGATGGAAGACCCAACATAATATCGAGCGAAATGTTATTAAAACCAAGCTGTCTTGCTAAAAAAACAGCCCTTTTAGTATCCTCTGCGGTGTGGGTTCTGCCGAGTGTTTTAAGTTCATGGTTAATGCCGCTTTGTGCACCTATTGAAAGGCGGTTTATTCCAGCCAAACGGGCATATTGTAAAACGGGCTTTATGTCTTTTGAGGGGTTAAGCTCCAAGGTAATTTCCGAATTTGGCAAAACCTCAAAATTTTCTTTAACTGCGGTTATAACCGAACCGAGCCTAAAAGAGAGCAGGCTTGGAGTTCCGCCACCGAGATAAATAGTATCAATGGGGCGGTTAAAGCTGCCGCCCCATTGTTTTATTTTTTCTATCAGGCAAGCGGTGTAATTATCCAAAAGCTCATCGGTTGCGAAGGTTGAATAAAAATCACAATAATTACACTTTTTCTCGCAAAACGGTATGTGGAGATAAAGCCCTGCGGGATTAAGCAAGGATTTCTCCGATACAGCTTCCCGGAACGCAGGCAGCGTTTGCCTCGTCGGTATCGATATGCATAGCGAGAGCATAGCTATCACTAACACGGGCAACAACATCGCCGAAAATAAGAGCTCTACCGTTGGTATCAAGCTTAACGCTAACGATTTGCTTATCGGTAATACCGTATTTCTCGGCATCAGCTGTTGTCATATGTATATGGCGTTTTGCGGCAATAACACCCTCGGTAATTTCAATTTCTCCTGCGGGACCTATAAGCTTGCAAGCACCACTTTCCTTTATATCACCTGATTCTCTAATGGGTGCTGTAACACCGATAGAGCGAGCATCGGTCAAGGAAAGTTCAACCTGAGTATCAGGACGAACAGGGCCTAAAATAGATGCCTTTAAGGAGCCCTTTGTGCCAACTATTGTAACCTTTTCTTCGCAGGCAAACTGGCCAGGTTGCGAAAGGTCTTTCTTATTTGTTAATTCATATCCCTCTCCAAAAAGCACCTCTAATGCCTCTTTTGAAACGTGAACATGGCGGGCGGATATTTCAACTAAAACTTCCTTTTTCATATTAAAACTCCTTTTGTGAAATGTATATGTTAATTGTAACACAAATTAATTCGATTTCAAGGGGTATTGCAAAAAAAGTTCATTTTAATTTAAGTATATTTGCATTGACATTATTCTTTATATAATGTAAAATATATATAATTAAAATATGCGGGGTGTAAATCAAATGAAACCGATTTATAAACGAGTTCTGCTTAAACTCAGCGGCGAGGTTCTTGCCGGTGAAAAGGGAGTAGGAATAGATTTTGATAAGGTTTTAGAGGTTTGTGAAAGGGTTAAGACCTGTGTTGATATGGGTGTTCAGGTTGCTATTGTTGTTGGCGGCGGCAATTTTTGGCGTGGCAGAAGCAGCGGTAAGATGGATAGAACAAGGGCTGACCATATGGGTATGCTTGCAACCTCAATAAATTCATTAGCCTTGGCAGATGCCTTGGAGCAGGTTGGTGTTACCGCCCGAGTTCAAACCGCAATTGAAATGAGGCAAATAGCTGAGCCTTATATTCGCAACAAGGCAGTACGCCATTTAGAAAAAGGAAGAGTTGTTATTTTCGGCTGCGGAACAGGTAATCCCTTCTTTTCAACCGATACGGCGGCGGCTTTGCGTGCGGCAGAAATTGGAGCAGATGTTATATTTAAAGCCACTAATGTTGATGGCGTTTATGATAGTGACCCCAAGCTTAATCCTGATGCTAAAAAGTATGATACTCTTTCGCATTTAGAGGTTTTAAAGCAAGGTCTTCATGTTATGGATAGTACCGCAGCCTCACTTTGTATGGATAATGAAATTGAAATTTTGGTATTTAACCTAAGTTGCCCCGATAACATTGTTTCGGCTATGGTAGGCGAAACAATTGGAACAAGAGTTAAGTAAGGAGAATTGTTATGCAAGAATTGATTAAGAACACCGAAGAAAAAATGAATAAAACGGTTGCTGTTTTAGAAAGAGATTATAAATCTATTCGTGCAGGAAGAGCAACACCTGCTGTGCTCGAAAAAATCTCGGTTGATTATTACGGAGTGCCAACACCCATTGCTCAAATGGCAGCAGTTTCAACCCCCGAGCCGAGAGTTCTTGCAATTCAGCCTTGGGATGCTACAACCTTAAAGGCTATTGAAAAGGCAATTTTAACCTCTGATATTGGAATCAACCCCCAAAATGATGGTAGAGTCATAAGACTTTCTTTCCCGCCTTTAACTGAGGAACGCAGAAAAGAAATTGTTAAGGATGTTAAAAAGATGGCAGAGGAAAATAAGGTTGCTATCAGAAACACCCGCCGAGATGCACTTGAAAAGCTTAAAGCTTTAAAGAAGGCTAACACCGTAACTGAGGACGATGTTGCAAACGGAGAAAAGAAGATTCAAAACCTTACCGATAAATTCTGCAAGGAAATTGATGATATTTCTGCCATTAAGGAAAAAGAGATTTTAGATATATAAATTTGAGCGGACACGGCAACCGAAGTGTCCGCTTTCATCCGCTTTTGAGGAGGTTTAAAAGTGTTTTTCTCAAAAACCAAAGCAAAACAAAGGCAGCTGCCCAAGCATATAGCAATTATTATGGATGGCAATGGCCGATGGGCTAAAAAGCGTTCATTGCCTCGAAGTGCGGGGCATGTTACGGGAGCTAAAACCTTTAAAGAAATTGCGAGATATTGCAATAAGATAGGGCTTGAATATTTAACCGTTTATGCCTTCTCAACTGAAAATTGGAAGAGACCTAAGGATGAGATTGATAGCATAATGAATCTGCTCAGGGATTACCTTCGTGATGCCGAGAACTTCAAAAGCGATAATATAAGGGTTAAGTTTATAGGTAATTTGGAGCCACTTGATGACGATATAAAAGAGCTTATTAAGAAGGATGAGGAAGGCTCTAAGGACGCAACAGGTTTAAAGCTTAATATTGCCATTAATTATGGCGGTAGAGATGAAATAACCTCGGCGGTTAAAAAAATTGTTGAAAGCGGAATTGCTTCAAAGGATATAACCGAGGATACAGTTTCCCAAAATCTTTACACCGCCGGAATGCCCGACCCCGATTTTATTATAAGACCGAGCGGAGAATACAGGCTTTCAAATTATCTTATTTGGCAATCGGCTTATGCGGAATATTGGTTTTCGGATATTTTATGGCCCGATTTTAAGCCTCGTCATTTAGAAAAGGCAATAGAAGATTATAATCATAGAAACCGAAGATTTGGAGGCGTTTGATTTTAAATTGTGATTTTGCACAATTTAAAGTAGTGAATAGGTAATAGCGAAAAGTGAAAAGTAAGGCGTTTCGGCAAGACCGAAACGATATAAAGGGAGTATCAATATGAAAACAAGAATTATTTCGGGAATAGTAATGGGAGCTATTGTTGCGGCGGTGCTTGCAATAGGAATGTTGTGGAATTCTATTATAATAACTGTGGCAATTTCGCTTTTGGCGGCAGGTGCGGCTTATGAATTGTTGCATAATGCGGTTGGAATAACCTCAAAAGCAGCAATTATTGGTGCTTGCGTTTATTCTGCACTCTCAGTTTTTTCAATAAATTTCACCTTTTGGGCATATTTTATTGTGAGTGTGATATATGTTGTTTATGCGGTAGTTGTTATTTTAAAAAATCACAAGGATTTTCCCCTTGCTAAAATTGCCGCATTCGGTTTTATGCCCTTAGCTCTTAGCTTCGCCTTCTTCTCGCTTGAAGGAGTTATAAATTTTGCAGGCGGCATTTATTATTTATTGCTTTTACTTAATTTTTCCTCAGTTTGCGATATGGGAGCTTATTTCACAGGGGTTACAATCGGAAAGCACAAGCTTTGCCCCGAAATCAGCCCTAAAAAGACGGTTGAGGGTGCAATAGGCGGAATTGTTTGGAGTATGATAGTAACGGTTGTTTTAACCCTCTGCTTTAAAAAGGCAATTTTATTACCTGTTATTCTAACCATTCCTTTTTGCATTTTAGGAATGATAGGCGATCTTTTTGCATCAGTTATAAAAAGAAGCGTTGGGCTTAAAGATTACGGTAATCTTATTCCAGGTCATGGTGGAGTTTTAGATAGGGTTGACAGTATTATTATGATAGCACCACCCTTGTTTATTTTGATTACGCACGGGGTATTATAATGAAAAGCTTAATTATTTTGGGCTCAACTGGCTCAATAGGCACCCAGGCGTTAGAGGTTGCCGAAAGAAATAATTATAAGGTTACTGCTTTGGCGGCGGCGAGTAATATTTCGCTTTTAGAAGAGCAAGCAAGGCGTTTTAAGCCTTTACTTGTTGCAGTTTTTGACACTAAGAGGGCGAAGGAATTAGAAATTGCCTTAAAGGATACCGATATCAAGGTTTTAGCGGGAGCCGAGGGGGTTTGCGAGGTAGCAAGCGGTCAGGGAGATATAGTTCTTAATGCTATTGTTGGCATTGCGGGACTTCGCCCCACCTTAGCTGCCATTGAGGCGGGCAAAACCATTGCACTTGCAAACAAGGAAACCTTGGTTACGGGTGGAGAAATAGTTAACAAAAGAGCAAAGAAAAAAAACATTAAAATTTTACCGGTTGATAGCGAGCATTCGGCGATTTTTCAGTCACTTCAAGGAGTACCAAAGGGTGCGCTCAAAAGAATTTTATTAACCGCCTCGGGTGGCCCGTTTTTTGGCAAAATAAGAAGTGAACTTCAAAATGTTACCGCAAAAGAGGCGCTTAAACACCCTAATTGGTCTATGGGAGCTAAAATCACCATAGATTCCGCAACCCTTATGAACAAGGGATTAGAGGTTATTGAGGCTGTGCATTTATTTTCGGTTAAACCGGAGGATATTGAGGTTTTGGTTCATAGACAAAGTATAGTTCATTCAGCAGTTGAGCTGTGTGACGGTGCGGTTATCGCCCAGCTTGGAACACCCGATATGCGATTGCCCATTCAGTATGCACTGACCTATCCCGAGAGAAGCGATTATGCTTTTGAGCACCTTGATTTGTTTCGCACAGCTAAGCTCACTTTTCAAAGCCCCGACACCGAAACGTTTCGTGGTTTGCCGCTTTGCATAAACGCAATAAAGCAGGGAGGTCTCTTGCCAACTGCGGTTAACGGTGCCAATGAGCAAGCGGTAAAGCTATTTTTAGAGGGGAAAATTAAATTCTTGGAAATAGCGGAATTAGTTGAAGAGGCCGCATTTTCGATTGAGAATAAAAAGGATTTTGATTTAGAGGATATTTTAGAAACTGATAAAGCGGCAAGGCAAAGAGTAGATACTTTAATTAAGGTGTGATTAATATTTTAAATTTATGGAATAATGTTTGGCCTTATCTTGTGGCAGTTTTACTTTTTTTGATTCTGATTATTATTCACGAATTTGGACATTTCATTGCAGCAAAGCTTTTGGGTGTTCGTGTTAATGAATTTGCGGTTGGATTTGGGCCAAAGCTATTTTCATTTAAGGGCAAGGAAACAACCTATGCCTTTAATCTTGTTCCTTTGGGTGGCTATTGCGCAATGGAGGGCGAGGATGAGACAAGCGGTGACGAGCGTGCCTTTTGCAACAAAAAGGCTTGGAAAAGATTCCTTATTGTTGTTATGGGCGCCACCTTTAATCTTTTGTTGGGGCTTATCATAGTTGCTATAATTTTGGCTCCCTCAAAGCGTTTTGCCTCAACTACTATTGCCGAGTTTGATGATAACGCAAGCAGCCAAAGCACAGGACTTATGGTAAACGATAAGATTTTAGAGGTTGATGGCAGAAAAATCTTTACAACCTATGATTTAAGCTATGCCTTCACAAATGTTGATGATGGCAAGGTGGATATTAAGGTTTTGCGTGATGGCGAGAAAAAGCTTTTAAAGGATGTTAAGTTTGAAACCGAAAAAATAGAGGGAATCAGTTATTTAAGCCTTGATTTTAAGGTTTACGGAATAGAGAAAACGGTAGGCTCATATTTAAAAGAAACCTATAACACAACCGTTTCTTATTGTGCGGTTGTTTGGCGCTCCTTAATAGATTTTATTTCAGGGAAATACGGAATAAGCGCTATTTCGGGTCCGGTTGGAGTTACTGTTGCAATAGCGGATGTTGCTAAGGCAAATCTAATGAATTTATTGCCTATTATGGCACTAATAACGGTTAATCTTGGAATTTTTAATTTGCTTCCTATTCCGGCATTAGATGGCGGAAGACTGTTATTTATCTTATTTGAAATGATTTCGGGGAAAACCGTTCCTCAAAAATGGGAAGCAGCGGTACACACAGCAGGCTTTGCGCTTTTGATTATTTTTATGCTCGTGATAGCGGCAAAGGATATTTGGGCATTGGTGACTTAATTTAAGTTTAAATAAAACAGAGGTCGAAAAAATGTTTACTAACGACAAAACTGTAAAAGTGAAGGTAGGAAAAGTAAGTATAGGCGGCGGAGCGCCTGTTTCGGTGCAGTCTATGCTTTGTGTTCCGGTTCACGATATAAAAAGAAATGTTGAGCAAGCAATAGCCCTTCAAAACGCAGGCTGCGAAATAATAAGGGTTACTGTTCCCAATAAAGAGGCTATAAAAACTGTTGAGGCGCTTAAAAGTAATATAAGCGTTCCTATTGTTGCGGATATTCATTTTGATTACCGATTGGCTATTGAAAGTGTTGCGGCCGGGGTTGATAAGATTAGAATAAACCCCGGCAATATAGGAGATGATAGCCGAGTTAAAATGGTGGCAAATGCTTGCAAGGCGGCGGGTGTGCCGATAAGAATCGGTGTTAATTCAGGCTCGCTCGAAAAGCATATTTTAGCGAAATACGGTGCTGCAACACCCGAGGCGATTGTTGAGAGCGGGCTTTATCATATTTCTCTTTTAGAAAAATTTGATTTCGGAGATATCGTGCTTTCGCTCAAATCGTCTGACACAGCTACTATGTATAAATCCTATGAATTGGCGGCTGGCAGGTGTAAATATCCGCTTCATTTGGGGGTTACCGAGGCGGGAACTGAAAATATGGGTGTTATAAAATCTGCCGCCGGAATCGGCGGACTACTTCTTAGAGGCATAGGTAACACCATTAGAATTTCCCTTACTGATGACCCTGTAAAAGAGGTTGAGGCGGGAATTAAGCTTTTAAAGGCTATTGGGTTGAGAAAAGAAGGAATTAAGCTGGTTTCTTGTCCCACCTGCGGAAGAACCGAAATAGATCTTATAGGAATTGCCAAGCAGGCCGAGGAAAGACTTTCTAATATAAACAAGGATATAACGGTTGCTATTATGGGTTGTGTTGTGAACGGACCCGGAGAGGCAAAGGCCGCCGATATTGGAATAGCAGGCGGCAAAAATTGCGGAGTGATTTTCAAAAAGGGCGAAATAATAAAAAAACTGCCCGAGGAAAAATTGCTCTCGGCATTAATTGAAGAAATAGAAAAAATGTAAAAAATGGAGTTGTGAAAAATGGCGAAGCCGCTTTTTGCGGAAGTGTTTGGGCAGTATCTCGGCGAGACACTTTGCGAAGCTATAAAAAATAGCGTTATAAACAAATGCCAATTAAATATAGAGCAAAGAAGCTTAAAGCTTGAAATTTTGGCAGATACCTATATAAAAAGAGAAAAACAGCAGGAAATAAAAAACCGTTTAAAAGAGGTTTTAAAACTTCAAGACTGTACTGTTACATATAATTTTGAGCCGAGCCTTTTTTGTGTTGATGCCAGCATGGATATAACCGCAGACATAAAGGTTAAAAATGCTGCTCTTAACGGATATTTTGCTGAGGCACAGTTTAGCCATTGCGAAAACAAAGTAACTGTCGAATTAAAGCATGGCGGTTATACGAAAATTTGTGAATTAGGCTTTGAGAAGCAGTTTAAAGATCTTGTAAAAGAGTATTTTGGATTAGAGGTTGAACTTGAATTTTCTGGCGAGAAAGAGCTTTCTCAAATAGAAAAACCTGAGATAGCACCTGCCGAAAGGCAAAAGGTGGTGCCTAAAAAAAGTGAGCCTAAAACCGAAATAAATTTCGAAAAAAGAAAAGAAAAGCCGGCAAATAATATGGCTTATCTTGATAATCCGAAGCTATTTTATGGCAGAAAAATAGATAACAAAACAAAGCCGATGATAGAGGTAACGGGGGATGATTTAGAGGTTTCGTGCTGGGGCGAGGTTTTTGAAACCGAGATGAGAACCATCAAAACCAGAAGAGGCGAGGCAAACATTTTCACCTTTTCTTTTAGTGACCATACAAATTCGCTAACTGCATCCATGTTTTTGGATAAGGATAAGTCGGGTCAGGTGGCTCCCATAAAAAAAGGCGAGTTTATCTTGGTTAACGGAGACTATGAGTTTGATAATTACAAAAAGGAATTCATAGTTAAGCCTCGTGCAATAGCCCTTTTGCAAAAATATTGCGAAACCGATGATTATGAGGGTGAAAAGAGGGTTGAACTCCATTGCCATACAAATATGTCGGCAAAGGATGCGGTCTCCTCGGCGGGCGATATCATCAATTTAGCTTATAGCTGGGGGCATAAAGCGGTTGCAATTACCGACCACGGTGTTGTTCAAGCCTATCCTGCCGCCGCAGATGCCCTTAAAAAAATCCGCAAGAGCGGAGGAGATTTCAAGGTTATTTATGGCGTTGAAGCCTATTTTGTTGATGATACGAATATTGATATAACCAACCTTTCTGCTAAACAAATAAAAAGATATCATCAAATTATTTTGGTTAAGAATTTTGTTGGTCTTAAAAATTTATATAAGCTAATTTCCGAGGGGCACCTTAATGATTTTAAGGGGCGTCCCTTAACACTAAAAAGCAAATTAGATTCATTAAGAGAGGGGCTTATTATCGGCTCTGCTTGTGAGCAAGGCGAGCTTTATTCGGCTATAATAGACGGTAAAAGTGATGAGGAGCTTTTAAAAATTGCCGAATATTATGATTATCTCGAAATTCAGCCTCTCGGTAATAATGCCTTTATGGTTAGAGATTCCTCATTGCCTGATAAAAAGAACGAGAAAACAGGAGTTATAACCCCTAACCGCTTTAAGAAGGTTACAAGCAACGAGGTTATAAAGGATTTTAACCGTAAGGTAGTTGAGCTGGCTGATAAGCTGGGTAAGATGGTTGTTGCAACTGGTGATGTTCATTTTCTCAAAAAGGAGGATGAAATTATCCGCAAAATTCTTCTTGCGGGCCAAGGCTTTGATGATTTTGATAATCAGGCACCCTTATATCTTAAAACCACCGCCGAAATGCTTGAAGATTTTAGTTATTTTGGGGAACGTGCAAAGGAATTTGTTATAGATAACCCCAACAAAATAGCCGATATGGTAGATGGTGATGTTATTCCTGTTCCAAGTGGCAACTATCCGCCCGTTATTGAAGGGTCGGACGAGCTGCTGAGGAAAATTTGTTGGGACAATGCACACAAGCGTTATGGTGAAAATGTGCCCGAAATAGTTGAAAAAAGGCTTGAAAAGGAGCTCAATTCGATTATTAGCAACGGATTCTCTATAATGTATATTTCGGCGCAAAAGCTGGTTGCGTTTAGCGAGGAAAATGGTTATCTTGTTGGCTCACGAGGCTCGGTTGGGTCCTCTTTTGTTGCAACAATGGCGGGCATTTCCGAGGTTAACCCGTTAGCTCCGCATTACGTTTGTCCTAACTGCTGCCATAGCGAATTTTTTACCGACGGTTCGGTAGGCTCGGGCTTTGATTTGCCTGAAAAGGAATGTCCCAACTGTAAAACTATGATGGATAGAGACGGTCACGATATCCCCTTTGAAACCTTTTTAGGCTTTAAGGGTGATAAGGTGCCCGATATTGACCTTAACTTCTCAAACGAATTTCAAACCCAAGTTCAAAAATACACCGAAACCCTTTTCGGCAGCGAAAATGTTTTCAAAGCGGGAACAATTTCAACTGTGGCTGAAAAGACGGCTTACGGTTTTTCTAAGGCTTATGCTGAGCGAAAGGGAATCACCCTTAGTAACGCTGAGCTTAACCGACTTGCAAAGCTGGTTGAAAAGGCACAGATTAAACAAACAACGGGTCAGCACCCTGCGGGAATGATAATCGTTCCAAGGGATAAGGAAATTTATGATTTTTGTCCTGTCCAGCATCCTGCAGATGACCTTAATTCAAATGTTATAACAACTCATTTTGATTTCCATTCGATTCACGATACCATTTTAAAATTAGATGAGCTCGGTCATGTAATACCTACTACTTATAAATATTTAGAGGAATATTCAGGTAAAAAAGTCACCGAGGTTTCAATGAGCGACCCTAAGGTTTATAGCCTTTTCACCTCAACTGAGGCGTTGGGTGTTTCGCCTGAGGAAATCGAATCGCAAACGGGAACCTATTGTATTCCTGAGTTTGGCACCTCTTTTGTTAGGGGAATGCTTACCGACTGTAAACCCAAAAACTTCTCCGACCTTTTGCAAATTTCAGGTCTTTCTCACGGAACTGATGTTTATCTCGGAAACGCAAAGGACCTAATTGATAATGGCACCTGCACCATTTCGGAGGTTATCGGAACCCGTGACAATATAATGGTTTATCTAATCCATCAGGGAATGGAGGAGGGCAGAGCCTTTAAAATCACCGAAACGGTTCGTAAGGGACTTGTTGCAAAGGGTGCTGTTTCAAAAGAGGAATGGGGCGCAATGGAAAATGATATGAGAGCTGTTAATGTTCCTGAGTGGTATATTAAGAGCTGCTACAAAATCAAGTATATGTTCCCTAAGGCCCATGCCGCCGCTTATGTTACTGCGGCTATTAGGGTTGCGTGGTATAAGGTTTATAAGCCCTTGGAGTTTTATTGCGCTTATTTTACTGCTCGCCCTGAGGACGTTGATGTGCCTACCATTATGCAGGGCAGCCAGGCAGTTAAGAGATATTTAAGGGATATTAAAGCAAAAGGCAAGGATGCTACCAAAAAAGAACTCGACGTTTATGAAAATATGCTCATTTTTAACGAGATGATGGCAAGAGGAATTGAGGTTTTGCCAATTGATATTAATAAATCCCACGCAATGAAATTTCTGCCCGAAAACGGCAAAATGCGCCTTCCCTTCGGAGCACTCAGCGGCGTTGGAGAAAAGGCGGCATATTCGATTTATGAAGCGGCTCAAAGAGGAAACTATGTATCCCGAGAGGATTTTCAGTTAGAAGCGGGTGTTTCCAAAACCATTATTCAAAATTTGGCTGATTTGGGCGCAATGAACGATTTGCCCGATACAAACCAAATGTCCATGTTTTAAAAAACACGGGAGAGCTATTGTGAGCTCCGCATTTTATATAAATAATAAATAATAATGAATAATTTTGGTGTGCCTTTGGCACGAATATTAAACGGGCGAACATTGTTCGCCCGTTTAATTTATTTATTCATTTTTATAATTTAACGCCAATAATCTGTTTCGTGAGGAAGGTTTATATCGCTTGCCTTAAAGGTTATACTTCCGCCTTGTTTTAGCTTTTTCTCGTAATCCTTCAAGGTCCGTAGCGCATACTTGCCGAGGTAGAGGATTATAGGCATATTAATAATGGTCATACCGCCCATTGTAATATCAGCAATGCCCCAAAGCAAATCGGCGCTAAGTCCCGCACCGATAAAAATAACGAGTGAAGCAATAATATAATAAATGTTTTTAACAGTTTTAGAGGGCTCCTTGCCGAGCAAATAATTAATTGTTTTATCAACATAAAAAAGGTTGCCGAGCAAGGTGGTGAAAGCAAACAAAAGCATTGCAACGGTTATAAAAACAGGACCCGCCTTGCCAAGAGTAGCTCGTAATGCTTCTTGAACATAGAAAGCCGCTTGATTACTGTTTGAGGGAGGTGTAACACCTGAGCTCATACACATAAATGCAGTTGCGGTGCAAACGAGGAGAGTATCAATAAATACCGAGAGCACCTGCACTAAGCCCTGCTTTGCGGGGTGGGAAACCTCCGCTGAGGCGGAGGCGTTAGGTGCCGAGCCAACACCTGCTTCGTTGGAAAACAGGCCTCTTTTTATGCCATACATAACGCATGAGCCACTAAAACCGCCAAATATTGCCTTTAAATCAAAGGCGGAAGTAAAAATTTCTTTGAAAATTGAGGGCAGCATTTTTATGTTTATAATAGATATAACTATTGCAACAATTATATAAAGAGCACCCATAATAGGAACTAAAAAGCTTGTAACTGAAATTAGTCGCTTGCCGCCACCGATAAGGCAATAGCCGACAAGTGCCGCAATTATAAGTCCAATAATCCAAGGGGTGTATTTTTCGTTGTAAAAGCTATAAGTAGCAAAGGTAGATTGCAAGTTATATGATGCCAACATATTAAAGCCAAAGCAATAGGTTAAAATCAAAAATATGGAGAAAATTATTGCAAGTCCTTTTCGTTTCGTTGCCGCCTCAATATAATAAGCGGGACCACCATAACAACCGTTTATGCCTCGCTTTTTGTAAATTTGAGCCAAGGTGCTTTCAACAAAGGCGGATGCCGCACCAATTATGGCAATAACCCACATCCAAAAAACACTACCAAAGCCACCAAGGCAAAGTGCGGTTGCAACGCCGATAATATTACCCGTTCCAACTCGTGATGCGGTGGAAACCATTAAAGCTTGAAAGGAAGAAACCTGGTTTTTATCGGTCTTTTCGGTTACCGCCTTAAACTGCTGACCCAAAAGTCTGAATTGGGCAAAGCGGGTGCGAACGGTGAAATAAACACCGCCTAACACCAAGAGAATTACAAGTAAATAGCTATAAAGTGCATCATTTGTTAAATTGATTATTTTTTCAAACATTTTATTTCCCCTAAAAATATTATAAAATCTTTGATTTGGCAACAAAATTTCAGTGAAAGTTTGTCTATAATAATTACACTAAAAAGAGTATACCATAAATTAGAGCATTTGCAAAGCAAAAAAAGGAACAAGCTAAGCTTGCTCCTAAATGCATTTTAATTTTAAGGGGTTAGGCTAATTTTTATATCGCCCGTTGAGGTGTTAATTTCACATTTGCCGCCACTTGTTGTTTTTGGAATATTAATTTTGCCTGTGTCGGTTTGAGCAAAAAACACCTTTTCGGAAAGAAGGCTACCCCGAACATCGCCGGTGTCGGTTTTAATAGAAAGCTCACCCGCATCGCATTTCTCGAATTTTATATCACCTGTGCTTCTATCAACATTAAGCTTTTGTGAGGCAATAACATTTTCAAAATAAATGTCGCCCGTGTTTCCGCTTGAAATAAGATTTTGGCAGGTGGTGCCGATTAGCTTAGCGTGACCTGTGCTCACCTTTATTCTAATATCGCCCTCGCAGGCAACGTCTAAAACCTTTATATTGCCGGTTGAAACGCTAAGGCTAAGCAAATTGGTTTTTGTTTTTTCCAGCAAAATATCGCCGGTGTCGGTTTTAATTTTTGTGTTCTTGGCAGAGGCGTAATTTTTAATATCGCCTGTGCTTGCTAAAATATCAATGCTCTCGAAGTAGAAATCTTTTGGTATTTTAATATCGCCTGTGCTCTCTTTTATAGAAAGCGCTTCGTACTCGCCTTTTGGAATATAAACGGTTATTTTTGGCGTACCAAAGCTTATACCGATATAATCATACCATTTTCTTGTGTCAACAACTGAGATTTTAAGGGTATTATCAGTCACCGAAACCGAGTGCGCCATCTTTTTTTGTTCATAACATACAACCAAGGTTTTTCCATTTTCACTCGGCAAAAGGTTAATGTCGGCGGTATCACTTATAATTGATATGTTATTATAGCTTTCAGTAATATCGTAATTATTGGTCACATAATTAATAGTTGATAATTTAGAAAAATCCCAAGCAGCCACCTTCATCACCCCTGCAAAAAGTATAGCGCCAATTAATAAAAGGATAGCTCCAATAATGAGCCATATCGTTGCTTTTTTCATTATGAAGCCGCCTCCTTTTTTGCAAAACAGTTTTTAATGTAAATCACAAGCTTTTTTGTGAGCAAAAGAGTGCCTTTTATTGCCGCTTTTGCTCCGAAGAAAACAAAAATAGAAAGCCCTGCGCAAATAATACTTGCGGCAAGCATCGCAACGCCTGAGAGAGAATTACCGTTAGCGGCAAATATCGCAAAAGCTACCAGCCCACCCAAAGCGCAGGCAATGAGCGAGGCAAAAACGGTCCAGAGAGAGATAACTGCACACCATAGCACCGCATAAAGCGCAACCATTACAAAAAACAAGGCAATGCACAGCGAAAACCAAACAGGGAAGCCGAGAATAATAAGAATAATGCTTATCACATTTGGCTTGTTGGTTTTGCTTTTTTCGTTTATTGGGTTTTGAATTTGCTCGCAAACGAGCTGCGAAACATTAGTGTCAAGCACCTCGGCGATTCGAACAAGCATATCAGAATCGGGAACCGAGAGCCCCTTTTCCCATTTTGAAATGGTTTGCCGAACAACCGAAAGCTTATCGCCAAGTTCTTCTTGTGATAACCCCTTTTCGCAGCGTAATGCCTTAATTTTTTCGCCAAGCATACTGTAATCCCTCGTTTCATATCTTAATTATATAACTTTACGTCCTATATTTCAAGCAACGAAAATTAACATATAAGAAAAGGCTTGAAAGCAAAGCTTCCAAGCCGATTTTTATTACTTTTTGTAGAGCAAAATTATAGATTTTCGGGTTTGTCGGGGCAACCACCCTTACATTTGCTACCGCACAGCTTAGCATAGGGACAACCAACACATTTATCTCCTTTTCGTTTAGCACGAATAAGATACCATATAATACCTGTCGCAATTGCAAGCAATATTAAGATTACTATAACATTTTCCATATTAAAAACCCTAAGTTAAAAAATTTTTTATTTTGCATTTTTTAGAGCGTATTTTGCCTTTATCTTTTTGTTGGTGTTGGCAATAAGTATGATAACAAAAGCAGCCATAACCACTATTGCAATAAGACCGCCAAGAGCCGCTCCTATGTTAAGAGTATGACCAACTATTAGAGTGCCGACGGTATAAACAAGATATGAGGTGGTGTAGCCAACCGCAAGTTGAAGTCCGATACCGCCCCAAAGCCATTTTGCGCTCTTCATTTCGGCATTCATAGCACCGATAGCCGCAAAACAAGGCGGTGTATATAGATTAAACATTAAATATGCAAGGGCCGCAACCTTAGAAATTGCCATAATCCCCGCAACCTCAGCACCTGCACCTTCCATCATAGCCAGTTCTTCGGTATCAATGAGGTTTTCAAGTCCAACAAAGCAAACTGCAAGAGTACCTACAACATTTTCCTTTGCAATAAATCCGGTGATGGCCGCCGCTGCCAATTGCCAAGAAAGCACGCCTACAATAGGCACAAGCAGATATGCAAAGGGAGAAGCAATAGAAGCAAGAATGGAGGAATCTGCGCTTTCGGCAACAGTAAAGCTCCAAGTAAATGTTTGCATTAACTGAACTGCCATATTACAAAGAAGTATAATGGTTGCGGATTTTACGATATAAGCCCAGCCACGAGAGCACATTGATTTAAACGCACCCCAAAAGGAAGGAACTTTGTATTCGGGAAGCTCTATGATAAAGAAGGATTTTCTTGCTTTATAACCGGTAATTGCATTGATAAGCAACGCACCAAGGAAAATAAGGGCGATACCTGCAAAATACATCAACGCACTAACCCACCAGGCATTCTCAAAGAAGGCACCTGAGAACAGCGAGATAACGGGAATCTTTGCGCCGCAAGGCATAAAGGGAGCCAGCATAGCGGTTGCTCTGCGTTCACGCTCGTTGCGGATGGTACGGCTTGCCATAATGCCAGGAACGGCACAACCAACGGTAATAACAAAAGGAATAACCGATTTGCCGGAAAGACCTACTTTTTTGAAGATAGGATCCAACACAACTGCGGCACGGGACATATATCCACAGTCCTCTAAAAGAGCAATGAGGAAGTACATTACCATCACGAGAGGCAGGAATCCAACAACAGCAACCACACCGCCGATAACACCATCAACAAGAATAGCGGAAATCAAAGGGTTGGCGTTTTTAAGGAGTTCTCCTATCCAGCCTTGAAAGGTTTCAAGAAGCGGTACAAGTCCGGGGATAAAGATATCTCCAACCTCTACACCTTCGGCAATCCAAGCGCCGAGTGTGGTTTGAGAAATATAGAACACAAGAAACATCACAGCGGCAAAAATCGGAATACCGAGCCATTTGTTTGTGAGAACGGAATCAATTTTATCGCCGAAGTTTTTATCCTTTGTGAGAACCTTACGGGTCTCAACTTCTTTTACAATTCCATTGACAAATTCAAAGCGTTTACGGTCAGCGGCTTCAACCACTGCCTTGTCAGTGAGGTCGATATCGCCTTGTATGTAAGGTGCTGACTGCTCTTTGCTCGCCTGCGCCACGGCAGCTTCTATCAATGTTTTTAAACCATCTGCCGAAGTGGAAACGGTTTTCACAATGGGGCAACCAAGCTTTTGGGAGAGCGCATCTACATCGATTTTATTGCCTTTTTTCTTGTTAATATCACTCTTGTTGAGTGCTACTACAACGGGAATGCCCAGCTCTAAAAGCTGAGTGGTAAAGAAAAGGCTGCGGCTCAGATTGTCTGCATCCACGATGTTGATAATAACATCGGGATTTTCGTTTTTAACGTATGAGCTTGTAATACTTTCCTCGCTCGTAAACGGTGACATAGAGTATGCGCCGGGAAGGTCAACGGCAGTAATCTGCTCACTTCCTGCATACGCTTTCTTAATAGGGTGTTCTTTTTTGTCAACGGTAACACCTGCCCAGTTACCAACCTTTTCATTACGGCCGGTTAGAGCATTATACATTGTAGTCTTACCTGAGTTTGGGTTGCCTGTCAAAGCAATTCTCATTGGGTTTTCCTCCTACTTCTTAACTTTATATAAATCCTATCGGATAAAGTTATAAATACAAGTTAGCAACTGCTAACTGTTAGGCTAAAAAAATAAGCCGTAGCTTATTTTTATATGATAATGGCCTCTGCCAATTGTTTGTCGATGTTATATCGAGCATCTTTGATAGAAACGGTGCAACCGCCTTTGCGGTGGGCAATCACAGTAATGGTTTCTCCACTATAACAACCGAGAGAAAACAAAAAAGCATTCAGTTCCTCATCATCCGTATTGATTTGCTGAATAATATATTCTTTTCCTTCTTCTGCTTCTCTCAAATTCATATCCATTACCACCGTAGTATGTAGTAGTTAGTTTTCGCTAACCGTTAGTTATAAAATATAGTTAGCAGCCGCTAACCACGAATAATTATAATTGATTGTTTCTTGTTTGTCAAGAGTTTTTTAGAAAAATTCTCCTTTTTTCGTGGTTTTGTAACATCTGTAAAAACTTTTCGATTGCTTTTTAATTTCATTTGTGGTATTCTATCAATATAAATATTTTGTGTTTTGGAGAGTACGTTATGGCATTAAAACCTTCGGGCGAAATGTATCTTGAAACAATATATGTTCTTTGTCAGAAAAAAGCCTCGGTTCGTTCTATTGATATAGCAGAGTATATGAATTTTTCAAAGCCGAGCGTAAGCCGAGCGGTAGGAATTCTCAAAAAAGAAAATTACATTGTTGTTGATAAAGATGGTTATATTAAGCTAACAGAAAAGGGATTTAATCTTGCTCAAAATATCTATGAACGCCATACGGTGCTTACAGAGGTTTTGATTATGCTCGGTATTGATGAAGAAACAGCATCTGAGGATGCTTGCAAAATCGAACACGTTATTAGCGAAAAATCCTTTGAAACCATTAAAAAGTATGTAGAAGAAAAATAAGGAAAACAGCGGCAGGGAGACGATACTTTCCTGTCGCTGTTTTTAAAATTGTAGTCAAAAATGTAGTCAGTAATTAAAACGGGAACGGTGAGAGCCCGAAAATAAAGAGCTTTCGGGATTTCTTGTTGTTACGGGGCAAAGTCGTTTATAACTTTTTGGGTAAAATTGATTATAATTTGGGGACTTCAAAAATGACAATAAAACGCTTATTTTATTGGTTTATAAATGGCTTTGCTGCAAGTTTTCATGCATAAAAAAAGACCTTAAAGGATTTCGTTCCTTCAAGGTCATTTTTATATTTCATTTTGCCTTTATTTTTATATTTGACTGTGTCCTAAAACACTTGTTATTATTCCCACTCGATAGTGCCGACGGGCTTTGGGGTAAGGTCCATAAGAACTCGGTTTATGCCCTCAACCTCGGCGGTTATTCTATTTGTGATATGGTGAAGAATTGGGTAGGGGATTTCCTCAATGGTTGCGCTCATAGCGTCAGTCGTGTTGACTGCACGGATAATTGCGGGCCAGCCTTCATAACGACTTTCATTCTTAACGCCAACGCTTTTAATATCGGGAATAACAATGAAATATTGCCAAACCTTTTCGGCAAGACCATTTTTATCAAATTCTTCACGGAGAATGGCATCAGCCTCTCTTAATGCGTTCAGGCGGTCACGAGTGATGGCGCCTAGGCAACGAACACCAAGTCCTGGGCCGGGGAAGGGTTGACGATAAACCATAGAACGAGGAAGTCCCAGTGCTTCGCCCACAACACGAACCTCGTCCTTAAAGAGAAGCTTTATAGGTTCAACAAGTTCAAATTTAAGGTCCTCTGGCAAACCGCCAACATTATGGTGCGATTTAACCGCCTTTTTGCCCTCGGCCTGCTTAATACTTTCGAGGATATCGGGGTAAATTGTACCCTGTGCCAAAAAGTCAATATCGTTTAGCTTGCGAGCTTCGTCAGCAAAAACGTTTATAAATTCTGCACCGATGATTTTTCTCTTTTTCTCAGGGTCGCTAACATTGGCCAATAAATTAAGGAAACGGTCGGTAGCGTCAACATAAACAAGGTTTGCATCAAGCTCGTTTCCAAACATCTCGATAACTGCTTCACTCTCGCCTTTGCGCATAAGACCATGATTAACGTGAACGCAAACGAGTTGCTTGCCGATAGCCTTAATAAGCAAGGCGGCAACAACCGAGGAATCAACACCGCCTGAAAGAGCGAGTAAAACCTTTTTATCTCCAACCTGTTTTTTGATTTCAACAATTTGCTCGGCTATAAAATTATCTGCCAACTCTTTTGTGGTAATCCGAGCCATATTTTCGGGACGTTTTGCGAGTTCCATTATATTTCCTCCCAACTAATTGGTATAGTTATCAAAATAACCTTGAACTAAAACAACGGGGGTGCCTTTATCTCCCGAGCCGCTGGTTAGGTCACAAAGTGAACCGATAAGGTCGGTAAGTTGGCGGGGTGTTGTGCCCTGAGATGCCATATTGCCAACAAGGTTATTATTCTTTTCTTTAATGCTTTGGGAAATTGCCTTTTTAAGCTCATCACCTGAAAGGTCTTTAAAATCGTTATCGGCTAAATATTTAAGCTTTAATTCGTTAGGCGTTCCGATAAGACCATCGGTAAAGGCGGGGGAAACCACGGGGTCGGCAAGCTCCCAAATTTTGCCTTGGGGGTCTTTAAAAGCACCGTCACCATAAACCATAACCTCTATATGCTTGCCGGTTGCCTCGAAAAGACGCTTTTGGATATCAAGCACTAATGGCTTACATTCACGGGGGAAGAGTTTGATTTTATTCTCAGTTGATTTATTTGAACCCAAAAGACCGTATTTTTCATTATAACCGTTACCGTTTACAGATGATGACAAGATATCGTCCAATCCATAAACGATTTTTGCACCACCCTCGGTTAAAAGGCGTTTTGTGCGAGCACGGGTGTGGATATCGCAGGTTAGTACACAGTCAGTATAATTAAGGATAGCCTTAGGCTGATTCGCAAAAATAACCTCAGCTTCTGCACCACATTCCTCGATTAGATTTTTATAATATTCGATATAATCAATGCCAGTAAACTCATGGGTATTATAACCAAAAAGCTCACGGTATTTTTGATAGGAAAGAACATCGCTATATGGGTTGATATTTTTTTCATCGAGCTGGTCATAGGTTAAAAGTGCATTGCCCACCTCATCACTGGGGTAGCTAAGCATTAAAACGATTTTCTTAGCTCCCATTGCAATGCCCTTTAAGCAGATTGCAAAACGGTTTCGAGAAAGAATCGGGAAAATGACACCGATTGTTTGGTCTGCGAATTTAGCCTTAACATCGGCAGCAATATCCTCCACTGAAGCGTAATTTCCTTGCGCTCTTGCAACAATAGATTCGGTGAGTGAAACAACATCTCTATCATTGAGAGCAAAGCCTTCGATTTGGGCAGCCTCAATAACACTGTTAGCTACTATTGACGCAAGGTTATCACCCTCACGAATTATAGGGCAACGGATGCCTCTTGAAACTGTGCCGACACGACGTGAATTATCTGACATAAAAATTCATCCCTCTTAATAAAAAAGATTTAATTAACAATTAAATTTATTACTAAAACATTATAAACGATTAGTCTTTTACTTGCAATAGAAAATGACAATTTTTTCAAAATTTTCCAACATAGGTAAAAAATCAGTTTTGCCGCCCTTGCTTTTAAAAGCAAGGGCGGCAAATTGTTTACTTTTCGCTGTAAATAACCGTTACATCGGGGTGAAGCTGTAATATTGAAGCAGGTACCTCGGGTGTAATCGGGCCAAAAAAGGCTTTTTCTAAAATTTCTTTTTTGTTTGCTCCGTTTGCAACGAGCAAAATCTTTTTAGCCTGCATTATTGAGAGCATACCCATTGTTATTGCCTTGCGGGGAACATCTGCCTCGCTTGCAAAGAAACGTGCGTTTGCTTTAATGGTTGATTCATCTAAATCAACAGGGTGTGTCTCGGCGGTGAAGAAGGAGTCAGGCTCGTTAAAGCCAATATGACCGTCAAGTCCTATTCCTAAAAGTTGAAGGTCGATTCCGCCAAAATCCTTAATTCTTTGGTCATAAGCAGCGCCCTCTGCTTTAAGGTCAGCTGCACATCCGTTAGGAACATAGGTGTTTTCCTTTTTAATATTGATAAGCTTAAAGAGGTTGTTATCCATAAAATAACGGTAGCTTTGGTCGTTTGAACCATCAAGCCCAACATATTCGTCAAGATTAACTGAGATAACATTTGAAAAATCAAGATCGCCTGCCGAGCAATAATCGCCTAATATTTTATAGGTTCCAACAGGGCTCGAGCCGGTGGCAAGACCTAAAACGCAGTTTGGCTTTGAGATAACCTGAGCTGCAATAATATTTGCTGCCTTGCGGCTAAGAATATCATAGCTTTCAACTTTAATGTAATTCATAATATAATCTCCTTTTTAGGCTTCGTGGCCTTTATTAATAATAGTATTTGCAATCATCCCTGCATATTCACGGCATTTTTCTTCACTTTCGGCTTCTATCATAATTCTTATAACAGGCTCAGTTCCGCTTTGGCGAAGAAGAGCTCTACCGTTACCGTCAATCAAGCGTTCAACCTTACTGAGCTCAGCCAAAACATCCTTATCGTTTAGAACTGCTGGCTTATCCTTAACTCTAATATTCGTTGTGAATTGGGGATAAAGCATAACCGGTTCGGCGAGCTTGGAAAGTGAGCTCTTAGAATCGCAAATCTCTTCTGCCATCATAATGGCGGTGAGGATACCGTCACCCGTAGTGGCGTATTTTTTAAGAATAATATGACCCGACTGTTCGCCACCTAAGCAAAAATCATTTTTTTGCATGGATTCGTAAACGAAGCGGTCACCAACTGCGGTTTGTTCGCATTTTATGCCAATTTTTTTGAGACTTTTTATAAGTCCGCTGTTAGACATAACGGTGGCAACAACGGTATCATTATTGAGCATACCTCTTGATTTGAGGCGTTTGCCTAAGATATAGAGCATAAGGTCTCCATCAACAACCTTACCGTTTTCATCAACCGCAATACATCTATCGGCATCACCATCAAAAGCAAAGCCAACATCAAGATGCTGCTCTCTAACAAGCTCGCAAAGCTTTTCAATGTGGGTTGAGCCACAGTCACTATTAACATTAAGACCATCAGGTTGGTCGCCGATAATAACTGTTTGAGCACCGAGTGCGCTAAAAACTGATTTTGCTATCATCCAAGAAGCACCGTTTGCACAGTCAAGACCGATTTTAAGGTGCTTATAGGAATTGGAAGCAATCGAAATAAGGTAACCTAAATAACGGTTTCTACCCGAAACATAGTCAACAATGCAGCCGATTTTTTCTTTACATGCTAAGGGCAAATCATCCCCACTAACACCTAAGGAAGCAAGGTCGCCATCAATATAAGCCTCAATTAATGTGGTTGTTTTATCGTCCAGCTTTTCGCCGTGGCTATTGATAACCTTTATTCCGTTATCATAAAACGGGTTGTGTGAGGCAGTAATCATAATTCCGCAGTCAAATTCATCCTGACGGGTTACATAGGAAACGCTGGGGGTGGTTGTAACGTGAAGCATATAAGCATCGGCACCCGAAGCGGTGATTCCCGCAACAATGGAATATTCGAGCATATAGCTTGAACGACGGGTATCCTTGCCGATAACAATTCTTGGGCGGTAACCCGGCTTTTTGCAGCCTGAAAGCTCAGAAGAATAATACCAGCCTAAAAATCTACCAACCTTATAAGCTTGAATAGAGGTAAGCCCTACGTTTGCTTCACCTCTGAAACCATCCGTGCCAAAATATTTGTTTTTTCGTTCACTCAAAGGTATTTCAGGGCTAATAGAGATTTTATCGTGCAAAAGCTCATCGGTTGTGATACCAAAAAGCTCACAAAGCAAAAGAACCTTATCAATTTGCGGCAAAGCCTGATTCATTTCCCATTTTGAAACCGATTGCCGAGAAACTGCAACCTTTTCGGCTAACTGTTCTTGGGAAATATTTGCTGAAATTCTTAAACTGGAAATTTTTTCACCAATTGTCATAATAATACTCACTTTCTTTGATTTTTTAATAATCGCTATCCTTAATATTATTATGTTTTAATATTAGCAAACATATTAAAAAAGTGCAAGCAACTTTGGTTTGATTTTTATCGCAACCAAAAGTTGCAAAACTCTAAAAATGCCCGATAAAATTAAAAAAACAAAGTTGAAAAAACGCTTTTTATGCAAATTTTTATTTGCATAAAATTTTTCGAGAAAAAAACAGAGCATCTTTTGATGCTCTGTTAGTTAAATCAATTAGTTAGTGATAGTAAGCTCAGTGTCCTTATCGAACAAATGAATCTTAGGTGTTTCAAGAGCAATTTTAATTTTATCACCGGGACGAGCGGTGTTGGTAGGAGCAACACGAGCATTAATTGGCTGACCTTCACAGTTCATATAAAGGTATGTTTCAGCACCCATAAGCTCGGTAACCTCAACATCTGCCTCAACAATACCGTCAGGGTTAGCGGCAATAAGGTCTTCTTCGTTATGAACATCCTCAGGACGAATACCCATAATAACCTCTTTGCCCACATATTCCTCTAAGCAGTTATCCTTGTTCTTTGAAGCGGGAAGCTTAATTTTGAACTTGCGGCCTGCTCTTGTTTTGGTATCCTCAGAGCCGAATTCAACAAAGAAATCTTCGCCTTCTTTGAGAAGCTTTGATTCAATGAAGTTCATTTGAGGAGAACCGATAAAGCCTGCAACAAAGAGGTTGCAAGGATAGAGGTAAAGGTTTTGAGGTGTATCAACCTGCTGGATAAGACCGCTCTTCATAACAACGATACGGGTACCCATTGTCATAGCTTCGGTCTGGTCGTGGGTAACGTAGATAAAGGTTGTTCCTAATCTCTGGTGGAGTTTTGAAATCTCGGTACGCATTTGTGCACGAAGCTTAGCATCCAAGTTTGAAAGAGGTTCGTCAAGCAAGAATACCTTAGGCTCACGGACGATAGCACGACCCAAAGCCACACGCTGACGCTGACCACCTGACAAAGCAGCAGGCTTACGCTCTAAAAGATGCTCAATATCAAGAATACGAGCAGCCTCTTCAACACGACGCTTGATTTCATCCTTCGGGGTTTTACGAAGTTTAAGACCGAAAGCCATATTGTCAAACACAGACATATGAGGATAAAGCGCATAGTTCTGGAAAACCATTGCGATATCACGGTCCTTAGGGGCAACATCGTTAACCAAACGGTCGCCAATATAAACCTCACCATCAGAAATCTCTTCAAGACCAGCAACCATTCTAAGAGTGGTTGACTTACCGCATCCGGAAGGTCCAACGAGAATGATGAATTCTTTATCCTTAATTTCAAGATTGAAATCTGAAACAGCGGTTACGCCGCCGGGATATCTTTTGTAAACATTTCTTAAAGACAAACTTGCCATTGAAAATAGCCTCCTTGAGCTAATAATAAATTTCTACCAACTAATTATAACAAACAACATAAAAAATTTCTATGCAAAATATATCCAATGTTATAAATAATGTTTTGTAGAAATTGCATATTTAATATTAACATTTTTTGAATATTGACGAAATTTCGGTCTCCAAGAGCTCTCTACACTCTCCTTTATTTAAATCCTCAGGCAAACAAAGTGCCCCGATTTTTGAACGGTGAAGCCGGTTAACACCTAAATTTGCAACCCCGAACATTCGCTTTATTTGATGATATTTTCCCTCACAAATTGTAACCTCGCCTATGTTATTTTGGAGTGCAACAAGTTTTGCGGGCTTGCAGGCTGTTCCATCAGCAAGGGTTATTCCGTTTTCAAAATCGGCTATTAGCTTTGGGGTTATTTCGCCATCAAGATAAGCAATATAGGTTTTCTCGATGTTGTTTTTAGGCGAAATAATCTTATGTCCAAAATCACCATCGTTTGTTATAAGCAAAAGACCTGTGGTGTCACGGTCAAGTCGGCCAACGGGGAAGAGTCCCGTCCGCCTTAGTTGGGGAGGCACCAAATCAATAACGGTTTCACGGCTTTTGTCGTTAGATGCCGATATAATCCCCTCGGGCTTATTGAGAATAAGGTAAATGTATTTTTTATAGTTAACTGCTTGTCCCTTAAATTGAATATCGGCATTTTCAGGGCAAACAAGCAAGGAAGGGTCTTTTATTATTTGACCGTTCAGTGTAGCCTTTCCTTGCCAAATCGCTTTTCGGGCATTGCTTCTTGAAATACCTATTTGAGTTGCTATTATTTTGTCAAATCTTTCTTGATTCATACATTTCTAACTTCATTTCTTTTGTTTTTTAAGGGGCAGCATTTTGCCATTTAGCTTTATAGAGGCAATATCTCCGCCGATAATTTCGTTTTCTAAAACGAGCAGATGAACCTGTATACCGTCATTTTGTGAGAGGTTGTAGGTGTATAGAGAGACCTGCTTGCCCTTATGCTTTGAAAGGTCAAAGCCGGCCTGCTTTTGCAGTTCGTTATAACGATTATAAACATCGCTGAATTCCGAAGGAATAATTATCTGTTTAACGGTTATATCTTTGCCGCTGATTTCTATTCCTAAGCTATTAAGATAGTTTTCTCTGATAGCATGGGTTGAGCCATCTATTCTTTTTTGGGTTGCAGAGGAAAACTGAATTAAAACAACAAGTGCAATAACGGTTAATGCCAATATAATGCATAATTTCTTTTTTGAAAGAGTTAAAAAGAATTTCATAAACAAACCCCCACAAAATTATATGGGGGCAGGTTATAAATTAGACCTAATCTATAAGGCAAACTGCGTGAGCTGAAATACCTTGCTTCCTGCCTGTAAACCCTAAGTTTTCTTCGGTTGTAGCCTTAACATTAACAAAATTGGGAGAAATTAGGCAATCCTCGGCTATGTTTTTGCGCATCTCCTCAATAAACGGGGAAAGCTTAGGCTCTTGGGCGATAACGGTTGTGTCTATATTTATTATATTGTAACCGTTTTCTTTTAAGAGAGCTACTGTTTTGCGAAGTAGGATTCGGCTATCAATATTTTTAAGAGCAGGGTCGTTATCGGGGAAATGCTTGCCCACATCTCCTAAGGCGGCGGCACCTAAGAGGGCATCGCAAATTGCGTGGAGTAGAACATCAGCATCAGAGTGACCTAAAAGGCCGAGTTCATAAGGAATTTTAACACCACCTAAAACAAGGTTTCGGCACAAAGCCAATTTATGAACATCGTATCCGTGACCTATTCGCATAAAGTATTCTCCTTCAAAAAGATTTCGGCTAAGGGAATATCCTCCCTTGTGGTTATTTTAATATTTTGATAGCTGCCCTCAATCATAATGCAGGAATGTCCCGCAGATTCCATAACCGCCATGTCATCTGTTATAGAATTCATATTGGAAACTTCTTTTGCTGCATTTAGAAACTCATTTTTTCTAACACCTTGCGGGGTTTGAACCGCAAAAAGAGATTCACGGTCAACCGTTTTTATTATGTTTCCGTTTTGGTCAACCCTTTTAAGTGTGTCTTTAACCTTAACTCCGCAAACTGCGGCAGTTGCGGTTTCGAGAGCCTTCGCCACCTCGCAAATAATCCTTTGAGAAACAAGTGGACGGGCGCCATCGTGAATTAAAACCTTTTGTTCGTTTTCGCAAAGCCTCTCGAAGCCCTTTAAAACCGAGGCTAAACGACAGTCTCCCCCACAAACAATGTCAGAAAGCTTTGAAATATTATACTTTTCGGCAAGCAATTGGAGACTATATACATCTTGGTCACGAACAACTAAAATTATACGACTTATAACAGGAGATTTTTCGAATGCCAAGAGAGTTCTAACAATAACCGGAACACCTAAAAGCTCTATTAACTGCTTATTTGTTCCGTTCATACGACTTGAATTGCCTGCCGCAACAATAATTGCAGGTATACCCTCTTGTTCGCAACCACAAAAATCATATTCGAGTTTAAGCTCGGTTTTCATGTTCTTCTCTCCTTTGCTTAAAAAAATAAAAAAAGTCGCACATAAAGTGCGACTTAAAAGGTTAACTATTCTTCGGTTTGCTCGTTTTCGCTGCAACAGTCGCAGTCACAGTCACAGTCAAAATCAAATTCAAGTTCTGTGCCGCAGTTGGGGCAAGTCATACCCTCTTCTTCTAACATATCGCCATCAAGGTAGATAACATCGTTGCAAGCGGGACATTCGATTTCGTAAACCTCGTCATCACAGTCGCAACCGCAGTCACCGTCACAGTCGTCATCTTCATAGATGATTTCTTCTAACGAGGAAAGGTCCTCATCAACTGCATCAATTTGTTCCATAAGTTCATCGCAACCGTCTTCAATTTCGCAAATTTCTTCGGTGATATCTCCAAGCAAATCAATTATGGCATAAATAACCTTGCCCTCTTTGGTGTTATTATCGAGTTCAAGGCCCTCTGCAAGACCTTTAATATATGCAATCTTTTCACAAATATCCATTATTAAGTCCTCCTAAATAAAAGTGTTGCTATTAAGCACGTTCCATATATTCGCCGGTTCTGGTATCGATTCTAACCATATCGCCCTCATCAATAAAGAGGGGAACACGGATTTCAGCACCGGTTTCAACCGTTGCGGGCTTGGTTGCGTTGGTTGCGGTGTTTCCGGCAAATCCGGGATCGGTCTTGGTTATTTGAAGCTCAACAAATGTTGGGGGCTCAACACCAAAAACCTTGCCCTTATAGGATAAGATTTTGCAAACCATATTTTCCTTAACGAATTTAAAGTTATCGCCAAGCTCGCTTGCATTAATCGGAACCATATCATAGGTTTCTTGGTCCATAAAGTAGTAAAGGTCACCGTCGGAATAAGAATATTCCATATCCTTGCGCTCAACAAAAGCAGTTGGGAATTTAGCGGTTGGGTTATAGCTCTTTTCAATAACCGAGCCGGTGATTACGTTTTTGGTTTTTGTTCTAACAAAGGCTGCGCCTTTACCCGGTTTAACATGTTGAAATTCGATGACCTGAAGAACGTTGCCATCCTCTTCAAAGGTTACGCCATTTCTAAAATCGCCTGCACTAATCATAGTTTTAAATTCCTCCAAAAGTTTTAACTATACTTTAAATATTATATCCTTTTCGGAAGTCTTTGTCAAGATTTAGCAAGCTATTTCAAATAAATATTCATTTTGCAGGATTTTCACAATCGGTTTCAATGATTTTTTTGTTAAAACCCTGTGCAATCATAGGGTATTGGTTTTCAGTATCGGAAGTTGCCTGTACCTCGTAGGTACCGTAACGGTTTATAAGCTCAAATGCAGTTTTAGGGTCAGAGCCTTTATATGATATACAAGGCTGTTTAAATATTTTGTCTTCTTCTGATTTTTTCATAATTTCACCTCAAAAATATTATGTGCAAATTTTTCGAGGGTAGCCAAAGCATTTAAACTCGAACCAGCCTTAAAGGGCGGTTTTTAGATGTCTTTTAGCTCATTCGCACACATAGGAGTAACGGATTTACGAGTATTTTAACAAAGCAAAGCAAAAAATACTTGTTTCAAAATCTGATTCAAGTTTAAATGCTTTGGCTAATTTAATAAAAAACTGCGGCGTTTAAAACGCCGCAGTTAAGTGAATTTTTATTTTTTGAGGCTTTTTTTTCTTTTCCAAACAACCCAAATAGGTCCTGCAATAAATAGGGAGGAAATAGCTCCCGAAAGAAGACCGAAGGCCATCGGAACAGCAAAGGTGCGAAGGGTTTGAAGACCAAACAATTCGGCAACAACAAAAATTGTCATAACTGCCAAGAAGGTTGTAATTGTTGTAACAATGTTTCTTATTAAGGTTTGATTAATGCTCAAATTAACAATATCGCCAATTTCGCTATCTGAATCAAGGCGGGCATTTTCACGAACACGGTCGTAAATAACGATAGTATCATTAAGAGAGTAGCCAAGAATTGTTAATACAACTGCGATATAATTGGAATCGATTTGCAAGCGGAAGATAACGCAAACAAAGAAGGTTACCAAAATATCGAGCACTAATGCAACCAAAGCTGAAAGACCGGCAGAAATACCACCAATTTTTCTGAATCGCCAACCAACATAAATAACAACAAGGATTGCGGTTATTGCAATGGCAACAAGGCTCTTAACAAAGAAGCTTCCCGCAATTGTTGGGCTAACCGAGTTTGAGTTATAAATGGTGATTTTGTTATCCTTAAACTCCTTGTTTAGCGTTTCGGTTAAAGCCTCTTGGGTTTTGGCCGAAATAGCATTTTTACCAACCAAGACGATTTCAAAGGTTTTAGTGTCACCTGCTAATGAGGTTGATTTTGAAAAGGTTAACTTTTTATTAAGAACCTTTTCGGCAACTGTTGAAACCTTTTTATCTGAAATCTCACCCGAATAGGTGTAAGAAATTTTTGTTCCGCCGCTGAAATTGATATCGAGGTTAACGCCCCAGATAACTGCGATTATGATACCGATAAGGAAAAATGCGGCATAACCGATAATAACCTTATTAAGAACTTTATTAAAATTAATGTTAAAATTACGCATTTTTCTTACCTCCGTAGAACCAAGGATTGCGGAAAATCTTCAACTGTGAAATGCTTTTGAGCATATATTTGGAAGCAAGAACGCCCATTATTAAGTTAAAGATAACACCGACAAGAAGTGTGTAACCGAAGGAATAGATAGAGCCTGTTATTTGAGAACCGAAGAGCGACATAATTGGGGAGAAAAGCTTGGCAACAATGTTATCGGGTGTGCCGAAGGCTCCCATAAGAACTATTGATACAATAACGATGGTAACATTACCGTCAATAATTGCGCTAAGTGAGTTCTTAAAGCCGCTATCAATAGAACCATCAATCGTTTTGCCTTTGGCAAATTCATCTCTGATTCTTTCTGCTGCAATAACGTTACAGTCAACACCAACACCAATAGAAAGTATGATACCTGCTATGCCAGGGATGGTGAGTGTAAAGCTGTTTGCATCGGGGAAGAAGCCTGAGATACAGGCAATAGAGCCTGCTAATTGACCAAGTAAGGCAATAGAAGTAACAACACCGTTTAAGCGGTAGCGTAATATCATAAGTAAACAAACAAGTCCAAAAGCAATGGCACCTGCAATAAGCATAACCCTTAAAGCGTCTGAGCCTAAGGTTGGGGAGATGATTTGAAGCTTACTGTCATCAACTGTCAAGGCAAAGGGTAATTTACCACTGTTGATTTGCTCGCAAAGGTCAACAACATACTCGGCAGTCATACCGTCACCTGAGATGATTGCTTTACCATCGGTAATAGCTTCGTTAACGGTTGGAGCCGAAAGGCAAATTTGTTCAACAATTGGTTCGCCCTTGTCATCTACCTCAGAAGTGGTTGTGCTTAACCAAATAGAAATTTGCTTGCCTATCATAGAAGCGGTAGCCGTGGCAAATTTTTCTTTACCTGCTTTTGTAAATTCCAAGGCAACAATGCTTTTGTTAGTAGAAGGGTCAACACTTGGGGTTGCCGACTTAACATCCTCAGAGCCTTGAAGAATAATTTGGCCTGTTTCCTCGGTACCTGAGCGGAAAATAAGCATAGCCGAGGTGCCAAGCTTATCAACCGTTTCAACTGCATTGAAATCACTTTCGTTTGCAGCCCAAGGGAAACGAACTATGATTTGGTTTGAGTGAGTGTCACAATAAACCTCATAATCCGTAATGTTTTCGTTAACAAGACGGGTTTCAATAAGGGCTTTTGCGGCTTCCATATCAGAATCAGAAATAGAGTCTTTTGATTTTGCGGGGCTAAACACAGCTTCAACACCGCCTTTGATATCTATTCCCCAACGGATATCGTTAGCGCCCTTTACATATACTTGTCTGGCATCACCGTAATAATTTTCGATTCCGAAAAAGGCACAAAAGGTTAAGGCCAAAATAAGAATGAAAATTATGAAAAATATCGGCTTACCCACTCTTTTTGACTTCATTGGCAAATCCTCCAATTTGTTTAAGTTATTTAAGGGTATAAAGAAATATACATTTAATAAATTATATAAAATTTTGGTGCAAAAGTCAAATTATTTTAATTCTCAGCTATTAGCTTCTCTAAAACAGCATACCTAATAGCCAAGCATAAAAGCACCGAAGCTTTGCGGATTTCCTCGACTGAGGGATAAGAGGGTGCGATACGAAGATTTTTATCCTCGGGGTCTTTACCGTAGGGATAGGTGGCGCCGGCAGGGGTTAAAATCATACCGGCATTTGCACAAAGCTGTTCAACCCTTTTAGCGCAACCGTTATAAACCGAAAGGCTTATAAAGTAACCGCCCTTTGGAGAGGTCCATTCTGCAATTCCTTTGCCTTCAAGCTGGTTTTTAAGCTCGCAAAGCACTGCGTCAAACTTTGGTCTTAAAATGCTTGCGTGTTTTTTCATATGAGCCTTAACATCATCAAGCGAGCGGAACATTCTTGCATGGCGAAGTTGATTTAGCTTATCAGGACCAATGGTTTGGAACTTCATTCGGTTTTTAAGCATAGCAACATTGTTGGGACTTGCCGCCTCTGCCGCAACGCCTGCTCCCGGGAAGGTGATTTTAGAAGTTGAGGTGAAGATGATCGGAAGGTCTGGGTTGCCAGCCTTAACACATTCGGTGTAAATATTTAAAAGGTTATCGCCTGTTTCATATAAATCGTGAACTGCATAGGCGTTATCCCAAAAGATTCTAAAATCGCTTGCGGCGGGCTTTAAAGCCGCCATTCTGCGAACAACATCATCACTGTATGTTATGCCTTCGGGATTAGAATATTTTGGAACGCACCAAATTCCCTTAACCTTGGGATCCTTTACTAATTCTTCAACAAGGTCCATATCGGGACCTTCATGATTTGTTGGAACGGGGACAAGCTCAAAACCAAAATATTCGGTTATGGCAAAATGTCTGTCATAACCCGGAACGGGACAAAGAAATTTAAGTCCCTCCTGCTTTGCCCAAGGCTGACCTCCCATGCCGTGTGTCATAGCTTGGGAAATAGTATCGAACATCATATTAAGGGAGGAGTTTCCGCCAACTATAATTTGGTCGGGCGAGAGCTCGAGCATATCTGCAAAAAGGGTTTTGAGCTCGGTTAATCCGTCCAGCCCACCGTAATTGCGGCAGTCAATCCCGCTGATGTTCTTAAAGCCTGTGTCGTTCCCAACAAGGTCAAACATTTTTTCGCTTAAATCCATATTATCAAAGCCGGGCTTGCCTCGTGACATATCGAGAGAAAGGTGCATTGAACGCAGCTTTTCATATTCGGTGCGAACCGCTTTAAACTCATCTGCCAATTCCTGTTTGGTCATTTTCAAATAATTAGACATAGAGGTACCTCCTATATAACTCATATAATATAATACATTTTTTCGCAATTTTCAAGATATTTTATTAGATAATGGGTTATTTCTAAAAATTTTGGTCAAAAAAGGTGTCAAATATGAACGATTTGTTAAAAGGTCAGGAAAGGTCAAAGAAAATTTGAAAAAAGTATTGACAAAAGGAAAAAAATGCATATAATAATACTTGTTAGCACTCGAACGGTGTGAGTGCTAAAACCGAAAAGGAGTGAAAAAATGGAGCTAACACCGAGAAAGCAGGAGGTTTTAAAGGCGGTAATAAAGGCCTATATAAAAACCGGAGAGCCTATTGGATCAAAAAATCTTATGGCGGTTTTAGAGAATGCTCCTTCCTCTGCAACCCTTAGAAATGAAATGAGCGAGCTTTGCAACTTGGGTCTTTTAAAGCAACCCCATACCTCTGCGGGCAGGGTGCCAACAAGCAGCGGTTATAGATTTTATGTTGAAACGTTGATGGATAAATCGGACCTTGAAACACAGGAAAAAAATCAAATAGATTTAGCCTTAAAGGAAATAAACTGTGAGCCCGAGGGTATACCGGCTAAGGCGGCACAGCTTCTATCAAGTCTCACAGGGTTGCCTGCGGTTTCTTGTCTTATAACTTCGACAGTGCCCCAAATTAAGCGAATAGAGCTTATGCTTATTGGCAGATCATCGGCAATGCTGCTTATAATAACGAGTGATGGCAGAACAAGAAGCAGAGTGTTTAGGTATACCGCTCTTACCGAGAGGCAAAAGGAATGCTTTGATGCTCTAATTGAAAAGAGGGTAAAGGGCAAATCGGTGAGCGAGCTTACAAAGGCTTATATGCAAAGCGTTGTTGCCGAGGCGGGACTTATGGCATTAGAGCTTATGCCTCTTTTAACCGAGGTTTTTGAAACGGTGAATGAAATTGAAGCATCACAGGTAACTTTAAGCGGGGAGAATGCTTTATATAATATATGTGCAAATGAGGCTTCGGCTCGTAAAATTTCTTCTTTAATTAAGAGCAGAGACCCGATAATTTCAATTCTTGAAGGAATCGGAGAGGATGTTGGAGCGATTTTCGGGGCAGATACCTCTTATAATGAGCTTAGCCGAGAAACCATTGTTGCTGCAAGGTTTAGTGGTAAGGATAAGTATAAGGGCTATCTCGGAGTTATAGGACCTAACCGAATGTCCTATGAGCATATAATGTCCTGCACAAAATATATAGCAGAGCGCTTAAATGAGATTATGACCCAAGCCCAAACAGATATGGAGGATTAGAAATGGCTGATGAAAAGGTAAAAAAAGAAAATGAAGAACAAACTGCCCCAAAAGCAGAGCCTAAGCCCAAAAAGAACAAAAAGGATTTAGAAATTGAAAAGCTAAAAGGCGAGCTTGAAAGCAAAAACGATTTACTTTTAAGAACTGCTGCCGAGTTTGATAACTTTAAAAAGCGTACCGAAAGGGAACGGGCAGGCATTGCAGAGTTTGCAAAAGCAAATCTTATAAAACAGCTTTTGCCGATTTTAGATAATATTGACCGTGCCGCTTTGTTAGAGGATAAAGTGAGTGCCGAATATATTAAAGGAATCGAGTTAATCGTTAAGCAGTTTGAGGCGCTTAGTGAGAATCTTGGAATAGAAGAAATCGCCAAGGCGGGTGATAGTTTTGACCCTAATTTGCACGAGGCGGTAATGCATATCGAGGATGATTCATTAGGTGAAAATGTTATTGCCGAGGTTTTGCAAAAGGGCTTTAAAATTGGCGACACAGTAATAAGACCGGCTATGGTTAAAGTGGCAAATTAATTAAATAATAATATATATATTACATTTGGAGGAAATAAAAATGGGAAAAATTATTGGTATTGACTTAGGAACAACAAACTCTTGCGTTGCAGTTATGGAGGGCGGCGAGCCGGTTGTAATTGCTAATGCTGAGGGTGCAAGAACCACACCTTCTGTTGTGGCTTTTTCAAAAACAGGCGAAAGAATGGTAGGTCAGGTGGCTAAGCGCCAGGCTATTACTAACCCTGATAGAACAATCAGCTCTATCAAGCGTGAAATGGGTACTTCTTATACAGTTGAAATTGATGATAAGAAATACACCCCACAAGAGATTTCGGCTATTATTTTGCAGAAATTAAAGGCAGATGCCGAGGCTTATCTCGGGCAGACTGTAACTGAGGCTGTTATTACAGTTCCCGCTTATTTTACCGATGCTCAGCGTCAGGCAACAAAGGATGCAGGTAAAATTGCAGGTCTCGAAGTTAAGAGAATCATAAACGAGCCTACTGCCGCTGCATTGGCTTATAGTATCGACAAGGAAGACGACCAAAAGGTTATGGTTTACGACCTTGGTGGCGGTACATTTGATGTATCTATCATTGAAATGGGCGATGGTGTTCAAGAGGTTCTTGCAACAGCCGGTAACAACAAGCTTGGCGGTGACGATTTTGATAAAAGAGTTATGGATTATATCGTTGCAACCTTTAAGGCAGAGCAGGGCATTGATTTATCAAATGACAAAATGGCAATGCAGCGTGTAAAGGAAGCTGCTGAAAAGGCTAAAATTGACCTTTCGGGTATGACAACTGCTGATATTAACCTTCCTTTTATCACTGCTGATTCAACCGGTCCTAAGCATTTTGAAACAACCTTAACAAGAGCAAAGTTTAACGAGCTCACAGCCGACTTGGTTGATGCAACAATGGGACCTGTTCGTCAGGCACTCAGCGATTCGGGACTTAACAAAAATGAAATTAACAAGGTGCTTATGGTTGGTGGTTCTTCAAGAATCCCCGCTGTTCAAGAGGCAGTTAAGGCATTTATGGGAACTGAGCCCTTTAAGGGCATTAACCCAGATGAATGTGTTGCTCTTGGTGCTTCGCTTCAAGCAGGTGTTTTAGGCGGCGATGTTAAGGGACTTCTTCTCTTAGATGTTACACCTCTTTCACTCGGTATCGAGACAATGGGCGGTATTTCAACAAAGGTTATTGATAGAAATACAACAATCCCTGCAAAGAAGAGCCAGATTTTCTCAACCGCTGCCGATGGTCAAACCTCGGTTGAGGTTCACGTGCTTCAAGGTGAACGTGAATTTGCAAAGGACAACAAGACCTTAGGTGTTTTCCATCTTGACGGTATTGCTTCTGCTCCAAGAGGCGTTCCTCAGATTGAGGTAACCTTCGATATTGACGCTAACGGTATTGTTCACGTTTCAGCTAAGGATTTAGGAACAGGCAAAGAAAACGATATTACCATTACCTCTAATACAAATATGTCCAAAGAGGATATTGATAAGGCCGTTAAAGAAGCAGAGGAATATGCTGCTGAGGATAAAAAGCGTCGTGAGGCTGTTGATATTCGCAATAATGCGGACCAAATGATTTATCAAACCGAGAAAACCATTACCGAGTTTGGCGATAAGGTGACAGAGGAAGAAAAATTAAAAATTGAAACTGCCAAAGAGGCTTTGAAGGAAGCATTAAAGGACGAGGATATTGAGGCTATCAAGGCTAAGCAGGAAGAGCTTCAAAAAGAGCTTTTTGCAATTAGCGAAAAGATTTACAAGGCGGCTAATCCGCAGGGTGAGCCTACTGCTCAGGAAGCAGGCAATGCAGACCCTAATGTTTATGAAGCAGACTATACAGATGTTGATGATAATAAAAATAAATAATTTTATAACTTAGGGGTCGATGCCCACATCGACCCGAAATAGTGGGCGGATGTGGGCATCCGCCCCTACAACATATTTACAGGAGAATTTTTGTGGCTGAGGATAAAAGAGATTATTATGAAGTCTTGGGTGTGGACAAATCCGTATCGGAAGACGAATTAAAAAAAGCATATAGAAAAGCAGCAAAAAAATATCACCCTGACCTAAATCCGGGCGATGCAGCAGCTGAAAAAAGCTTCAAAGAGGTAAATGAGGCTTATGAGGTTTTATCCGATAAGGAAAAGCGTGCTCGTTATGACCAGTTCGGCCATGCGGGAGTTGACCCCAATTTTGGAGCCGGCAGCGGTTTCTCAGGTGGCTTTGACGGATTCGGCGATTTCGGTGATTTAGGGGATATTTTCGGCTCATTTTTTGGCGGAGGATTTGGCGGGCAAAGAAGAAGTAATCCTAATGCTCCTCGCAGAGGAAACGATACTGCGGCGGCAGTTAACCTTTCCTTTGAAGAGGCCGCAAAGGGCTGCACCAAAACCGTTAAGGTTACCAAAATCGAAAACTGCGATGAATGTGGCGGTTCGGGAGCGGCAAAGGGCTCGCAGGCAAAGACCTGTCCCGTTTGTCACGGAAGCGGTCAGGTATCTTCTGCCCAAAGAACACCCTTTGGTGTTATGCAAACACAACGTGTTTGCGATAACTGTCACGGAAGTGGAAAGATTATTGATAATCCTTGCAAAAAGTGTGCAGGCAAGGGTAGAATTAGGCATACGGTTGAGCAAAAGGTTCAAATTCCTGCCGGTATAGATGACGGGCAAATTATTAATATAAGAGGCGGCGGCGACAGTGGCGTTAACGGAGGTCCTTCGGGAGATTTAAGAATAAATGTTAATGTTCGGCCGCATCCGATATTTATAAGAAACGGATTTGATGTTTATTGCGAAATCCCCATAACCTTTACCCAAGCGGCTCTGGGGGCTGAAATAACCGTTCCAACTCTTGATGGTAAGGTTAAATTCGAGGTTCACGAGGGCACCCAACCGGGAGATGAATTTAAGCTTAAAGGAAAAGGTATTCAAAGGCTTAATTATTCGGGCAAGGGCGACCAATATGTTAAGATAACGGTTGAGGTTCCAAAGGACCTTTCAAAAGAGCAAAAACAAAAGCTTAAAGAGTTCGATGAACTAACCGAAGAGAAAAACTATAAAAAGCAAAAAAGCTTTTTTGAGAAAATAAAAGATATATTTGATTAAAAAAAAGGTCTAAACGAAAGCAACTTAAAATGCTTCGTTTAGACCGATTTTTTATTTTAAGAAGGATATAAGCGATTCCATATCGCTAACAATATATTCGGTATAAACCGATTTAAGCTCTTGCTCGGTTCCAAAACCGTAAAGCACGCCGATGGCCTTTATGCCACATAAATGAGCACCAACCGTATCGTGTGAACGATCACCAACCATTATAACTGAGTTGGTATCTTTAATTTTGAGCTTTTTAAGGGCAAAGTTTATAACCTCTTGTTTTTTTGTTCGGGTTTCGCCCATTGTTGCTCCAACAACAAGGTCAAAATATTCTAAAATGCCAAAATGCTCTAAAATTTTAAGGGCATATTTTTGCGGCTTCGAGGTTGCAAGAACTATTTTTTTGCCCTTCTTTTTGAGCATTTTAAGCAGAGGAATAACCCCATCATACAAGGTGTTTTCAAAAATTCCTGTTTTCCCGTAATATTCTCTATAATATTCAACCGCTGTTATAGCATCATTCTTAGAAAATCTGTAAAACTCTATAAATGAATCTATTAAGGGAGGACCTATGAATTTATAAAGAGAGGTTTTGTCCTCAGTTTTAATGCCGAATTTTTGAAGGGCATAGTCAACCGAATTTGTTATGCCTTTTGAGGAATCGGTTAGGGTTCCGTCTAAATCAAAAAACACATATTCAACATTCATAGAAGGCACCTCCCTTTTATTTTTCGACCGTTACTATACTATCATATATAGATTTTCTTTTCAACACAAAACTTGAAATTTTGTTAAATTTAAGCTTTTGGCATATAATAATTTTGGTGATTAGATGGCAAAAGAAACTTCGGATTACAAAAGTGTTTCGTTTTCGGGAAATCTTGAAAAAGACACCGCCTTTTTTAAGGAGCTTTTTAAAAAAGATGCAGTTTTTAGAATTAAAAGAATAAAAGCAAGAGCTTCTATTAAGCTTGACTGCTGTCTTATTTATATGGACGGTATGGTTGATAGCGAGCAGGTTAACGATGCTATTATAAAGCCATTATTGGTGAACGGTGTTAGTCAGGACTGTGAATCCTTGGCAGAATATCTTGAAACGCAGGTACTTTTTGCAAGGGATGTGAAAAAGATAGATAATGCCCAGCAGGCAATAGCGGGTATTCTTTACGGTGAGGCGGTTTTGCTTATAAACGGAAGCAAGACTGCTCTCGGTATTGACACAAAGGGATGGCGAACAAGGGGAATTTCCGAGCCGCAAAACGAAAGGGTTTTACAAGGTCCGAGAGAGGGCTTTGACGAGGCGGCAATGCTTAATCTTGCAATGATTAGAAGAAAGCTGCAAACACCTGATTTTTGTGCCGAATATATGAGGGTTGGAAAAAGAACGGGAACGCTGGTTTTTGTTTGCTATCTTGGTTCCTTGGCGGATGAAAAAACGGTTGAGCTTGTTAAGGAGAGAATAAAGAAAATAAATATTGACGGAATTCTCGACTCGAATTATATTGCCGAGCAAATAAGGGATGGGCGCTATTCTATTTTTAAAACCTGTGGACAAACCGAGCGGCCCGATGTTGTTGCCGCTAAGCTTTTAGAGGGCAGAATAGCAATTGTGGTAGACGGAACACCCGTTGTTTTAACGCTGCCGTATCTTTTTTCCGAAAGCTTTCAGGCAGGTGAGGATTATTACCTTAATTTTTATGTGAGCTCGGTTGGAAGAATACTCCGATATATTTGTTTTTTTCTTTCTATCACAGTTCCTGCAATATTTGTTGCGCTCTCTTCTTTTCATAGAGAGCTTTTGCCTACCTCTCTTGCAATAGCAGTTGCAAAGCAAAGAGGCGGCGTACCATTTTCGCCGCTTAGCGAATGTCTTATTATGATTTTTGTTTTTGAAATTTTAAGAGAAGCGGGGGTTAGAATGCCGCAAAACCTCGGTCATGCGCTTAGTATAGTGGGCGGTCTTGTTGTGGGGCAGGCGGCGGTTGAGGCAAGAATAATCTCAACTCCAATGCTAATAGTAATAGCGCTTAGCGGAATATCAGGACTTATGGTGCCAAAATTAAAGGCGGCGGTTTTCTATCTTAGAATAGTTTTTGTTGTTGTGGCAGCACTTTTTGGAATTTACGGAATAATAGTTGCGCTTTGTATAATGGTTATGCATATAATTTCACTTACTTCCTTTGGCACCGATTATACGATATCTCTTAAAAGTGCCTCATTTGAGAGCCTTAAAGATACCTTTATTAGAGCACCTTGGGATTTTATGCGAATAAGGCCTTTTTTTAATAAGAATCTTGTTCGAAAAGGAAGGGAAAAATAGTGAAAAAAACAATTTTAATTCTTTTTTTATTAATTTTTTCTCTTTGTGGCTGCAAGGGTGGAAATTCACTTATGGATGAGACCTCAAAGTATCTTGTTTCCTCGATAGGCTTTGATGAAAACGAGGGGAAAATAGAGGTTTCGGTTGAGGCACTTATAATTAACTCTGAAAAATTTGAGGAGGATATTTCCCCTGTTATTATAAGCGGTAGCGGCGCAAGTGTTGAAAGTGCCATTAAAGAGGTTTATAAAAAATCGCCACAGCCGCTAACGTTTAGTCATTGTGCAGTTGCGGTTATTGGAAATATAGAAAAAGATGTTTTTGATGAGCTTTGTGATTACTTTTTAAATCACAACGAGATAACCGTTTCAATAGCCTTTGTGCGCTCACAAAATGCTAAGGAGTTAATGTCGTTGGAGACCGAATCCTCGGTTGCGGTAGGTTATGAAATAGCGAATATGCTAAAAACACAAAACAAGGTTATGGGAAGAGCGTTTAACAATCGATTTTTTGAAATTGCGGCGGCAAGGGCAAAGGGGACCAAATTTAAGCCCTTGCCTATATTTAAAGCGCAAAACCAAAGACTGATTTTGGAAGATGAGAAAAATGAACAAAAAGACAAGCTTTTTTAAACACAACATCGCCTTTTGGGCATTGTTTTTAATGGGAAACGGGGTTATTGTGCTGCCCTTCAAAAATGCCGACGGGTATACCGTTTTGGCATTCATTTTAGCGCTTTTTGCCGCATTTATATTATGTATTGGCGCAAGATTTGTTGTGAATTCTATTTTTGTAAAAAAAGCCGAATCTGGTATTAAAAAATTTTTGCGACTGGCTTTATCTTTTGCAGCATCGGTTTTTGCTGCCTTTGTTTTAGCGGATACTGTAAAGGATTTTTTGTACTTTTCACAAAAAATATTATTGCCTCATTCAAGTAAGCTTGTGGCAATAGCAATTTTTTTGTTAGCTGTTATATTTTTTAGCTTTAAAAGGCTTGAAAATATTTTAAAATTTTGTCTTATAAGCTGTGTTTTTGTTTTGATTTTAGAGCTGGTGTTTTTTATAGCTTCGGTAGATAACTTTAAGCTTCAAAACATCATAATTAAGCAACTGCCTAATTTAACTCATCTTTGGCAACAGGCAATACCGTATATCAAAAAATTTTCATTACCTGCTTTATTGTTACCCCTTTATGAAGCCTTGGCATTTAAGCAAACATCAAAAAAAGCCCTTTTTTCAGGGCTTTGGGCGGGCGGAGCGCTTTTAGGGCTTACCCTTCTTAACAGTGTTTTAATATTTTCGGGGGAGCTTGCAGGTCTATTTGAGTTTGCTTATGCATCGGCAGTTTCAACCGTTAGCATTGGAAGACTCTTTTCAAGAATGGATGGTTTTTCTTATTTTATTTATTTTGCTGCAAGTCTTGTTAAAAGTGTGGGTTGTGTATTTATTATAATGGTTATGGTTAGTCGAAATAGTGGGAAATCTCACTATTTCGATACCAAATCTTTGATTTGGTAATAAATTTTCAGTGAAAATTTGTCTATACCAATCATTATAAAAAGCCTCGGTTCTCGACCGAGGCTTTGAGGCTTAAACAAGTATATAAAACAGAATTGCAAAAAACTGCAAAACCGAGCCAAACACAACGAAAATATGAAAAATAGAATGCATATATCTAACGGTTTTTTTGCCCGCAATTCCATAAAGCACAGCTCCTATGGTATAGGAGATGCCTCCCGCCAAAAGCCATAGAAAGCCGGTGGTTCCAATGGCACTTAGAGCCGCCTTGCCAGTTAGCACAATGCACCAGCCCTGTGCAATATAGCATATTATTGAAAAAACACTGTATTTTTTAAGGTCAATAGCATTAAGGGTTATGCCAAGTGCTGAAACCGCCCAAACAACACCGAAAACGCTCCAACCTAAAAAGGCGTTATATTCACGCAAGGCGGTAAGGGCTATGGGGGTATATGTTCCTGAAATCAGAATGAAAACGGCACAGTGATCTATAACTTGCATAACCTTTTTTGCAATTCCCGATTTTAGTCCGTGATAAATGCTTGACATTGTGTAAAGTATTATCATTGAAAAACCGTAAATAAAAGAGCCTACAACCTGATAAGCATCGTGATTTAAAAATGATTTTATAATGCAAAGTGTGCAAATTGCAATTCCTGCCGCCCCACCAACAATGTGGGTTACCATATTAAAAATTTCTTCGCCTCTCGTATAATCGGGCAGGCGTCGGTCAATTAATTTTGTTCGCTTCATAATAGTTCCTCTAAAATCTCTTTTTTGCATAAAATTTTACTAAAAAATAGTTGTTTTCAACAAAAAATTTTTAATGCCGAATTTTGTCGAAATAATTTACATAAATTTTTTATGGATATTATTAAAATAACTGAATTATACAACTTATTAACAGAGTTATCCACCGAAAAAGGTGCCAAAAACCCATATTTTAGGGAGACAAGCCTTTAAAACGGTGGATAACTTAGTGGAAAAAGGGGATAACTTTTTAGGTTGTCCGAGTTTACATAACTACATTTTTTCTAATAATTTATCCATTATTTGAGGTCCGTGGGAGATAAAAATTTTTGTAGCTTCGGCGTTTTTCTCGGTAAAGCTTTCAACACCCGATTTCTCTACTCTGCTATCGTAAAGCAAATAGGGTACAGCGGCTCTCGAATGAGTTTTGATTTCAAGCGGTGTTGGATGGTCGGGCATAATAAGGATACGGTAATCCTCTTTGCAGGAATTAAGATATTCGAGCATAAGTTTAAGTGAGCGGCGGTCAATTTCCTCAATAGCACGCACTTTGTTTTCGGCCTCGCCTCTATGACCGCATTCATCAGGCGCTTCAAAGTGTAGATAAACTAAATCGGTTCCGTTTTTAAAGGCATCAATTCCCGCAAGGGTTTTAGCCTCAAAATCGGTATCAAGGTAACCGGTTGCACCCTCAACTAAGGGAGTTTTTGCGCCTGCGCAAATGCCTATACCTTTTAAAAGGTCAACAGCGCTCACAATACAGGCCGAAACACCGTTCTTTTCTTTAAAATCGGCAAGCGAGGGTTTTTTGCCTTCGCCCCAAAGCCAAATAGAATTTGCCTCGTTTTTGCCCTCGCTTCTGCGAGCAAGGTTAACGGGATGGTTTTTAAGTATTTCATAGCTCTTTTTCATAAGTGAAATAAGAGGCTCGGCGTTTTTATGCTGGCTTAAATATGGGCCGATTACCTTATCACTTATATCGTGGGGTGGAGTCATCTCGCCTAATTCGGTTGTTCCGTTTGAAACAACAAGGCAGTGGCGATAGCTAACTCCGCCATAGAACTTATAAAGCTCATTTCCTAATTCTTTTTCAACAGTTTTGATTATTTCGTGAGCCTCTTTTGTGGTGATATCTCCTGCACAATAATCAACCATTCTTTTATCCTCAAAAGCTTCTTCGTCGGATAATGTAACAAGATTGCAGCGAAGGGTAACATCGGTATCAAGTAGCTCAACGCCTATGGAAGCAGCCTCTAAGGGAGAACGACCGGTGTAGCAAACAAGGGGGTCATAGCCCAAAACCGAAAGGTTTGCAACATCGCTTCCGGGCTTTAAACCGTCAGCAACGGTTTGGCAGAATCCAACCTCGGCTTTTTTGGCAAGGGAGTCCATATAAGGCTTGTTTGCCAATTCCATAGGGGTTTTTCCGTTTAAAATTTTATCGTTGTGGGTATCAGACATACCGTCACAAAGTAAAACTAGATATTTCATAACAAAACCTCGCAATTTTTATTATACCTACATTATAATTGTTATTCTAAATAAAGTAAAGTGATTAAATGGATTTTTCTATCTACATTACTTGAATTTGATTCTACTATTTGTTAAAATGGAGTAGAGTTTTTAATTTAAAGGGTAGAGTTATGGAAAATATAAAGAAAGCAGAGGTTTTAGCCCCCGTTGGAAAGACGGAAATGCTAATTGCCGCAGTTAGAAGCGGAGCAGATGCAGTTTATCTCGGGGCAAAGGAATTTTCTGCTCGAAGAAATGCCGAAAATTTTGATAAAGCCGCTTTAAAGGAAGCGATAAAATATTGCCATATAAGAGGGGTGAGGGTTTACCTTGCTCTTAATATTCTTATTAAGGATAGCGAGTTCTTGGAAGCCTTTAATCTCGCAAGGGATGCCTATAATATGGGAATAGATGGTGTTATAATTGCTGATTTAGGGCTGGCAAGGGTTCTCAATAATAAGCTTCCTTTGCTCAAACTGCACGCTTCAACCCAAATGTCTGTTCATTCACCCGAGGCGCTACCTATTCTCAAAAGCTTGGGCTTTTCTCAGGTTGTTTTGGCAAGGGAAATGAGCAAAACCGAAATTAAGGCAATTTGTAAGAAGGCAAACCAGTTAGGGATAACGGTTGAGGCCTTTGTTCACGGAGCGCTTTGTATGTCGGTTTCGGGACAATGCTTGCTTTCCGCCTTTTTAGGCTCCCGTAGTGGAAACAGGGGTCTTTGCGCTGGCCCTTGCCGATTACCCTTTGAGGTTAAAAATGGAATGGGTTATGATCTTAGTCTTAAAGATTTATCCCTGCTTGATTATGTGGAAGAGCTTTATGAAATGGGTGTTAGAAGCTTTAAAATTGAGGGAAGAATGAAGCGTCCTGAATATGTTGCAGCGGCAACTGTGGCGGTCAAGCAGGCCCTCTATAAAGGCAAATGCGATGCGGAGCTTGCGGGTTATCTCAAAAACGTTTTTTCAAGGCAAGGCTTTACGGATGGCTATTACACAAACAAGATAGGAAGAGAAATGTTCGGCATTAGAACAAAGGAGGATGTTCTCGGTGCCGATAGGGCATTTCCTGTTTTGCACGAGCTTTATAGGCAAGAAAGCCAGAGTGTTGCGGTGGGAATTAGAGCAAAAATCAAGAAAAACGAGCCCATTTCGCTCACCCTTGAAGACGGGCAAAACAGCGTTACAGTTTTGGGCGACATACCCGTTGAGGCAAAAAACAAGCCTCTTGATTACGATACGGCGTTCAAGAGCCTTTGCAAATTCGGCAACACTCCTTATTATGCCAAAGGCGGTGGGCTTGCCCTTGATGAAGGTCTTTTTGTTTCGTCGGCAGTTCTTAATGATTTGCGCCGCAGAGCTTGTGAAGCACTTGATATTAAAAGAAGCGAACTAAAAATAGAGGAAAGCCAAGCGGTTTGCGAACCAATTTTAAAAGAAAATGGACAAAATAAACCCTTAAAGCTTTATGCCCGTTTTGAAAAAAGGGAGCAAATTCCCGATAATTTAGAGCAAATAGACGGTATTATATTCCCATTAGAAGAAAATCCGCAAGGTTTAGAAGAATTGGGACTTCCGCTTATAGTGGATATTCCAAGAGGTATAACCAGCGAAGCGCTTATTGCCCAAAGGCTTTTGCTTTTCAAGAAGCATGGGTTCGGTACTTGTCTTTGCGGAAATCTCGCCTTGGTTCAAATAGCAAGCGGGATGGGCTATGAAATTATTGCAGATACAGGGCTTAACCTTACAAACAGTCAAAGCCTTGAAACTGTAAGGCAGCTCGGAATAGAAAGAGCGGTTATATCCATAGAGCAAACCCTTTCGGATATTGCGGCACTTTCTTCTCCTTGCCAAAAGGGAATCGTGGCTTATGGGAATGTTCCGCTTATGCTTTTTAAAAATTGTCCGCTTAAAAATGGGGCCGGTTGTGAGAAATGTGATAAAAAAGGGATTATTACCGACCGTTTTGGAACTGATTTTCCCATAAGATGCCGAATGGAGTATAGCGAACTTTTGAATAGTCTTCCTATTTGGCTTGCCGACCGAAAGGATGAAATCAAAAACATTGATTTTTTAATTCTTTATTTCACAAGAGAGGAAAAAGAAAGAGCGGCACAGGTTATTTCGGCTTATAAAAAAGGCTCTTTGCCTGATGTTAAGCACACAAGAGGACTTTATTACCGAGGAACGCTCTAACCTATTGATATTTTTTAAATATGTTAGTATAATATATTATATATCCTAAAACGGAGGAATGAGTTTTGGATTGCAAGAGATTTTTTGAACAAATTAAAGGTAAAAAAATCGCCATGTGCGGAATAGGTGTTAGTAACACACCGCTTATTCTTGATTTTCTTTCAAAGGGAGCAAAGGTTTATGCTTGCGACCGCAGAACGAGAGAAATGATAGGTGAAACTGCCGATATGCTCGAAAAAGCGGGAGCAGAGCTTTGCTTGGGTGAGGGGTATCTCGATAATTTAGAGGTTGATATTATATTCAGAACACCCGGAATGAATTGGAATTTACCCGAGCTTGATTCAGCGAGAAAAAGGGGTATTGCAGTAACAAGCGAGATGGAGGTTTTCTTTGACCTTTGCCCCGCAACTATTTTTGCGGTTACCGGGTCGGACGGTAAAACAACCACAACCACCCTTATAGCAAAAATGCTTGAAGCCGAGGGCAAAAGAGTGTTTGTTGGAGGCAATATCGGAAAACCGCTCTTGCCTGAAATTGAAAACATAACCGATGAGGATTTTGTTGTTGTTGAGCTTTCCTCATTCCAGCTTATTTCAATGAGAAAAAGCCCCGATGTTGCGGTGGTTACAAATGTTGCCCCCAATCATCTTGATGTTCATAAGGATATGGATGAATATGTTGAATCAAAGAAGAATATTATTTTGCATCAAAACGCTTTTTCAAGAACGGTTTTAAACAGAGATAATGAAATAACCGAAGGGTTTAGAGATTTTGTTAGAGGGCAGTCGTTAGGATTTAGTATGGAGCGACAGCTTAAAAACGGTGCTTGGCTCTCGGCAGACGGTTATCTTCACATGGCTTATAGGGGAATGGATGTTCCTATTATGCATCGCAGTGAAATCGCTATCATAGGAGACCATAATGTTGCAAACTACCTAACTGCAATTACTGCGGTTTGGGGATATGCGGGAGTTGACTGTATTCGCAAGGTGGCAAAGGAATTTGGCGGTGTTGAGCACAGAATTGAATTTGTAAGAGATATAAATGGAGTTAAATATTATAACGATTCTATCGCTTCAAGTCCAACAAGAACAATTGCAGGCTTAAAGGCGTTTTCTCAAAAGGTTCATCTAATTGCGGGCGGTTATGATAAGCATATTCCGTTTGAACCTATGGTGCCTTATATTCTCGAAAAGGTTGAAAGGCTTTATCTTTGTGGAGATACCGCTCAAAAAATTGAGGATGCGGTAAGAGGGGATAAAAACTATAACGGTTTGCCCGAAATAATAAGGGTAAAGAACATCGCCGAAGCGGTGCAAAGAGCTTATAAGGATACAAAATCGGGCGATATTGTAACCCTTAGTCCTGCTTGTGCGAGCTTTGATGCTTTCCCGAATTTTGCAACAAGAGGAAATCATTTTAAGGAATTGGTAAATAAGCTATAATGGAAATTAATGAAATTTTATTTGCTTTATCGAATGCCACAGCGGTTGGAAATATTACTGAGGCCGCCGATTTAGCTTGTGATTTTTTGAGTGAATATTGCAAAACCGAAAGAATGAGTAATCTCACGGTTTTGGGCTTTTTAGAGGGTGAGTCGGATTACACCCTTATGTTAGATGCACATATCGACCAAATTGCAATGGTTGTTACAAATGTTGATGATGAAGGCTTTTTAACCGTTACAAATGCGGGCGGAATAGACGCACGAGCTCTCCCTACAAGAAGAGTGACAGTTCATTCAAAGCAGAAAATCAATGCAGTTTTTTGCTCGTTGCCGCCGCATCTTTCCTCAAAGGATGAGGCAAAAGAGCTTTCGGAGCTTAAAATAGACACTCTTTTGGGAAGCAAGGCTAAAAATATTGTTTCGGTTGGTGATTTTGTAACCTTTGCCACTTCACCTGAGAGCTTGCTGGGTGACAGAGTTATAGGCAAATCCTTTGATGACCGAGCAGGAGTTGCCTGCTTAATTGAGGTTGCTAAGAGGTTAAAGGGTAAAAGGTTACCGATGAATATTGCCTTTGTTCTGAGCGATGCCGAGGAATTAGGTCTTAGAGGAGCTACAACTGCTACCTTTAAAATTGAGCCTAACGAGGCGATAGCGGTTGATGTTAGCTTTGGTGATGGGATAGGCATTTCAGGGTTAGAATCAGGCGTTTTAGGAAAGGGCGCTATGGTTGGAATTTCGCCTGCGCTTGATAAGGAGATTTCTTCACGTCTCATAAAAATTGCCGAGCAAAAAGAGATTTTATATCAAACTGAGGTTATGGGAGCAAAGAGCGGCACCAATGCGGATACAATCTCTGTTAGCAAGCAAGGCGTTAGAGCCTGCACCCTTTCAATACCTCTTAGAAATATGCATACCGATGTTGAAATTCTTGATTTAAAGGATTTAAACAGCGTTTGTGATTTACTATGTGAATATATCCTTTCGGGAGGTGTTATGAATGACTGAGCTTCTAAAAGAGCTTTGCAGTATTGATGGCACCTCGGGAGATGAAAAATCGGTAAGAGATTTTATAATTTCTCAAATAAACGGGTTTTGTGAATGGAAAACAGATAATTTAGGTAATATTATTGTTTTCAAAAAGGGTAAGCAACGAGTAAAAGAAAAAATTATGCTTGATGCTCATATGGATGAGGTTGGTCTCATAATAACCTCTATTACCGATGAAGGCTTTTTGAATTTCAAAACGGTAGGAGGAATTAATACCTCGGCACTTATGTTTAAAAAGGTTTTAATAAACGGTAAAACAGTTGGCGCAATTTCGGGCAAGCCGGTTCATTTATTAAATTCTGAGCAAAAGAAAAAGCTTCCTGATGCCGAATCACTTTATATTGATATAGGTGCTGTCTCGAAGCAAGAAGCGCAAAATTGTGTTTGTTTGGGAGATAGAGCGGTTGTTGTGGGTAATTTTGAAGCAAGCGATAAAAAGCTTCTTTCAAAGGCTATTGATGACCGTGCGGGTTGTGCGGTTCTTATAGATATGATAAAAAATTGCGATGAGTATGATTTCTATGCGTCCTTCTCGGTTCAAGAGGAAATCGGACTTAGAGGTGCCAAGGTCAGCACTTATGCTATTAATCCTGATTTTGCCTTGATTTTAGAGGCAACAACGGCGGCTGATATTGCGGGTGTTTCTGAGCAAAACAGGGTTTGCGAATTAGGAAACGGAGCTGCCATATCATTTATGGATGGTGCAACAAGCTACGATAGAACACTTTATAACATTGCTATAAATTCGCAAATTAAAGCCCAACCAAAAAGAGCGGTTGCAGGCGGAAATAATGCAGGAGCGGTGCATTTAAGCCGAGAGGGCGTTAGAACCCTTGCAATATCGGTGCCTTGCAGATATCTTCACACCGAATCAGGTGTTTGTGACATCGATGATATTATGAATGTTAGACAAATGGCAGAGTATATGCTAAACAAAATTGCAAGAGGAGAAATCAAATGATTTCTCTTTGTAAGAGCCTGCCCCGATTTTTCGATAAAAATGCGGAATATGTAAAATTGCGCTGTCTTTTTGAAAGCTATCCTAATGATAATAAGGTGCTTTTTTGGACACAAAATAAGGATAAAGCGCTTATTTCCCTTACCGATGGAAATATGATTATTTATAACCGAAACGCCGATTTAACCGAATTAAAGGAGTTCGTTTCGGTTATAAATCCGGTTTGTGTTTATAGCGATTATGAAACCCTTTGCGCTTTGGATAAAAGACCTTGCGAGCGGATAAATGTTATGTTTAGAGAGTGCGATATTAAGGGAGCTTCTCAGTCGGACAGTCTTTCAAGCAAGCAGCTTTACGAGCTGCTTTCGGTTGAGGGGCTTTCTCTGCCCGAGTATCCGTTTTTTGCGGTGGATTATTGCCATCGCCTTAATATAGGCAAGGCGGATTATTTCGGCAAAAAGGATAAAGGTGCGATTGTATCCTTTAATTGCGGTGATATGGCTATCATTAACGGAATTGCAAGCAGGCAAAAGGGATTTGGAAGTGAAGCTTTAAGGGCGATTTTGCAAAAGAATTACGGTAGAACGCTCTTGGTTTGTTGTAGAGATAAGGTTAAAGGCTTTTATGAGAAAAACGGATTTAAGTTTCTCTATTATGCAGGATATTGGATTAAGGAAATAGAAAATTAGAGGTTACATATATGAATATAACTGAGTTTTTTAAAATAGATGAAAGGCTGCTCGAATATGATAAAAGAGTGTTAGAGAAGGTAAAAGCCGGGTTTGACGGGATAGACAGTATAACCGAATATAATCAGTTGAAGGTTTTATCTGCGTTTATTAAAAACGGTGTTAGTGAGTCCTCTTTTTCGGGTTCGACCGGCTATGGCTATGATGATAGGGGCAGAGAAATTCTTGAAAGGGTTATGGCAGACTGTATGGGTGCCGAGGATGCACTCATTCGCCACAACTTTGTTTCGGGAACCCACACCTTAACGGTTGCCCTTTTTGGTATTTTAAGACCGGGGGACAAGGTTATTTGCATAACGGGAAGACCTTATGATACCATTACGGGTGTTTTTGGAATTGATAGTGTAACCGATGGCTCACTTGCCGATTTTGGCGTTAAGTATGGACAGGTTGATTTAAAGGCGGATGGGACTCCCGATATTGACGCTATAAAACAAAAATTATCAGCCGAAAAGCCAAAAATGGTTTATATTCAGCGTTCAAGGGGGTATAGCACAAGACCGAGCCTTAGAATCAAGGATATAAAGGCGCTTATTGATGTTGTTCGAGAGGTTTCGAGCCAAAGTATTGTTATGGTTGATAACTGCTATGGTGAATTTGTTGAAAAGAGGGAGCCTTGCGAGGTTGGCGCCGATATTATTGCCGGCTCGCTTATTAAAAATCCGGGTGGCGGAATTGCGCCAACAGGCGGATATATTGCGGGCAGAAAGGATTTAATTGAAAAATGCTCGTATAGGCTTACTTGTGCGGGAGTGGGCCGTGAGGTTGGAGCAACCTTGGGCCATTCAAGAGAGCTTTATCTTGGACTTTTTCAGTCGCCGCACGTTGTTGGCGAGGCACTTAAAACTGCGGTTTATACCGCCGCATTGTTTGAGCTTTTGGGCTTTGAGGTTACGCCTGGGCCTTGCGAAACAAGAGGGGATATTATTCAGTGCATAACCTTAGGTTCTGCGGAGGGTTTGGTTGCGTTTTGCCAAGGAATGCAGTCGGGAGCGCCGGTTGATTCCTTTGTTGTGCCGGAGCCTTGGGATATGCCCGGTTATACCGACCCTGTTATTATGGCGGCAGGCGCATTTACACTTGGTGCATCCATTGAGCTTTCAGCAGACGGTCCGTTAAGAGAGCCTTTTGCTGCTTGGATGCAAGGCGGTCTTAATTTCCACAGCGCTAAAGCGGGAGTGCTTTTAGCAGCTCAAAAAATGCTCGATAAAAATGCAATAAAATTATAAAAACGGAGATTTGTGATGAAACAGGTTTTCTTTGGTGAAATTTATGAAGCCCTGCCTTTATCAAATGGAATAATTTTTTCTTATTGTAAAGAGATTCTTGATGAAGGCGTGGTTGTTTCCTATAAAATGATTTCCTTTGAAACGGGAAGGTTTACAGATGTTGCAAAAAATATATATCTATTAACGAAATTTGGAAATAACTATAAAGCGGTTTTGGAGTTGGTTGGAAATTATATAACGGTTAAATCTATTCTTTTGCCGGGCAGCAAGCTGTTTTTAATGAACGAGGATGGCTTTGCTCAGCTTTTAGATAGCGACACAACGCCCTTGTGGACAGGCCACCTTGCTTATCACGGAAACGCACCTTCGGATATAGTGCTTCACGATAATGCTTTGTGGGCAGCTTATTCTAAGGAAAATGTGCTTTTAAAATATAATCTTGCCACAATGAAGGAAGAGCTTAGAATCGGCGGTGGGGTCTCACCCTTTAATAAACCCCAAAGCCTTTTTGTTGAAGGAAATAAAATTATGGTAAGCAATAGCGGCTCAAATAATTTAATTGAAATTGATTTAAATTCATATAGTGTTTTTGAATTTGAAAAATTTGCTGAAAGCGTTTTCCAATATATTAAGGTTGGTGATTATAGGTTTGCAGTTCTCGCTTCGGGAATATACCTTATTTAATATATAGATAAGCCAATAGACTGCCTTGGACATATTAGAGAAAAATTGAGACCGCCTATATAGGCGGTCTTGTTTATTCTATTTCTATATTTTTAATACCGTGGCTTAAAATTAAGTTAATAAGCTCATTTCTGGAATAGTTGCTTTCGGCGGCAATCTTGTCAAGCTCATCTAAAATGCTTTCTTTAATTCTTACTGAAATAACTTTATTTCCGTCCTCGCCACGTTTTTTAATTTTTAAAGAATTATCCTCCATTACAAGCACCTCACTTTGTAATATAATTATATATTGACATCCGAGATTTACATATGATACAATAAGAATACAAATATAATACAAAACGCCGTTCTTGTAGGTGAGGTTATATTATGATATTGGTTTGCAAGGAATGTTTTATTAAAAGACAAGGTTATTTGCCTTTTTTATTAGAAGAAACAAAAACACAGGATATTTGTTTTATCTGTGGAAAAAAGAAAAAAATGTTAAAAATGTTGGGGGATAACGATAAGGAAATGCAAATAATACAGGGCTATGGCATATTAAAATAAAGAATGGTTTTATAAGTCAGTGGTTTCATGAATAAAGGAGGTTGGTGTAATGGCCAACCGTTTTATATTATGTATGTATATATAGATTTAAAACGGAAATAATGATTAGAGGCCTTGAAAAATATGGCTTTAATCCTACTTTAAACCCAATATATTGGGGTTGAAAAACATTTAAAAAATTTTTTTCAAAAAAGTCAAAAAAAATGTTGACAAAGGAGGAGTGGTGTGGTAATATAATCAGGCGCCCGCAAAAAACGGGTGTGTTTGTAAGCGAGATAAACGCTTGCAAAAACGGACCTTGAAAATTAAACAACGAAGAAATAAGGACCCGACGATTCTTATGAGAAATCATATAAATCAATGGACAATTATTAATGCGTCAGCATTAAGTAAATGAGCTAAAAAGCTTATCT
>JAZSLI010000027.1:0-8239 GCA_045535295.1 Acutalibacteraceae bacterium | reverse complement strand
AAGGCTCCGCTGATAATCTGGCTCTTGATTTGAGAGTATATCTGATCGTAGATCGGTGCTCCGCTTTTATTATCAATCAGTATGTTCACGTCATCACCTCTGTTTATACTGTATATATCTATTATATACAGCTGTTGCGTGCGTGTCAAGAGGCCTTATAAAAGTTCACAGAAAAGTCAAAAGCGCCGCATTTCTGCGACGCTTTACTTATGCATGGTCTGCCAAAAAATCGAACAAGACAGTTTCGTTAAATTCTGTAAGTTTAAGGTCATAAATATGCGTAACATTTATGTACACAATCTCTTTGGGCAGTTCTTTTAGTGTAAATCCAAACGGTTCCTCTCGGCGACTTTTGTTGAATGCCGTGTTTGTATTTGTCAAAACAAACCAATCTCCATATAATGAATCCTCGTTTTTTAATAACAGGAGGTTAAAGCCTTTTCCGTTTGCATCTGTAACTTGACTCCATGCTAAAACTTCTCGATTTTGGCATTTGGGAATATAGTTTATAAAACGATATCCTGAACCGCCAAATACTCGATCTGTAGGAACTTGTTTTCTGAAGTTTTCAGCAAATATAACTTCTGTTTCTATTGTTATTCGTTCTGTAGATGGAGTGGCAATTTCGAACGAAAACTTTTCTTTATAGGTGAATCCTTTTTTGCTTACTCTAAAACCTATATCACCTGGATACTGACCATTAAAGCTCTCCATAAAATTTTCAATAGGTGCAAATACGGCAGATTCATATTGAGAATATATTAAATCACAATAATCTTCTCGTTCTTTTCTTGCTTGCTCTTGTTCTGCTCTCTGTTTTTGAATCATTAAGTCTGTCTCGTTTCGCTTCGCTAATGCACGAGTTACTGCGGCGCCAAGAATATCCTCAGAAGGCGGAATAATCGATACAGATGTAATGATACTATCCCAAGAATCAAATCTCTTTTGCGTGGGTTTTTCCAACATCTTTATTATCACAGAAACGATGTTTTGTGGTAACGCACGATTAAACTTCGTTGGATTATCTGCTGCTTTATATAAATGCGCATTACGATATTCCGACAAATCGGGATTTTGTTTGAGTGGGTATGGATAGTTTAGTGTTGCGATTTCATAAAAAACAATTCCCATTGAATAAATGTCCATTTGAATTGTATTTTTATCATTGATCCAGCCTTCTGGGGCAACATATCTGGCGGTTCCATATCCCTTAAATGTGATCGTATTAGTGCTGTCGTTAGAGAATTTTGATAATCCAAAATCACTAATTTTAAGTACGCCATCTTTTATTAAAATATTTTCCGGCTTAATGTCTCTATGAACAATATATTTACTTATTTCTTTCATGCCATCAGACAATTGCCGAATAGCATCACAAATAAAATCCAGTTCAAACATATCGCCTCTGGTTCGGTGTCCGTCAATAAGATCAGCCAATGTTCCACCATCCGCATATTCCATAATAATATACGGCGGATACTCACTATATGTGGTTCCATCATGCACATATATGTATTTAATGACGTGCTCGGAACTAATCAATTCTGCTTGAGCAATTTCTTTTTGAAATGACAATATTGTATCTGGGCTCTCAAAAGAGGCCAACAAAGTCTTGACTGCAAAAACTTGTCCATCTGTTTCTCTGTGCGCTTTGTATACGCAACCGAAGCCACCTTGTCCCAACACTTGATCTAAAATATAAGTGTTTTGATTTCCGTCTTTAATCTTTGTGCCAATTGTTATGATCATTTCTTTATCTCCCGAAGCAATATCTTAAGTTTTTAATTTATTATATCATATTATCTTGCATAAAACAAGCGAGGCAAAATACGCCTCGCTTTTGTTGTGTATAGGTCGAAATGTGTAATTATATGCAAATTGAGTTGGACAAAAATCAGCAAAAACCCTAGTGTTTATGCGGTTTTTTCGACTTTTGTCCTATTATAACACATTCCTCTATTCTACGAACTATTCCTGTTGCTTTCATATATAAATCTCCTTTGTTTAGATAATTGAAAACCAAAAGTTCCTTTTTTTGATTTTGATTCATTTTGGGAACTTTTGTAGCGATATTTCTATTATCTGTCAACAAAGGAGTTTTATACTGCTTATAATTACTTTTTAAGATTAGAATCTTTTAAGCGGATTTTAAGTTTTATAAATTCATCATTATCTATAATTTGGTCAAAACACGAATCGTCAAGATTGAAAAATAATTGTTCTTGTAGAGTTTTATCACAATTAGTACTTATGTTTTGAGGATTCCAAGTTAGTTTACTGAAATAAATAGAATTGTAATTTTGCTCTCCTAAATTAGAGGCGTTATCATAGTTTACTGCGCATTTTTCCGACAACAACAAATTTTTAATAACCATATCACTTTCATTTTTTTGACAATAAAGCTTTGCTATCATTAAATAATATAATGATAGTTGGTTGTTGTATAAATTCTCATTTTCATCATTATAAAGCATTGTTTTGTTGAGGTTAATTGCTGTATCAAGCATTTTAATTCGTTGGTCAACTGTCAATCCTTGCCGTAGTTCCTTATCACAAGCCATTAAATAAAGTATGCTTGAACAAAAGTGGAGCATAAATCTCAGATTGTTTTGTTCTTGTTTTAAGCGTTCAGTTCCAGAATGAATATGGCTCAATAGCATTTCCTTGCAAATTAATATATTCGGCATATTTTCAGCTAGCTTAATAGCCGCTTCTTTTTTGTTTATTTTGGGATATTCATAGCAAAGTATTTGTATAGCGCTATGCCTGATACTATCAACCGTACAATCTTCTAAAATCCTTTCACATAAGGATATGGCTTCCTCAACAAACTTGTGCTCTTCTCTATATTTTTGTTGTTCACTTGTAGCACCATAAGATACTAACCCATAGGCAAGATTTAACATCCATTGATAGTTTCTTGGATATAAATCAAGTACTTTACGTGACAATTCAATTTTCTCTAAAATTTTTCCTTTGCGCCCAAGTTCGTGATACTCTTTTTCGTATCTTCTTAATTCATTTTCATTTTCACTTGATTTTAAATCAAGTAACTCATCTGTACTTACACCAAAAAAGTTTGCCAATTTAGGCAATAGTGTTATGTCCGGCAGAGCTAAACCGTTCTCCCATTTGCTAACCGCTTGGTATGAAATGTTAAGATAATCTGCTAATTTATCTTGAGTTATATCTTGTGCTTTTCGCAACTCTTTTATTTTTTCACCTATTTTTAACATAGCATTTACTCCTTCAAAAAATTTTTGGAAGCTTCCGTATGTTTATTATAAAGGATTCTCTTCTTATTTAGTATAACATATCGGTTTATCTCAACGCAACCGTAGGTTGAGTTTTCGCTAAAATTAAATTTTTAAAATAAATATATACTAGTATATATTTATTTTAAACTACTTGACCTTGACAAACTTGATTTTAATGGCTATAATATAAATGTAACTAAAATTCAGTTGCAAAGGTGGCGAGGGGTTGGGGAAACTCGAAAAAGCAAAGTTAAGACTTAAAAGCGAACCTTCCGATTATACATTTAAAGAAGCGGAAGGATTATTAATAAGTTTGGGATTTGAGGAATATAATAAAGGAAAGAGCTCAGGCTCACGAGTAATGTTTGTAAGAAATAATGATAAAATATTACTTCATAAACCTCATCCCCAAAAAGAAATGAAAACGTACGCTGTTCGACAACTCAAAGACAAACTTGAGGAGTTAGGAGAATTATAATGAAGAACATATTACAATACAAGGGCTATTTCACAAAGATTGAATATAGTGTCGAAGATCGACTTTTATATGGAAAAATTGAAGGAATAAAAGACTTAGTGAACTTTGAAAGTGAAAGCGTAGAAGAAATTGAGAAAGAATTTAAAAATGCTGTTGATGATTATTTAGAGTTATGTCAAGAACTTGGACAAGAGCCAGACAAAACTTACAGTGGTACCTTTAATGTTCGAATTTCGCCGGCTTTACATCGTGCTGTAGCTTTACAAGCAATTAAAACTGGCGATTCTTTGAACAACACCGTTGAAAAAGCGATTGATTCATTTATAAATGACAATACCAAACAAACGGTAGACGCTATTTGGTCTGTTGTGTCCGAACGTCAATACAATGTGCAACCGAGCAGTTATGCTTCATCATCTAAATCTTTTCCGTTCACAGGTTGGCCTTATGCTAGAAAGGGAGTTGCAAATGCTTAATTTTAATGATTATTTTAAAGATGAATATCAGTTCTCTCTTCGAGATGTGTCCTATTCAAAAATTGAATGTGAACAAGACTCATCAGAATATGAGTTGAAAATTTCAGATACAATCAATGCAGAGTTAAAAGAAGATTCGCTTTATGTAACATTTACCAGAGATGTTTATTTCGAACCTTCATCAATGTTCAATTTGAAAGTCGTTTTTGATATTATCCTTCATCTTAACGAAGAAGCTACAGAAAAAGCTACGGGCATCAATTGGAGTCAAACTTTACTGGAAAATCCAAACCTATATTTAGGAAATGTTGTAAGTAGAACGTCGCATTTAATCGCAGAGATTACTGCGTCTTTTGGACAGCAGCCTTTAATAACTCCGCCAAATCCTATAGCAGAAGACGAAACTATATAATCAAACCACAAAAGCGAGGTGAATTTCACCTCGCTTTTGCTATGTATATTCTTGGTGTTTTAATAACACCAGCATCTATTCTACGAACTATTCCTGTTGCTTTCATATATACATTTCTCCTTAAATTACAAATTGTGTTGTTAGTATTTGTAAATGATGGAGATTTATACTGCAATAGTTTACTTTTGAAATGGAATATGTTATAATAAATAAAAAGGAGGTAATGCTATGTTTTTTCGTGAACAAGTAAAAAAGAAAGCCATAACCTTTAGTTATGATGACGGTGTGGTACAAGATATTCGACTTATCGAGCTCTTAAACAAATACGGTTTGAAATGCACCTTTAATTTAAACTCTGAATTATTATCAAAAAAAGGTATGCTTATTTGCGAAGGCAAGCGTATTGCACATTATAAAATACATACGGAAGATGTTAAGCATATTTATGAAGGGCACGAGGTTGCCGTTCATACCTTGACACATCCAAACCTTACACAATGCGATGATAAAGAGATTATTCGCCAGGTTGAAGCAGATAGGCTCAATTTATCGGAACTTGTGGAATATGAGGTTGTTGGTATGGCATATCCTTGCGGCGGCGTAAATAATGATGACCGAGTTGCAGGTATTATAAAGAAAAACACAGGCGTTAAATACTGTCGCACGATTACCTCAAATAATAGTTTTGATTTGCAAGAAAATCTCTACCGTTTTAATCCCACGGCATATCATTTGGATTTTGAAAAAATGATGCAATTAGGCAGAGAGTTTGTGGAATTTAAACCTAAAGAGCCAAAGGTGTTTTATATTTGGGGACATTCATACGAAATGGATTACTGTGCAGATTATTGGGTGAAATTAGAGGAGTTTTTTAAGCTCATCAGCAATAAAGAGGATATTTTTTACGGAACGAACAAAGAAGTTCTTTTATAAAACAAATATAAAACTAAGCGGCGGAGTGAATTTTCACTCCGCTGTTATTATATTAAAAACTATTTACTTTTTCTTTCTCTTAATTATGATAATCGCTGCGGCTGCGCCTAATGCAATTATAATTACTGCACCCAAGATTATCCAAATTAAAATATCGTTATTGCCTTCGTCTTTTTTATTGCCTTCGTCTTTTTTATTTCCTTCATCCTGCTCTTCTTTTTCAGGTTGATTTTCGGTTTGGTTATCAGCAGGAGCAGACGATTCATCGGTATTTGAAGGAGTTGATGAAGCACCTGTGGTTTGCGAGGAATCGGAAGAGCTTGGGGTTGAATTTTTATCAGGCTCCTTACTTGTTGTTCCAACAGTGGTAGACTGTGAACTGCTTAGATTTTTACCATCGCCAGGAAGCAAATCGGATAAGTATATTTTTGCATGGTTTGTATCGGTCACCTCAAGTGTTGCAGCGGTGCCGTTTATAGTACACGCAGTATTAGAAGCAAACTTATAACCATCCTTTGCGGTGAGGTAATAAGTAACTCTATATTTTACACCTTCTTTAAAGGGGTTGCTTACGGTTAAATTTATTCCGCTGCTTTGGTTTGTCCAGGTAACTCCGTTTGAGCAATTGGAAACTGTGCCATATTTTTCGCTGAAATACTGTGTTGTATCAACCTTTGCAAAGGTAGGAGTTTTTCCAATAGCAGGCCTAACAACCGTAAGGTCAACCTTTTTAATAACAGTTTTATTACTGCTGGTGGAGCTTAGAGTTGTTTGCGCAAGTATGCTACCATCATCAAACACTTCTACTGTGGCGGTTTTTCCGTTAATTTTTGCCGTTACATTTTTACTAAACTCGAAATTACCCTTGGGCAATAAATTGATTTTTACAGTATAACTTGTATTGGCATTAAATGTTTCAGTGGTACCGGGACTAAAATAGGATGAACTACTCTTATACCAAGCAATACCGTTTTTATAAATGCGGGTGGAAGTGCCCCACGCTCCATTATCACTATAATAGCCTCGACCATCGATTTTATCGTAGGCAGGTTTTTCGCCTTCTACAGGTGCCACTACTGTAAGTTCAACTTGATTTATAACCTCTTCCTTAGCCGCAAAACTGTAGTTGCGGGAATTAAGCATAAAATCATAACTACCGCCAAAACCAATGACAAATATTTTTTCATAATTTAACCTCTCCTTTTTTGCCTTTATTGACCAAATAAAAATTTTATGATACAATAAAGTAAAACCTACAAGAATTATTCTTGTTAGCATTATTATAATCCTTATTTTTTTACTTGTCCCCATACTAAAAGTATGGGAAAGGGTGTTTTTTTAAAAAAAGTATAAGAGTTTTTGAGTTAGACCGCCTTTTTTGAAAAAATTCGGTCGGAGGAGAGCGAAATGAAGAAGTTATTTGCAAGTACACCGCTCTTGCTGTTTTTAATATTGAGTTTATCGGGTTGTAGTGCTGTTGGAGCAAAAAGTGCAAGCCTGACGATCATTTACTCGACAGTTGCAGTACTTTCCTTATTGCTACTAATTGGCTGTTGCCTATTAGTTCGTAAGAATAAAGTATGGTTTGTTTTGCTGTTTTCATCGGTGCTTGTTGTTAATATCGGATATACCTTTTTAGCTTTGTCCACCGGTCTTGAAATGGCATTATGGGCAAACCGAGTGGCATATCTCGGCTCGGTATTTTTACCCCTTTCAATGCTTATGATTATTTTAGATGTTTCGGCCACCAAATATCCAAAATGGTTACACGGAGTTCTAGGCGTATTATCGATTATAATATTTTTAATCGCTGCAAGTCCGGGGATACTCCCGTTTTATTATAAAGAGGTTTCCTTTATAACAGTTAACGGCGTTTCCTCACTAAACAAGGTTTATGGGCCCTTGCACCCGCTTTATCTGATTTATTTGCTCGGCTATTTTGCCGCTATGATTACGGTTATTATCCGAGCTCAAATCAAAAAAACCATTGAAGCTACGGCTCACGCCGTAATCCTTGCTATCGCCGTTTTCGTTAATATCGGCGTTTGGTTTATTGAACAGCTTGTTAACATTGATTTTGAAATGCTCTCGGTTTCATATATAATAAGTGAATTGTTCTTGCTTGGTGTTCACCTTGTTATGAACGAATATCAAAGGCTAAAAGGGCTACTAAAGCAGGTTGAAAAAACGCAAAGCTATTCATCGGAAAAATTTGTTGCGGCGGGTGTTATGCTTGAAAATCCTGTAGGGGAAGGAGCATTCTCGCCTGAGAATATCGAAGTTTTTGTATCCGGACTTGAAACCCTCACTCCAACCGAAAAAGCAATTTATGACGCATATATAGCCCGCGTTACAACAAAAGAAATTATGGTTAATATGAATATTAAGGAATCCACCTTAAAATACCATAACCGCAACCTTTACGGAAAGCTCGGCGTTTCAACCCGAAAGGAATTGCTGGAAATGCATAAGCATTTAAAATCCGTCAAGGCTGCTCTAACCAAGACAAATAATATAGAGTAAAATATAAAGCGAGGTGAATTTGAACAAGTCCAGTAAAAACGGACAATAGAAAAAAAGAGTCCCCTATGGTAGAATAAAACCGACTACCATAGGGGGATTTTTTATGCCAAGAGAATATAGAAACATAAAGGAATATGAAAGCGAAATATTTGCATTGCGA
>JAZSLI010000003.1:0-24191 GCA_045535295.1 Acutalibacteraceae bacterium | reverse complement strand
ACAATGGCTGTTGGCGCAATTACAGCCAGTGCCGACACAAACACAATTGTTGTCGACACAGTTTCGGTTGCTAATAATGCGGAGTCAGTTGACCTTCCTATTACTATTACAACAACCGGAATTAACGTTGCAACCCTTACAATTAAACTCCCCGCTTCCGAGGATGCAACAATTAACACTATTACCAATATCGCAGCTGAAGGTGCAGTTGCAACTTGGAAAACAGGCGATAACACAGTTTCTGATTCAACTGCAGAAGAATTTGTTGCTCCTGTTGTTTCGGGTGATAAGATTACATTAATGGTAAACGCTATTGATTCAACCGGCGTTTTCACAGAAGCTGTAATCACCATTACATATTCACTTGCTGATGTTGCTGTTGGAACTTATGAAGTTGCAGTTGTTGATTCAGAAGCTTATGACAACAACAGAGAAGATCCACAAGAAGTTGCTTTAACCGCAACAGCAGGTAGCATTACCGTTACAATGCCTGAACATGAATGTGTTCCTGGCGAAGTAGTTATCGAAAATGAAGTTGCTGCTACTTGCACAACTCCTGGTTCTTATGACGAAGTAGTTTACTGTTCAGATCTAGAATGCGATAAAGAAATTTCACGCACACCTAAAACTGTTGAAGCTTTAGGTCATGCTTGGGGCGAAGGTGAAGTAACAACTGAACCTGACTGTGATGATGCCGGTGTTAAAACATACACTTGTGCTAACGATCCTTCTCACACTAAAACAGAAGCTATCGACGCTTTAGGTCATACAGTAGTACCTAACGCAGACGTTCCTGCTACTTGTACAACAGTTGGTTACACAGGCGGTACACATTGTGACGTTTGTGATGCAGTTATCGAAGCAGCTACAGAAGTTCCTGCTTTAGGGCATGACTTCGGTGACAACCTCGAATTCTGTGCTAACAATTGTGGTACAGCAAACCCTGACTACGAAGCTCCTGTTGTTTGCGAACATGATTGGGAAGTTGTTTCTGCTACTGCTGCAACAGGTACAGGTAGTTCAGGTAGTTACACAACAACTCAAACAGGTACTATTGACATTGTTTGTTCAAAGTGTAATGAAGAAGATACTCAGGAAGTTTACTATGATGAGCGTTCACGTACTAATTTAACCAACTTTACTCTCGGTGCTGAAATTTCTTTCACAGCTAGAGCTACTGTAAAGGATCTCAATCGAGTAGGTAACCTTATAGATGGCGTAGCTTCATCTACCACTGATGAATGGAGTGACTTCTGTTGTAAGATGGTTATTGCTACCAAAACATCAGGAGATGTTCCTGTATACTACCAGATGGACGATACCGCATATTCATCTACTGATTCTGCATATGCGTTTACCTATGGTATAGCACCTTATGCTATCGGTGATAATATTACAGTTGAGTTTTATACTTATAACGTAGATGACGGAAGATGGTATTCTGGTACTGTTGTTAACACTAGTCTTGTGCAGTATATTCAGAAAAATATTGCTTCATCAGATGAAGTAACAAAAACATTAATGGCAGATCTTTTGTCATACGGTGCTGCTGCACAAAATAAATATAATTATAATACTGAAGATCCTTTAACAAATTATTTAACTGTTAATGGTGTTGATTATAGTACTTATGCTACATCAGGTAATGCTACTTACGCCAATGATAAAGTTGCAGCAAGTTCTTCTTCTGAACAATATCCAATATCGTTCAATACAATGAATACTGTATGCGGCTCAAAAATTTATTTTGATAACATATTCCAATTTGGTTCGAAGTATTATGAACAGTATACCAACGAATATGCTGATTTGTATATGATTGTTAAGTATGATAACCTAAAAGGTGAAGAGGTAAAGGTTACTTATTACAATGCTGCTTCTAATCCTGATGCTGCATATACTTTTGCATTAACTGATGGTACAAGAAAATTCGGCTTTGTATTTAATTCATTTACTGCTGCTGATATGAGAGCAAGACTTTCGTTTGAAATTTATAAAGGCGATGGTACTAAATTAAATGATGTAACCACATATAGTGTTCAGAGTACAGTTTATAGCTTATATAGTAAGTCTGATGCTGTTACTCAGACCTTCCTTAATGAAATGCTTCAATTCGGAGATTCTGCAAGAGCATTCCTTATTGCTACAAACTCATAATTGTATTTTTTATTATAATTTAGTTATTTATTATTTAATAAAGAGGTGAAATCAGATGAAGGCTTATATCGAAGTTTTGAAATTAAATGTTCAGGATGTTATCACCACATCAGGTGGTTGCGGCAATGCTGATCCCGTTACAGGTATTGATGGTACATTCGGTTCAGACTGTACATGTGAAAATGACTAATACCTAGTTAACAAACAATGAGGATATAGCCATATGGTTATATCCTCATTTACTATATAATTAGTATAAGTAAGGTGAGGATAATGAAGATAATATTAGAGGGAAACGGTTTTGTTAAAAGTATTTTAAAGGCTTGGAGTGTTAATAAGGAGTCTTTTTATATTCCGTCAAAATTCAATGTTGTAAGTGATGATAAACCTTTTATTGCACACAATACTTTGACAAGAACACTTATAGAAATTACTGAAAACGAAAAAAATATACTAACAGGTGATAAAATTCAATATAATGATGATATTATTGATCTAATTGAAAATAATTTTTTAGTACCTGAAAGCATTGATGAAATCACTATAGCAGAACAAGTTTTATCTTGTGTAAAGACTTTTAAGGCAAAAACCAATAATATAAATTTATATACAATTCTTACTACTACTGATTGTAATGCGCGTTGTTTTTATTGTTATGAGGCGGGAATAGAAAAGCATAATATGACTGAAGAAACAGCGCATAAAGTGGTTGAATTTATTAGGAATAATCACGGCGGGCAAGAAGTAAGACTAAATTGGTTTGGCGGTGAGCCGTTATATAATAACAAAGTAATGGATATTATATGTAACGGGTTAAGGGTTAATGGTATCAAATACAATTCAAAAATGATAAGCAATGGTTATTTATTTGATAATGAATTAATAAAAAGAGCTGTTGAAATTTGGAATTTAAAAAAAGTTCAAATTACGTTAGATGGGACAGAAGAAATTTATAACCGTGTGAAAAACTATATTTATGAAGATGATATAAGTCCATTTAAAAAAGTATGCGACAATATAGAACAGTTAATTAAAAATAAAATTGTAGTTCATATTCGTCTAAATTTAGATGAGCATAATTCTGAAAATCTTTATGAATTAGTTAGATATATAAACGAAAGATATAAAGATAAAAAATATTTATACGTTTACATATCGCTTCTATATGACCTTGATGGAAAAAAATCTTTAACTGAAAAATTTCATTTAACAAAAATTAAATGTGATATAGATAACTATTTAAATGAAAATGGACTTTGCGATAAAAAGCTTATTAGTTATTTACCTGTAAATCATTGTATGGCCGATAATGATGCCGCAACACTAATTAATCCTCTTGGAGATCTTGCTAAATGTGAGCATTATGTTTATGGCGATGAAACATACGGGAGTATCTACAATCCCGATGTAATAAATGAGAACAATATATTGTCTTGGAAAAAAATAAGACCAAAAACAAAGGTATGTAATGATTGTAAAATTTATCCTATGTGTTACATTCTTGAAAGATGTATACAAGGCATTAATGATTGTGATGAAGCAGATCGTTTTTTATATGAAAATAATATTAAAAAACATATGCGTTATGAATGGAGAAATGCATTAGAAAATAATACACTTTAGGAGTAAGTTTATGTATTATTTAAAATTAGCAGATTTTGTTTTACAATATAATAATAAACATCAGTATTTGTTTTGGCGCTCAAAAGATTATCAAGTAGAAAGTCCCAAAAAAATAGATATAGTTGTTACAATTCCGATTGAATTAATAGATGAAGGTGTAAAAGAAGCGGATGAACCAAGAGGATTGGTTGAATCTACGGAAATGCAACACATTTTTTGTGAATGGATGTCACAAAAAGGGGCGTTACTTTTACATTCAGCGTGTTTTGATGTTGACGGTGTTGGTGTTGCTTTTGCGGCGCACAGCGGGACAGGCAAGACAACCCATATGAATTTATGGCAGAAATTGTTGGGAGACAAAATGGTGATTGTAAATGGGGATAAGCCCATTGTCCGTTTTTTTGAGGACGAACCCGAAACACCTTATGCATACGGTACACCCTGGAACGGAAAAGAACATTTGGGCCAGAATATGCGAACAAAATTGCAACACATTTGTTTTATTGAACGTTCGGAAACCAATTTCGTCGAGCCAATGAAAAAGGAAGACGTTATTGACCGCATTTTCAATCAGGTTTATATGCCAAAAGACCCCGTTGCAGTTGTAAACACAATGCAATTAATTGACCGTTTGTTATCATGTTGCAAATTATGGAAAATTCATTGCAATATGGAAGACGAGGCAGCAAAAATCGCATATGACGCCATTTTTCGCCCAAATGGCGAAAAATAATGAATTGCCGATGGCATGAATTGAAATATAAATATTTCATGAATTGCGTTTTACAACGCATGATTTGTGCTATCGCACATTAAAAGGCGATTCAAATCATGGAGCGAAGCGAGAAATCATGCGAAGCAATTAATGATTGCGGAGCAGTCAAATCATTGAAGTTTTTAATGCGTAATTATCGGGCGGATATATATATGTCCAATATGATATAAAAACGGAAAACGGGCGGATGATATCCGCCCCTACGGAGAACATTGTAGGGTATGCATTTATGCATACCGAAATAAATTCTTGATGGGATGTGTTTTTTATGGAATTGCAAAATCGCAAGAACATACGCATCCCTGATTTTGATTATGGTCAAAACGGTGCATATTTTATTACAATTTGTGTAAAAGACAGAAACAAAATATTTTGGAATAATGTAGGGGCGGATATTATCCGCCCGAAAGATATAAAATTATCCGATATTGGTAAAATCGCCGAACAGGGAATTTTGCAAACAGAAAAACATTATTCAAATATAAAAATTGAAAAATACGTTATAATGCCGGACCATATTCATTTTATTTTGGTTGTAGATAATAATCAAAACGGGCGGATGATATCCGCCCCTACGGTTTCAACAATAATTGGTTCTATGAAACGTTGGGTTTCGAAACAGGTTGGCGAACCGATTTGGCAAAAATCGTTTTACGACCATGTCATTCGTAATCAGACCGATTATAATGAAATTTGGGAATATATCGACAACAACCCTAAAAAATGGTTGATAGAACATAAAATATAGCGGAACGGATAAATCCGTTCCCTACGGTGTAATTTGTAGGGTATGCATTTATGCATACCGAAATCATATTTTGTTTGACAATGTATATTTAATATGGTAGAATTATTTGAATAAATAAATTATTAAAAGGTGATTAAAATGAAACTTAAATATAATTTTGTGCTTAATCCTGTTGCTGATAAAATTGTGGCTGTGGCTGTTGGTGATGACCTTGGCAAATTCAACGGTTTTGTTAAAATGAATGATATAGGCGCAGAGATTTTTGAAATTCTTAAAAATGATGTTGAGCTTGATGAAATCGTTAAGACTATGAGCGAAAAGCACCCCGAAGAGCCCGAGAATGAAGTACGTGATACAGTTGCCGAATTTGTAAATCAGCTCAAAGAAGCAGACGTTGTTGAATGATTTGGAATGCGGAATTAACGGGCGATTGATAATCGCCCGTACGAATGTTTAATTGATTTATGTAGGGGCGGATACCATCCGCCCGAATAAACGATAAAAATGGAAGATTATTCAGATTTTTAGTCGGATGGTATCGAAATGCAAAATAATGATTTACAAACTATGGGTGAAATACTGCAAGTAAAGGATGAAGCAAGTTCACTTACCTGGGGATACAGTATGTATCCGATGCTTCGCCCCCATAAAGATGTAGTGACAGTTTCGAAGGTGAATGGAAAGCTTAAAAAAGGCGATGTTGTGCTTTATCCCGGTAATGACGGTAAATTTATTCTTCACAGAATAATGCGGATAAAACCTGATGTATTCATTATTCGTGGGGACAATAATTATTTCACCGAAATAATAAAAAAAGATAAAATTATAGGTTTACTCAAAGAATTTTACCGTGGCGGAAAGTATATAAACTGTGAAACTAATATAAAATATAAACTTTATACATTTTATATTTGTCATAGCTATTATTTAAGATATTTTTGGAAAAAAATTTTGTTTTCTATTTTATGTAAGGTAAAAGTAAAATTATTTCCAAATTGGCATATTTCAAAAAGAAAGTGATATATTAACAACTCGCTCTAAGGTTTTGGTTTTTAGAGCGAGTTTTTTTACGGACGAGGAATAGCTTTATGGATATTGAAAATAAATCATGTGATATTGTATATCATTATTGCAATATGGATACATTTAATAAAATAATATCTAACAAAGAATTATGGTTAACAGATATTACCAAATCAAATGATTCAATGGAAATTTTTTGGATTAAGGACAGCATTAAAAATATTTTTATTGAGGAATATGATAAAAGCTTTTTAAATAAGATTTTATTCAAAAATACGGTTATTGAGGTTTTTGACACATATCTAAACGATTTTTTTGATGATAATAATATGCCATACTATTTTTTTGTGTGTTGCTTTTCTGAGGAAGGGGATTTACTTAGCCAATGGCGAGGATATGCTGATGACGGCAAAGGTATTGCAATAGGTTTTGATGCTCATATTCTTTCAAAGGCTGGAAAACTAATGAAGCACGATTCTATTAGCTCAAATACCATTGAAAATGGAAAAATTATTTATGATCAAAAAGAGCAGCAAAATATTATTCGTGCTTTAGTTAGGGGTATGATAAGCAATTTAATATCATTGATTAAAAAAAATAATCCTAATAATTTAAAAATCAATGATTTTATGAAGATTCCTGAAATCAGGAGTGACTTTATGAAAATTATGAATGAATATTTCCTTTGCTTTTTTAAGATTTCGGTCTTTATGAAAAATCCGTTTTTTCTTGAAGAAAAAGAGTGGAGAATTTGTCATTGTAATAGCGGGGAGCCAATAAAAAAAGGTTTCAAAATAGCAGAAACGAACGGATTTGAAATTTCCCAAAGAAAGTTTTATTTTAGTGAAAGCAATATTAAATCAAGGGTTGAACTAAGATTTAATAAAGTAAAGGAGCAACTTATTCGTGAGGTTGTGCTTGGCCCTAAATGTGTTGCCGATACCAAAGAAATAGAAGCATATTTATTATCAAACGAAATAAAATGTGAGGTTAAAAAATCGAAGGGAACGTATAGATAAAAGGCAGTTGTTAGAGAACAACTGCCTTTATATATGCTCCTTTATACTTTTTGAATAAAAAATCAAATTAAGACTTATTTTGCCAAACAACATAATCTGAAAACTAAAATTAATTATTTATTTCTTATTTCATCGAGTGTGGTTTGCATTTGGTTATGTATTATATTGCCGAGCTCGGTGGTGGTCATATCGGCGTATTGCTCAGGTGTGATAACATCTAAAAGCCTAAATTCAATTTCGCACCTTTTGCGGAAAATGGTTTTTGGCAAAGCTCTTGTGTTATTAATAACGCAAACAACAATTGGAACATTTGCCTTTGTTGCAATTTTAAAGCTACCGTTTCTAAACGGAAGCAGCTCACAGGTAAGGCTTGTGTAGCCTTCGGGGAAAAGCGCAATAGAGGTGACATCGTTCTTTATAAAATTAATTGCTTTTATAATGGTTTTGGCCGCCTCACGGTCATGCTCACGGTCAATTGGCAAAGAATTAAGTCTATGCATTGCTTTTGCAACAAAAGGCATTTCGGTGTAGATTTCTTTTTTACCTATAAAACCGATTTCGGTTTGGCAAAAGGTGTTTAGAATTATAACGGGGTCAAAATCATGTTGATGGTTACAAACCAATAAAAATCTACCGTCCGGTAAGTCCTTTGCTAATTTCACGTTTATTTTAACTCGGGCAAGAAAAAGAATTATCGGCAATGAGTGTTTAACTAAAAAATGAAAAATGGGATTCTTTTTTCCGTTGGGTCGCTTTATGTTTGAAGTTAAAATCATTATTAAAAATACGGCTAACTGAATAAGCACGAGCCCTACAAAAAAGCAAACAAAAAGCAGAGGCACAAGCCAATATGAGTTATCCTGTTTTAAAATAGGAAAAAAGTTATTTAAAATTGGAATAAGGGCGGCGCTAATAATTAAATAAGCATAAATCATTTTTTAAAACCTCAGTTTTTAATTCTGTTTTCTTACAATGCTATATTCGTCATAAAAATTGAAATAAGGGCAGGAGGAAGCAGTTCTTGTTAAAAAACGTTGCATTTCGTCTTCATCAAGCTCTGCCTCGCAGCAGTAGCAGTCCATTTCATCTGAATAAACATAGTTAGAACAGTTTTCGCAGTTACTCGACATAGATATTCCTTCCGTTTTAGCCAAAGCATTTAAACTCGAATCAGATTTTGAAACAAGTATTTTTTGCTTTGCTTTGGCTAAGCTTTTTTTGTGCGGTTTTTAGACCAAGCAGATGGTGAGAATAATAAAAGTATTGGGAATATTTCAAGTCTGCCTAAGAGCATTGCGGCAGATAATGTCCATTTTGAGAGACTTGAATAATCTGCATAGCTACTCATTGGTCCAACTGCTGAAAAACCGGGTCCTACATTGTTAAAGCAGGATACTGCTGCGCTTACATTTGTTTCCAAATCAAATGTTTCAAAACTGATTATCAAAAAAATAACCAAAAGACACAAACAGTAAACCGCAAGATAGCAGGTTACGTTGATTATGGTTGCACTGTCAACCGTTTTGCCTTCGAATCTTATTGATTCTATAGAACGTGAATGAATCATATGCTTTAAATTGGCTTTAATATTTTTAAAAAGCAAAATAACACGGGAAATCTTTATTCCGCCCGCTGTTGAGCCAGCGCAACCACCGAAGAACATAAGAATAAATAAAACAGCTTTTGAAAGTGAGGGCCAAAGATTAAAATCAGTGGTTGAAAAGCCGGTGGTTGTTATTATAGAGGAAACCTGAAAAGTAGAATGTCTCAGTGCTTCCCCAATATTGCTCATTTTTGGCAGGATATTAAGAGTGACAATTCCTACTGATACTAAAACGATAGTAATATAAGTCCACAGCTCCTCACTTTTGAATGCTGAGCGGGCTTTTTTTGTTAAAATAAGGTAATAAAGGTTGAAGTTTACGCCGAAAATCAGCATAAAAATCGCAATAACCCACTGAATATAGGGACTGTAGCTTGCGATACCGTCCGACTTGGTGCTAAAACCGCCCGTTCCCGCAGTTCCGAGACTGTGCAGAATACTTTCAAACAGGTTCATTCCACCGAACAAAAGCAATATAACCTGTAAAGCAGTTATAGCTATATATATCAAATAAAGAATTTTTGCCGTGCTTTTCATTTTAGGGACTAATTTCCCTATGATTGGTCCCGGCATTTCAGCACGGATTATATGCATTGAGCGGCCCGAATCGGTGGGAACTATTGCCATAACTAAAACAAGTATTCCCATTCCACCTATCCAGTGGGTGAAGCTTCTCCAAAACAGCAGACTTTCAGGCATTACTTCAACATTTGTCAAAATTGAGGCGCCTGTGGTTGTGAAACCACTGATTGTTTCAAAAAATGCGTCGGTAAAAGAGGGAATGGCCTCGCTTATAACAAAAGGCAAAGCACCTATTAAGGATAAGGTTATCCAGGAAAGTGCAACTATAACAAAGCCTTCTTTAGCAAAAATTTCACGGCTTTTAGGTTTGTTTAAAAGAATAAGTCCAGTACCTAAAAACAGAGCTATTAATATTGTGATTAAAAAGGCAGGTAGACAGTTATCATGGTAAATAACAGAGCAAACTGTTGGTAAGGCTAATAATATAGCCTCTAAAATAATGATACGCCCCAATAAATAAAAAACCATTCTTTTATTCATAGTAAACTTCCTATTTCAAAATATCTGAAAGCGAGTTTATGCGCTGATTTGCTGCTAATACAACAACCTTATCGTTTGCGAGCAGCATATCTTCACCTGTTGGGATAATTGTTTTGCGCTCACGCATAATTCCTGCAATAAGAGTGTTCGGCTTGGTTTTGAGCTCCCTGAACGGAATGTTGAGTTTAGGGAAATCGGATTTAACCTTAAATTCAAGCACCTCAACCTTATCATCCATCAGCTTATAAAGGGTTTCAACACTGCTGCCTGCGGAGTTTTGTAAACCTCTTGCATATTTAACCATAATATCGGCAATAAGCTTTTTAGGGGAAACGATACTATCAAGTCCTAATTGCTCGGCTAACGGAACTAATTCGTCTCGGTTAACCTTTGCTATAACCTTTGGCACATTCTGGTTATATGCAAAAGAAGAAATGAGTATATTTTCTTCGTCTACTCCTGTGAGCGCCACAAAGGCATCAAGTGAATGAAGCCCCTCTTCTATAAGAAGTTCTTGCTTGGCACCGTCTCCATTAATAATGCAAGCCTTTGGTAACGCTTCGCAAAATTCTTCACAAAGCTTACGATCTCGCTCAATAACAGTTACTTTATTACCGGCGGAAGATAACATTTTTGCAAGATAAAATGCAGTTCGGCTTCCGCCAACTATCATTATGTTTCTTGCTTGCTTTTGCAAAATTCCCATTTCCTTTAAGAGCCTAGGAATTTCGCTTCTTGCTGCGGTAATGCTTATTTTATCTCCGCTTTTAAGCTCGAAGCTACCATCGGGTATATAGGCGTTTTCGCCACGCTGAACAGCACAAATTAAGAATTTAGATTTATACTTTGAACGAAGATCGCAAAGGCGAACACCATCAAGCACTGAATCCGATTTAAGCTTAATTTCAAGCATTTCAAAATCCTTAACTGAGAAGGTGTCAATTTTGGCGGCAGAGGGGAGTTTAAGAATATGATAAAGCTCTCTTGCTGCAACAAGCTCAGGATTTATGGCTAATGAGATATCTAATTGTTGCTTCATAAAGCCAAGGCTACGGTCATTATATTCGGGATTTCTAATTCTTGCAACTGTATTTTCTGCACCCATTCGCTTTGCTAAAAAGCAACAAAGCATATTGAGTTCATCCGAATCGGTTGCTGCAATAACTAATTCGGCAAATTTTGCTTGGGCTTCTTCTAAGGTGTCACAGTCAGCACCATTTCCGCAAACGCCCATAATATCATAAAGGTTTGTAAGCTCCTTTATAACTAAGGGGTCATTATCAACCGCTATAACATTATGTCCCTCTAAAACGAGGTTTGCTAAAATGGTGGCACCGATTTTTCCGCAACCAACAACTATAATGTTCATAAATTTCCTCCAAAAGATATGGATATATATGATATTCTACCACTTATTTTATTAATTTACAACCATTAATATTTATTCCGTTGCATAAAAGCTCGGCTTGTGTTAAAATGAAAAAGGTGATGAAAATGTTTTTTAAAAGCAAAGCCGTTTATGACTGGTTAATAGTGGGGTTGGGTAATCCCGGGCTTCAATATGAAAACACAAGGCACAATGTTGGATTTATGGCGGTCGACCTGCTATCTAAAACCGAAAAGTTTGATTTCAATAAAAATAAAATGGACGGTATTTTGGGAGAATTTAGAACAAACGGGCAAAGGGTTTTGGTTTTAAAGCCTCAAACCTATATGAACAATTCGGGAAAAAGTGTTACAAAGGTTGCTTCGTTTTATAAGATACCGCTTGAAAGAATTATTATTTTGCACGATGATATTTCTTTGGATGTTGGAAAAATAAGGGCAAGGCGAAAGGGTAGCGATGGCGGTCAAAAGGGCATGAGAGATATAATTGAGCTTTCGGGCTCGGATAATATTGCCCGAATTAAAATTGGTGTTGGTGCAAAGCCTCACCCTGATTACAGCTTAGTTGATTGGGTTTTAAGTCGTTTTACCGAGAATGAGACAAAGTCTCTTGAAGCGGCTTTAAATATCGCAGTTCTTGCAACGCTTGAAATAATTAGTCGTGGAATAGACTCGGCTATGAATAAATATAACAGTTAAGCAGAGGTAGTTATGCAATTTCTAAATGAAATATTGCAAAAAAACCCCGAGTTTGCTAGCCTTTTAAGAGAGGTTGAGTCGGGAAGAACGCCCTTAGCCTGCACCGGACTTTCTCTTAATGCAAAGGCTGCTATTTTGGCGGCAATGCAAAGCCTTACGGGGAAAAAGATAACGGTTATAACTAAGGATGAGGCAGAAGCAAACGAGCTTATAGCCGACCTTCGCTCCTTAGGTAAAAAGGCCATTAATTTTCCGGTTAGAGATTACTTTATCGGTGACTTTAAGGGATATTCAAAAGAATATGAGCAACAAAGAATAGATACCCTATCCAAGCTTTTGGATGGGGCTTTTGAGTTGCTTTGTGTTTCGGTTGATGCGGCGGTTCAGTATACAATACCGCCCGAAATACTTTCACTTTCTCGCTTTAAAATAAGCCAAGGAGATGCTTATACTTTATCCGACCTTATCGAGAAGCTGCTCTTGGCGGGTTATGTGAGAACTGAAATTTGTGAGGGGAAGGGTCAATTTTCGGTTAGAGGCGGAATAGTTGACATTTACTCGGTTAATGAGCAAAATCCTTGTAGGATTGAGTTTTGGGGCGATGAGGTTGACAGTATTTCTTATTTTGACATAGAAACACAGCGAAGAGGCGAATCGGTCAAGCAATTTGAATTAGGTCCTGCTTGCGAAATAGTATATAATGGTCAAGAGCTTATTGATGTTTTAGAGCAATATTTAAGCAGTTCAAAGAAAATCACACAAAAACAAACCGAGAAAATCGGGGCAGATATTAATTCCCTTAAAAGCGGGATTTCTATTTTACCAGATAGATATATTCCGTTGATTTTTCCAAACGGTGAAACTGTTTTTGATTATGTTGAGGACACACTTCTTTTTGTTTCGGAGTCGGGGAGTATAAACGAGCGCCTTAAAAGCATTGAGCTTTTATATAGCGAGGATTCAAAGAATTATTTAGAGGAAGGCTTTTTGTCTTTTAAAACAGCTAAGCTATGGCTCTCAAAGGCGGAATTTTTAATAAAGATAGCAAACAGTGTTATACTTGAAAATTTTCCAAGAGGAAAATATGAGCTAACAGTTAAGGATATAATTAACTTTAATATAAAACGCTCAACCGCTTGGAGCGGAGATATTAAGGTTCTTTTAGAGGATATTTCTTATATTTTGGAGCAAAAGGGCAAGGTTGTTATTTTGGCAGGTGAGGAAAGGGCGGCAAGGCTTTTAGCAAGTGAACTTTGCGAGCGAGGAATAAATGCAAGCTTTACTGGGAATCCAACCGTTCTTTCGCAAGGCGTTACGGTTACCTTGGGTGGACTTTCAGGTGGCATTGAAATCCCTTCTGAAAAGTTTTTGCTCATAACTCACAGATATATTGCAGGTGATGGCAAAAGGACTAAAAAACGCCTTAAAAACGCAAAAGAAATAGGCTCACTCGATGAGCTTAATGCGGGAGACTATGTTGTTCACGAGGCACACGGTATTGGTATATTTGAGGGTATTAACCGAATAACAAACCAAGGTGTAACAAAGGATTATATTAAAATCAAATATGCAAAAACCGATGTTTTATATGTTCCTGTAACTCAGCTTGATTTGGTTTCTAAATATATTGGCTCGGCAACTGAAAACGGTGCAATAAAACTTAACCGATTAGGAACTGCTGAATGGCAAAAAACTCGAAAGAGGGTTAAAGCAGCGGTTCGGGATATGGCAAAGCAATTAACTGCTCTTTATGCTAAAAGAATGGCAGTTAAAGGGTATGCCTTTGGGCCTGATACCGATTTGCAAAATGATTTCGAGCGGCGCTTTGCCTATGATGAAACTGAGGATCAGTTAAAATGTATTGATGAAATAAAACGGGATATGCAGCGAGAGGTTCCTATGGACCGTCTCCTTTGCGGAGATGTTGGTTTCGGCAAAACAGAGGTTGCGCTCAGAGCGGCATTTAAATGTATAAGCGAGGGTAAGCAATGTGCTTTGCTTGTGCCAACCACTATTCTTGCAATGCAACATTATAACACCATTGTTCAGCGTTTTGGCGAAATGCCCATAACGGTAAAGCTTCTTAACCGTTTTGTAACACCTAAGCAACAGCAAAAAATAATAGCCGACCTTAAATGCGGCCGACTTGATATGGTTGTTGGAACACACCGTCTTATATCAAAGGATGTTGCCTTCAAGGATATAGGACTTGTTATCATAGATGAGGAGCAGCGCTTTGGAGTTGCTCAAAAGGAAAGGCTAAAAGAGTTATATCCATTTGTTGATATCCTAACACTTTCGGCAACACCCATTCCAAGAACTCTTAATATGGCAATGTCGGGCCTTAGGGATATGTCCTCTATTGATGAGGCTCCCGGTGACCGCCATCCCGTTCAAACCTATGTGCTTGAATATAATTTGGGCGTTGTGATTGATGCTATTAATAAGGAAATAAGGCGTGGAGGACAGGTTTATTATCTTCATAACAGAGTTGAGAGTATTGAGCGTGCTGCCTCGAAAATCAAGGATAAGTTAGGCGATGAGGTTAGGGTTGATGTTGCTCACGGAAAGATGAGCGAGGACCAGTTAACAGATGTTTGGCAAAGGCTATTAGAGCATAAAATTGATGTTCTTGTTTGCACAACCATTATTGAAACGGGTATAGATGTTCCGAATGCAAATACCCTTATAATTGAGGATGCCGACCGAATGGGACTTAGTCAGCTTCATCAGTTAAGGGGCCGAGTAGGTAGGTCACCAAGAAGGGCCTATGCTTATTTCTGCTTTGGTGCTAATAAGCAATTATCCGATGTGGCTTCAAAAAGGCTTGAAGCAATAAGAGAATATACCGAATTTGGTTCGGGCTTTAAAATTGCAATGCGTGACCTTGAAATAAGGGGAGCGGGTAGTATTTTGGGAGCCGACCAGCATGGTAATATGGAATCGGTTGGTTATGATATGTATTTGAAGCTGCTTTCTGAGGCAGTAAACGAGCAAAACGGAATGCCAAAGGCTGATGATATTCCCTGCACAGTAGACCTTAATGTTTCGGCTCATATTCCCGAAAGCTATATATCCTCTCTTTCGGCAAGGCTCGGAATTTATAAGAGAATAGCCGCCATAAGAAATGATGAGGATGTGAGCGATGTTATAGATGAGCTTTGTGATCGCTTTGGCGAACCACCCTCGTCAGTTATGGGACTTATTGATATTGCCATTCTTAGAAGTAAGGCGGCCGATGCGAAAATTGCCGAAATAACGGAAATCGCTAACACCGCTGTTTTGCATATTAATTCTATTGAGCCTGCGGTTATAGGCAAACTTTCGGCATATTTTGGCAGTAGATTTATGCTTAATGCGGCCGCAAAGCCTGTTTATACCATTAGACTTGATAAGAAACAAAAAATGTGCGATTTGGTTAGAGAGCTTGGCAAAGCACTTTAACAAAATTTTAGTAGACTTTTTTAGGCTTATGGTATATAATATTTTTATTGTTAGAGAATTTTCGGAGGTAGAAAATGAAAAGTTTAAAAAGAATTTTAGCTTTATTGCTTACACTTTGCCTTTTGATGAGCTTTGCTGCTTGTCATAAAAAGGGTGAAATTGCTGTTGAGGTTGAGGGAATTAAGTTTACGTCTGCATATTATATGTGTGCACTTATGAATGCGGATAATGAGGCAAAAAATAAAGTTTATGAGAAATTAACCGATGCCGAAAAAGCAACCAAGGTTGATTACTATTCTAAGAAAATTGATGGTAAAAAATATACCGATTGGGTAAAGGATACCGCCATTGAAAACTTAAAGCAAATTGCAGCATATAAGTTGTTATGTAAAGAGAATAAGCTTGAAATTGATAAGGAAACCTTGAATAGCATTCAGCAAAACGCCCAGTATTATTGGTCGAGCTATGGCTATGCAAGCTATTTTGAGCCTAACGGTGTAAGCTTTGGAACATACAACGATTTTATGGTTGATGCACAATATAGCGAACGCTATTTTGAGTTTGTTTATGGCGAGGGCGGTAAAAAGGAAATTGCTGCTGCCGATGTTGAGAAAAAACTTTACGATAATTTTGTTATAGCCAATATCTTGGAGGCACAAATAACCCAAGAAATGAACGATTCCGATATTGCCGAGCTTAGAGCAAAGCTTAATAACTATGTTGCCGAGCTTAACAATGGCACTAAAACCTTCGAGCAGGTTTATAACGATTATAATAAAATCACCGAGGAACAAAAGGAAGAACACGAGCACGAAGAAGGTGAAGAAGAGCCTATCGATAAATATGCAAGTGTTATAGGTGATAAGGGAACAGGCTTCGAAATTGATCAGTATGATACCATTAAGGCAATGGCAACAAATGAGGTTAAGCTTATAGAGCTTGAAGAAAAGCAGGGCTTCCTTTTGGTTGTTAAAAAGGAAATAAGAGATGATAAATATTATCTTAATTACCTTGATATGACATTGAGACATCTAATCGCAGATGAAGAGTTTAAGAAGGATATGGATGCTTATATTAAAACATTAAAGGCCGATATAAATAAATATGCAATAGGTCAATTTAAGGTTAAAAAGATAGTATATCCCGAACAGTAAAAAACACCCTTTGTTTTACCGCCGAAGGTAAAACAAAGGGTTAATTTTTTAATCAGTAATAATTATTGAGGTTATAACAGGCTGATTGGTTGAGGAGACTGCACCGTTACTATTATAAACGGGAGTTTGTTTTGCAATTTTATCGACAATATCCATTCCTTTTGTAACTCGGCCAAATGCGGCATACTGACCGTCAAGATGGGGAGAATCCTTTTGAACTATAAAAAATTGTGAGGTTGCACTGTTATAATCATTACTCCTTGCCATTGAAATAACACCACGGTTGTGCGAAATGCTGTTTGAAATTCCATTGGCGCTAAATTCGCCTTTTATTGCGTCAATATTTGGCTTTTTTCCAACCGCCTCAGGATTGCCGCCCTGAATCATAAAATTATTGATAACACGATGAAAGGTTAGTCCATTATAAAATCCGCTACCAACCAAATTAATGAAATTTTGGGTTGTTATGGGTGCTGTTTTGCTATCAAGCTCTAAATGAATTTCACCATAATCTTTAACGGTTATAACTGCGTGTCGATATCTTCGCTTTGAAGAGTTCTGATTTGATTTGCATCCTGAGCAAAGTGTTAAAAGCAAGCAGGCAATTAAACCAAAAGCAACGAGCCTACTTTTCATGTTTTTTACCCTCCTCGGAATAGGGAATATATTTAACCCTTCTTTTTTTGAATTTTCCGATATTAAGTCTAATACACCAAGCAATAAAGATTAAAATCGCCAAAACAATGGCTATATACAAAACCTTCATAAAGCCTGATGTGAATACTTTCTTGAAGAAATCCGCAATAATCAAAATAGTATCAGCCTCAACCGAATTGCCGGCTACAAGCTCGGTTGTTCCTATAAGCTTTTCGGCATAATAAATATAAGCGGTTCCTAAGACTTCGCCCTTTTTAACCGGAGCATTAACTGATTCGGATTTAAATTTTGTTTTAACAACAATGGTTGAATCATCGGCACCGTTGGGCAAAATGGTTACAAACGGAGCTTTAAAATAAAGGGGAACAAAATCTGTTTCGAGGGATAATTCAAGCGGAATTTCGCAAACCGGCTCATCGGAATTAGCAACCTCTTTAAAGGAAAAGTTTAAAAACGCCCAACGGTAAAGAGAGGCACTTAGAATAAATTCTTCTCGTCTGCCTGTGTTATAAGGGCAACCCATAACAATACACATATAATTATATCCGTTATAAGAGGCGGTGCTCACAACACAGCGGCCTGCTTCATCAGTGTAGCCTGTCTTAACACCGCTTGCATAATCGTAATAATAATTGGTGTTGGGATCTTGCAAAAAGTTAGTGGTTGAAAGGGTTTTTCTTTCGGTAAAATTTGTTTTTACATAATGTCGAGAGGTTTCGGATACCTTCTTAAAGGTTTCGTCCTGTAAAGCGTATTTAGTAAGTGTGTAGGTGTCTCGAACCGTTGTGTAGTTGTCTTCATGGTGAAGTCCAACGGGGTTTTGATAATGAGTTCCGCTAAGTCCTAATTCTGCCGCTTTATTGTTCATCATTTCAACAAAACCATCAACACTGCCACCATAGTATTCTGCGGCTAAATAAGCACAGTCCCCGTAAGATGCCATTAGAATAAGATAAACAAGGTCAAGCTGGGTAAATTCCTCGCCCTCTTTAAAAAGAGAAACTGAGCTGCCTGTTCCCAAAACTAAATCAAGGGCGCTTTTGGTCATACCAATTTTGCCTTCGGGGTCATATTTTTCGCTTTCGAGAATGAGCAATGTTGTCATAATCTTTGTGATTGAGGCAGGATAAACCTTCTTATCTATATCTTTTTCAAAAAGTATCTCATCGGTGTCAAGTGATATGAGCATACCCGCATTTGCGGTTATTTCAAACTCGGTCACCTCATAGGCGCCAGCTGTTAGCGGCAAGGATAAGCAGCAAAAAGCTATTATAAAAATAAAAATAATGGAAAAAATCTTTTTTACCATAGAAATCTCCCTATAAATATGTTATATTATATATATTAACATACTTTCAGTAAAAATAAAAGACGAAAATTAAAAAAAGCGTGGTGGAAATATGGTTTATATAACGGGTGATATGCACGGAAATATTGAAAGGCTTTACGATAAGAATTTTAAAAAGCTTAAAAGCGGAGATGTTTTAATTGTTTGCGGTGATTTTGGGTTTATTTTTGATGGAGGAAAAATCGAAAAAGAGGTTATAGATTATCTTTCCACCAGAAGATTCGTTACTGCTTTTTTGGATGGAACTCACGATAATATGAAAACCATTAACCGCGCAAGAGTGACCTATTGGCATGGCGGAATGGTGCATAGAATAAAAGGGAATTTGATACATTTAATGAGAGGTCAAATTTTTGATATAGAGGGTAACCGCTATTTTACCTTTGGTGGCGGTGAGAGCACCGATAAGGATATGAGGATAGAAAGTGGAAATTGGTGGAAAGAGGAGGAGCCCACCCCCGCAGAAATGGCAGAAGGGGCTGATGCGCTCGATAAGGCAAACTGCAAGGTGGATTATATCATTACCCACGAGCCGCCTTCTCTTGTTAAAAGTGCTATCCTTTTGCGCCGAGGTGACAAGGATAGGGTTAACAAGCTAAATGGCTATTTTGAGGAGATTGCAAAGCTTTGCGATTTTAAGCATTGGTATTTCGGCTCACTCCACGAGGATAGGCTTATAACACCGAGACATACCTGCGTTTTTAAGGAAATGATATGTATAAGTAACGAGAAGGACAAAAAAATTAACAAAAAAAACTCACGTGTTTTGTTTAAATTTAGGCGAATCTTTAAAATTTAATAGAATATATAAAATGAATTTGACAGGTTGCAAAAAGTATGTTAAAATATTAACAAACCTCAAATTCATTTTTTATTAAGGAGTTTTATTGATGGAAAAGAATTATTGCTTGGTTGATAGTGTTGAAGCATTAGAAGCTGCAATTAAGAGAGTTAGAGCGGCGCAAAGCAAATTCGCCGAGTTTACTCAAAGCCAGGTTGATAGCATCTTTCTTGCTGCTGCATCGGCTGCCAATAAAGAAAGAATTTCTTTGGCTAAGTTGGCAGTAGAAGAAACTGGAATGGGAGTTGTTGAAGATAAGGTTATTAAAAATCATTATGCTTCCGAATATATTTACAATGCCTATAAAAACACTAAAACCTGCGGTGTTATAGAAGAAGATAAGCAATATGGTATTAAGAAAATTGCAGAGCCAATTGGCGTTGTTGCGGCGGTTATACCAACAACTAACCCAACCTCGACCGCAATATTTAAGTGCCTTTTAGCCCTTAAAACAAGAAACGGTATTATAATAAGTCCTCATCCAAGGGCTAAAAATTCAACCATAGCTGCCGCAAAAATTGTTCTTGAAGCGGCGGTTAAGGCGGGCGCACCAGAGGATATTATTGCTTGGATAGATGTTCCAAGCCTTGATATGACAAATCTTGTTATGAAGGAATCGGATATTATTCTTGCAACCGGTGGTCCCGGTATGGTTAGAGCGGCATATTCAAGCGGTAAGCCGGCTTTGGGCGTTGGCGCAGGTAACACGCCCGCTATTATTGATAGTTCTGCTGATATTTTGCTTGCAGTAAATTCAATTATTCATTCTAAAACTTTTGATAACGGTATGATTTGTGCTTCGGAGCAGTCGGTAATTGTTGATGAGAGCATTTACGATGCTGTCAAAAAGGAATTTTCTGATAGAGGCTGTTATTTCCTTAATCCCGAAGAAACTGATAAGATTAGAAAAACAATTATTATAAACGGTGCATTAAATGCAAAAATTGTTGGTCAAAAGCCGGTTACAATTGCTGCATTAGCAGGATTTACTGTCCCCCAAAACACTAAAATCCTTATTGGTGAGGTTGAGAGTGTTGATATTTCGGAGGAGTTTGCGCACGAAAAGCTTTCACCTGTGCTTGCAATGTATAAGTCTAAGGATATAAACGAGGCATTTGATAAGGCTGAAAGATTAGTAGCAGATGGCGGATACGGTCATACATCTTCTATTTATATTAATGAGATAACGCAGAGGGAAAAAATCGCCCAGTTTGCCGAGCGAATGAAAACCTGCCGAATTCTCGTTAACACACCCTCTTCACAAGGCGGTATCGGAGATCTTTATAATTTCAAGCTTGCGCCTTCACTCACATTGGGCTGTGGCTCTTGGGGTGGAAACTCTGTTTCCGAAAATGTTGGAGTTAAGCATCTTATTAACATTAAAACTGTTGCCGAGAGGAGAGAGAATATGCTTTGGTTTAGAGCACCCGAAAAGATTTATATTAAAAAGGGTTGTTTGCCGGTTGCCTTAGATGAGCTCAAATCTGTTATGGGAAAGAAAAAGGCATTTATTGTTACAGATAATTTCCTTTTTAAAAACGGTTACACAAAGCCAATTACCGATAAGCTGGACGAAATGGGAATAACACATACCACATTTTTTGATGTTGAGCCTGACCCAACTTTACAATGTGCAAGGCAGGGCGCACAGCAAATGGCATCCTTTGAGCCTGATGTTATAATTGCGTTAGGCGGAGGAAGTGCTATGGATGCCGCCAAGATTATGTGGGTTTTATATGAGCACCCCGAAGCAGATTTTATGGATATGGCTATGCGTTTTTCGGATATTAGAAAGCGTATTTACGCATTTCCTAAAATGGGCGAAAAGGCATATTTTATCGCTATTCCAACCTCTGCTGGAACGGGCTCTGAGGCTACACCCTTTGCGGTTATTACCGATGCCGAAACAGGAATAAAATATCCGCTTGCCGATTATGAGCTTATGCCTAATATGGCTATTGTTGATGCCGACCTTCATATGACAGCTCCTAAGGGCTTAACCGCCGCTTCGGGCATTGATGCTGTTACCCATAGTTTAGAGGCTTATGCTTCAATGCTTGCAACCGATTATACCGATTCTTTGGCAATAAGAAGTCTTCAAATGATATTTAAATATCTACCCGAGGCTTATGAAAACGGACCTTCAAACCCCAAGGCAAGAGAAAAAATGGCTAACGCCGCAACTATGGCAGGAATGGCATTTGCAAATGCGTTTTTAGGTATTTGTCATTCAATGGCTCATAAATTAGGTGCCTTCCATCGCCTGCCTCATGGTGTTGCTAATGCTCTTATGATTAATGAGGTTATTCGCTTTAACGCATCCGAAACACCTGTAAAGATGGGAACCTTCCCACAATATGACCATCCGCACACACTCGCTCGCTATGCCGAGGTTGCCGATGCTTTGGGTCTTGGCGGCAAAACCGATCAAGAAAAGCTTGAAGCACTTATAAATGCTATTGATGAATTAAAAGAAAAGGTTGGTATAAAAAATAGCATTAAGGATTATGTTCCGGATGAAAAGGATTTTCTTGACCGACTTGACAGTATGGTTGAGCAAGCCTTTGATGACCAATGCACTGGCGCAAATCCAAGATATCCATTGATGAGCGAAATTAAGCAAATGTATCTTAATGCTTATTACGGTGCGCACAAGCCCATTTAAGAAAGGAGAGAGCTTTATGAATCTTAACAATGTTATAGCAGTAAGACCAAATAAAACCATTTATAGAGATGGCGATAAGGTTATTAAAGTTTTTGATAGCAATTACTCAAAGGCGGACATTTTAAACGAGGCGTTAAACCAAGCCCGTATAGAAGAAACAGGGCTCAATATTCCAAAAATACTCGGTGTTAATATGGTTGATGGAAAATGGGCTATTGTTACCGAATTTATTGAGGGTAAAACCTTGGCAGAACTAATGAGCGAAAATCCTGATAATATTGATGGTCTTTTAGAGGAATTTGTAGATATTCAAATTGAGATTCAATCTAAAAAATGTCCAATGCTTAATAGATTAAAGGATAAGATGAATAGAAAAATCAGTCAGGCGGATATCGATGCCACCACTCGTTATGAACTTCATACTCGTTTGGAGGGTATGCCAAAGCATAATAAGGTTTGCCATGGCGACTTTAACCCTACTAATATTATTATAGATAAAAACGGAGTTCCTTATATAATTGACTGGTCACACGCTACCCAAGGAAATGCTTCGGCTGATGTTGCAAGAACCTATTTGCTTTTCTGCCTGGCAAAGAGGGAGGATATTGCAAAGAAATATGTTGATATTTTCTGCAAAAAAAGTGATACAGCAAAGCAGTATATTCAAAAGTGGTTACCTATTGTTGCAGCATCGCAGTCGGTTAAGGGCAAGGAAGAGGAAAGAGAATTGTTGCTTTCTTGGGTTGATGTTGTTGATTATGAATAAATAATGAGTTAGAGCTGTCTATTGTAGACAGCTCTAAAATTTAGTTGAAATATTTGGTAAAAGGTAGTATCATAAGGTAAGGATATTTAAGAAAAGGTGTGATTAATTTGTATCCGTTATTATTAAAGCCCGCAGTTAAGGATTACCTTTGGGGCGGAACAAAGCTAAAAACCGAGTTTGGCTTTGAAAGTGATACCGAAATAGCCGCAGAGGGTTGGATGCTTTCTTGTCATAAGGATGGTGCTTCAACCGTTTTAAATGGCGAGTATAAGGGAAAAACCTTGGCTGAGGTTGTTGCACTTTGGGGCAATGCAGCATTGGGTAAAAATGCAGAAAAATTTCCGTATTTCCCGTTACTTATAAAGCTTATAGATGCTAAACAGAGCCTTTCGGTTCAGGTGCATCCCGACGATAGCTATGCTCTTAGCAACGAGGGGGAATTTGGAAAAACTGAAATGTGGTATGTTGTAGATTGCGAGCCGGGTGCTAAGCTAATCTACGGATTTAGCAAAAATATTTCAACCGAGGAATTTGAAAGCAGAATTAAGGATAATACCTTGACCGAGGTTTGTAATTTTGTTCCGGTTAAAAAGGGCGATTTGTTCTTTATTGGCGCCGGCACACTTCATGCAATAGGCGAGGGGATTTTAATTGCAGAGGTTCAGCAAAATTCTAACACTACTTATAGAGTTTCTGATTACGGTAGATTAGGTGCCGACGGTAAGCCACGCCCGTTACATATAGATAAAGCAATAGCGGTTACAAAATGTGAAAAGCCAACTGAACCTTATGGGCAAGTAGGACGGGTTACAAAAATCGGTCAAAACAGTTTTAGGCAGTTGGCCCAGTGTAAATTCTTTACCGCAGGTCTTATAGGACTTGCCGATAAGTATACAGTTTGTGCTGAGGATAGCTTTGTTTCACTGCTTGTGTTAGAGGGCGAGGCAGTAATTATTTGGGAAAAAGAGGTTATAAAGCTCAAAAAGGGAGATAGTCTCTTTGTTCCTGCGGGTCTTAGTGTAACATTAAACGGTCAAGCTGAAATTTTATATAGCTGTGTATGATAAAAAGTGTTCTTCATTGAACAAGTCCAGTAAAAACGGACAATAGAAAAAAAGAGTCCCCTATGGTAGAATAAAACCGACTACCATAGGGGGATTTTTTATGCCAAGAGAATATAGAAACATAAAGGAATATGAAAGCGAAATATTTGCATTGCGA
>JAZSLI010000031.1:0-7230 GCA_045535295.1 Acutalibacteraceae bacterium | reverse complement strand
TGCTTTCGGCGCTTGCTACAAGTGAAAAGCAAGGCATAAAGGATGCTAATAGCGAAATAATGCAAAGAAGTGCAATAACGCTATTTTTGGAACGATGCGAAAATAGTTTTTTCATTTTTCATTCTCCTTTTTTGATTTATTGCAAATATTTACTTAGTGTAAACTTTGCTAATTTTATATTAAAACGGCTTACAGTATAGGATATATATAGCTCACCGTTACCGTACTGAATAAAGGGGTAGAAGCAGCTTGTGTGCATTTTTGCCTGTAGAATTATTTTACTGTTTGCTATATTGCTTGTGTTAACTTCAACTATTCCGATATGATTACGGTCGGTTGGGGCGTGGAATAAATATAGCTTGTTGTTATAAACGATGAAATCCGAGCGAGACTGACAGTCCTCAATAAGCAAGGGTGTAGCCCAAGTCTTTTCAACTAAATCGTAAACGGTTAAGAAACCGTATTCGGTACCGTTTTGTCTCACAAAGTAATAGCATTTATCACCGATAACATAGGTTGCATTTTCCCATTTTGAAAGGTTTACAAAATCAGGCTGCGCAACATATTCCCAGGTGATAAGGTCTTTACTTTTGATTATGCAGTTAAAGTCACCGCTATATGCACCGGTGTAATAATAGGTTTCACCGTTTTCAACCCGAGTTGAAAGCTTTTGCATAATTCCGATATCGGAATACATTGATTTAAATCCAATTTCGTTTTCTTTTAAAGCGTTTTTAATACCCGTCGTGCTAAAATCGTTGGTTATATTTCCAACCTTGAAGCGATTAACCATTATAGGACCTAATTTCTTGGTTGCAACATCAAAGGTTCTATAAAGTCGATAATATTTGTTTGAAACTGAGGCGGTCCACATAAGATAAAGAGTTTTATCGTCCTTTTGCATAAGGATTGTATCATAAATTTTATCAACTATACCACCCGAACATTCGTCGCCCGGCTTTTGCAGGTCAATAAATGTCATATTAGAGGTGTCGTTTATATCACAATATGCCAAACGGGCAATTTGCTTTGTGGGGTCCTCATCGGTGGTGGTTGTGTTTGCATAATAGGTCATATAAATTGTGTTACCGATAAATGTAAAGGTTGAAACGTGAACCATTTTATCAAATTCTTTAACCTTTTTTGCTCTATAAAGGTCAAGACTCTTTTGGAAATCTGCTACATAGTTATCGGTTATCTCTTGGGCAAATGCTGTGCCCCTTGATGCCGAAACACCTGCGGTTGCCGCTGATAGAATACCAACATTCTTTGTTATTTCGCCGCTTTGGATAATTTTTTCAGCCTTTTTGCTCACAAAATCATCGGTGAAAATGCTTTTTTTCTCTTCTGTCTGCTCTTGCTTGTTTTGTGCCGAATCCTGTGAGGAGGGAGTTTGTGGCTTTTCTTGCTTGTTATCCTTTTTGGAACAAGCGCAAATTCCTAAGCACAAAAAAGCAACCAATAAAACTGATATAATTCTTTTCAAAACAGCCACCCTTTCTTATAAATAATTTTCACATAAGAATTTAGAAAGTCTGATATGCTTGCGGTCTACCGTGTAGGAGAGACCCAAATGGTCATTATCAACATACTCGATAAAGGGATAAAAACAGCTCGAATGTATGTTAGCTCTCAAAACGATTTTACTGTTTGCTAAATTATTTGTATCAATCTCAACTATTCCGATATGCTCTCTATTTGTTGGAGCGTGGAAAAGATAAAGCTTACCATTATAAACAATGAAATCTGAACGGGACTGGCAATCATCTAAAAGCACAGGCTTATCCCAGGCTTTTGTAACAAGGTCGTAGGCGGTTAAGAAGCCATAGGGTGTTTCATCATGCTGTCTGACAAAGTAGTAGCATTTATCACCCAAAACATAGGTTGCGTTTTCCCATTTTGAAAGATTAATGAAATCGGGCTGTGCAACATATTCCCAAGTTTCAAAGTCACTGCTTTTAATAATGGCATTAAAATCTCCGCTATAAGTGCCCGAGTAATAATATGTAACACCGTTTTCAACACGCTTTGAAAGCTTTTGCATAACTCCGATGTCGCTATACATCGTTTTATAACCAATCGAGTTTGCGGCCAAAGCATTTTTAATGCCCGAGGTGCTAAAATCGTTTATAACATTTCCAACCTTAAAGCGATTTATCTTAACTTCGCCTAATTCTCCGCTTGAAATTGTATAGGTGCGATAAAGACGGTAATAAAGGTCGTCAAGTCGTGCTGTCCATAATATATATAATGTGTCCTCGTCACGAGGCATTAAAATTGTATCATAAACAAGGGTTACCTTTTTGCCACCACAAGTGTCGCCAACAGTTTGAATGTCTATATAGGTTTTATTGTCGGTATTGGATATGGGACAAAATACAAATCTTGCAGTTTGAAAGTTGGGGTCCTCTTTATCCGACTGGGTGTTTGCATAATAGGTCATATAAATGACATCGTTTATTACTGCGTATGTAGAAACGTGGCACATAAGGTCGGGTGAGGCTGCTAAACCAAGCTTTACTGCTGCTTCGTTCTTTTCAAAATCAGAGATGAAGTTATCCTTAATTTCTTTGGCAAAGGCTTCTCCTTTTTCTAAGGCATTAGGGGAAGTGTATTCGGTTATAATTCCCGCATAATCGGTTATCTCTTTGCCTTCGATTAGAATGTGTTCATTTTCGCTTTTGGTTTCTTCTAAGAAAAAATTCTGCATTATTTATTATTCCTCTGTTCTTTTAAAAAATATATTATTATCGAAATAATTGCTATTGATTCATTAATTATTCCTATTATAGAACCAACAAAGATATCGTATATAAGAAAGGATACTGAAACGGGTATGGAGAGCAGCTTTGTGAGCCTAGGCTTTTTAAGCCATAAAGAAACGGTGACAAGGCTTGATGCTGCAATGGGTAAAATATTTATAGGCGATTTAAAGGAAAAGGCGGCAAGAAACCAATTTGCTAAAATGAAAACGATTGGCCAAACAAATGAACTCGCCCATTTTTTATTTTCTCGATTAACAAAAACACATTCTCTAAAAATTCCTATAAAGTTGGGTACAATACCGCCAACTGCACCTAAAAACATATAATGAAAAACCCAGCAAATATCGGCACAAAGCTTGCTTATTATGAGTTTTTTTCTATTGGTTTGCTGATAGAGACAAAAAAGCGAAACCATTGCCCCGATGCCGAATATCCAAGAAATAATTTTTGGTAGCATAATTAATATCTTTCTTTTAGTTGCAATTTTTTAAGTTTTATTTTATAATAACATTATATAGTAAAAACACTGCTTAAACAATCGATAATATTGGCTATTACTAACACTATTTTGCGAACTAAAATTTAGGAGAAATGGAAATGCTTGGCACGAGATATGAAGAATATTCGGATTTTAAGAATAAACCACCCTTTGTTTTACACTGTGATTTAACCAGAACATCAAGCACCTGCGGTCACGAGGCAAATTGGCACGATAATTTAGAAATTCAAATTTGCCGAAGTGGTAGCGGTTATGTTATTTTAGATGGCGAGCGAGTAGAGTTTAAAGAAAACGATATTGTGGTTGTGAATTCCCACGTTATTCACTATACCGGCACCGATTCGAAAATGAGTTATAGCTGTATAATAGTTGATTCTGATTATTGTAAAAAATGCGGTATTGATTACTTAGGTGTATCCTTTAATCCGATAATAAAAAGCCAAAAAATACTCGGTATTTTCAGTGAAATCGAACAAGTATATGATAACGAAGAGGATATTTGCCGAATTGCAAAATGTTGTATGCTAACATTGGAGCTTTTGATTGAGCTTAGAACAAAATATTCGAGCGAAAAAGAGGAAGAAATCAAAAACAACCGCCATTTTAAAACGGTTAGAGCGGCAATAGCATATATTCAAGAAAATTATGCACAAAAGCTTGTATTAGAAGAAATTGCCAAAAAGGTTTATACCGATAAATTTGTGCTTTCAAGAGAATTTAAAAAGGCAACAAGGCAAACTCTTTTCGAATATATAAACAGCTTCAGGTGTAAAATGGCGGATTCGTTTATACAAAAAGGCTTTTCAATTTCGGATTCCGCAAGAATGAGCGGATTTAACAATATGTCTTTCTTTACAAAAACCTTTAAGAGATATATGGGCCGCACGCCCTCCCAAAGCAAGAAATAATGCTTGTAATCTATATATTGAATGTGCTAATATAAGGATACTATAAAAAGGGGAATCGTTATGCAAAGAGAAAGATTAGGAAGTCGATTAGGTTTTATATTACTTAGCGCAGGCTGCGCAATAGGAATAGGAAATGTTTGGAAATTTCCTTATATGGCAGGGCAGTATGGTGGCGGAATATTCGTTCTATTTTATTTGTTTTTTCTTCTTATAATGGGAATCCCTGTAATGACAATGGAATTTTCTTTGGGAAGAGCAAGCCAAAAAAGTCCGGCAAGGCTTTATCAACAGTTAGAGCCAAGGGGTTCAAAATGGCATATTCACGGCAACTTTGCGGTTATAGGTAACTATGTTCTTATGATGTTTTACACCGTTGTTACGGGTTGGATGTTTAAATACTTCGTTGATATGGCAACGGGATCATTCAAAGGACTTGATTCGGCAGGTGTTGCAAATCATTTCGATAATATGCTAAAAGAACCCGTAAGCCTTATAATTTATTCCTTTGTTGTTATTGTTCTTGGCTTTATTGTTTGTTCTTTCAGCCTACAAAACGGACTTGAAAGAGTTACTAAATATATGATGCTCATTTTATTAGGGCTAATGGTAATTCTTGCCTTTAATAGTATTTTTATGGAGGGCGGAGCAGAAGGACTAAAATTCTATTTAGTTCCCAATATCCAAACTATAAAGGATGTTGGACTTATTAATGTTATTGTTGGAGCTATGAACCAAGCATTTTTTACGCTTAGTCTCGGAATAGGTGCTATGGCGATTTTTGGCAGTTATATTGATAAGCAACGAGCACTCATGGGTGAATCGGTTAATGTTGCGATTCTTGATACATTTGTTGCTCTTTGCTCGGGCTTTATCATTTTCCCCGCTTGCTCAGCCTATGGAGTTGAGGTTACAGCAGGACCACCTCTTATATTTATAACCCTGCCCAACATTTTCAATAACATACCGCTTGGAAGATTTTGGGGAGCACTTTTCTTTGTGTTTATGAGCTTTGCGGCATTTTCAACAGTTCTTGCAACCTTTGAAAACATAATTTCCTGCACAATGGATATGTTTGGTTGGAGCAGAAAAAAATCGGCGGTTGTCAATTGTTTGTTAATGCTTGTTTTATGCTTGCCGTGTATTTTAGGCTTTAATATTTTATCGGGCGTTACTCCTTTCGGTGAGGGCAGCTCTATAATGGATTTAGAGGACTTCTTTGTTAGCAATTTATTGCTTCCGTTAGGTGCGCTTTGTTTTGTGTTATTTTGTACTCTTAAAAAGGCTTGGGGCTGGGAAAACTTTACAAATGAAGCCAATCAAGGAAAAGGCTTGAAGGTTAAAAACTGGATGAGAGGCTATGTAACCTATGTTCTGCCAATTATAATAATTATTCTTTTTGTATTAGGAATTTATAATTTCTTTAAATAAAAAAACAAATAAGGTACCTTTAAAATGGGTATCTTATTTGTTTTTATAACAGAATATAAATAAGTGCAAAGAGAAGTAGCTTATCACTTTTTTCACTCATTAGAATCAAAAGCAGACCTAAAATTAATGCCGAGTCGCCATCGCCTAAAAGCGAATCAAGGAAGGGGATATTAAGTGATTCTAAACTGTTAAGGCTTTTGTTTGTTTTAGGTGGGACAGTATTGTTTTTTGGTGGGCTTTGCTTTATAGGAATATTTTTCTTTGTATAATACTCCGAGCGTGCATTCATTTCTCGCATTCGCTCAACTGCTGCTTGTTGTTGGGATAAAAAATCGTTTTGATTCATAAATATCACTCTAAAAATTTAATATGCCGCTATCCTTTAAAAGAGGCAACAGCTCAATAATTTTAAGAATTTTAATTGCGGTTTCGACCTTTTCGCGCCGAGGCTCGCTAAGGTGAGGTTTGAGAGCGGTTAAAAGCTGCGAGCGAGGGTCGGGACCGGAGTTTTTAAATTTTGTTATAAGCTTAATAATTGTTTGCATTTCATCTGCGCCAAGAAGACCGTTTAAACCGTCGTTTTCGGTGGTAGCAGGTAGGGAGGGCTGATTATTGCCGAGAATACTTTCGGCCATTTGTTTCACACGGTTCATACTTTCGGGGTCATTTAAAATCCCCGCAAGCTTTTCGCTTAAATCATCCATTTTTTCCTCCGAACATATTTAAAATTGCGGCAGCCTGCGGACTTTTAAGAAGCTTTTCAAGGGCTGCTTTGTCGTTTAAAAGAGAGTTTAGCTTTTGCTTATCCTCCAAAGAAAGATTTTTAATTAGCTCATCGGCATTGCCTGTTTGCTTTGCTTTTTTTATTACCTCAGGGGAAATATTGGTTTTAGAAGATTTTAATAAATTATTCAGTTCGTTATTGTTCATTGAAATTTTCTCCTATATATGTTTTAATATATAATATGAAACACTGTAAAATTATAGAATAGGTGCATTTATGAGAATTTTAGTTATTTCTGATTCCCATAGGAATACAAGGGTTATTGATAAGATACTTTCTTCCCAGCCAAATGCCCAATATGTTTTCTTTTTGGGTGATAATATAGCTGATATTGAGGATTTTATTTTTTTATACCCCGATAAAAAGTTTTTCTCGGTTTCGGGCAACTGTGATTTTGCGGCGATGGATCCGAGCGTTAGTATAGAAAAAATAGATGATATTAAAATACTTTATACCCATGGGCATACCTTTGATGTTAAATACACAACTGCAAGGCTTTTAGAGGCGGCTAAAAATAGCGGTTGTAAAATCGCACTTTATGGGCACACACATATATCTAAAATAGTATATGAGGATGGGGTTTATCTTGTGAATCCGGGTTCTTGTTCGAGAGCAAGGCAGGGTAATAATTCATATTGCGTTATAGATATCGAAAAGAATGGTATAATGCCCATAATAATTGAAATATAAAAAAGTGACTGTTTTGTGAACAAGTCCAGTAAAAACGGACAATAGAAAAAAAGAGTCCCCTATGGTAGAATAAAACCGACTACCATAGGGGGATTTTTTATGCCAAGAGAATATAGAAACATAAAGGAATATGAAAGCGAAATATTTGCATTGCGA
>JAZSLI010000065.1:0-27657 GCA_045535295.1 Acutalibacteraceae bacterium | reverse complement strand
TAATACCAAAATGTGTTATACTTATGATAGTTTAAACAGGGCAACCAAGTAAGAAGTCTACAAAGACACAGAACCGTCCCCTGTGTTTTGAATTAGTAATTCTTTCGATGTATGGGGAGCAGGAAACAGGATATTTACCGATCCGCAAAATCCGGATAATAAAGATAATAACCACTATAATTCTTCTATAAATGCTTTAAGTGTAGGAAATTCTCAATATTTATATACTAATAAAAGCGTGCAGGATATATTTGGTTATAACACCGGATTGCCTATGGTTGTAAAGGAGAAGAAGGATTCAAATGGAGAGACGCAGCAAAACTTCTTTGTGCCGGCAGTCTTTAATGGTAAGTTTGAGGATGGGGCATATATCCAAGAACACCCCGAAGGTGGTAATTTAGCATACTATCTAAAAACAAATGGGTATAAGGAGAACATAAACTTGTTTGTGTTTAATTATCCTAATGAAGATGCGGTAGTACATAGCGCAGAGAAATTCAAGAAATACATTGATAATTTAATTAATTATGTTAGAACTTCCGGTACTGACGAAATGAAGGCTTGTTTTTATACTTCAAGAAGTGAATATGTTTATGGAAGCCATAAAATCAACTTAGTGGGGCATAGTATGGGTGGTCTTGTGAGTAGATATTATATTGAAAACTTAGGTCAAGATAGGTATGTTGATAAACTAATTACTATTTGTACTCCTCATTGGGGTAGTGGGTATGGTAAGTTGTCTGGTGATACAAATATAGAACATAAACTTTGTGACCATGATTTAGATTTTAATAGCGCGATGTATGGGGGGGCAAATTCTACAACGATAAATTGCAATAAAGGAAATTGCCCCGAAAGTAATTATACGGTTACACCAGCATTACAATACGAAAGACAACGGTCAACAAGATATTATGCTATAGCAGGTATCGATTATTATGTCGCTGATATAAATCGTAATGACAAGCCGATAAATTTGCCAACGACTTTTACAACCTATCAACAAATAAGTGATTATTTGAAGAATAATTCAATACATAAAAAAAACGGCAAAAAAATTATCCCTATGAGTGTTACAGAAGTTGGAGATAACGTAGTTGGCTTCATGAGTCAAATCGGTTGGACCGAGGATGAAGATGCGGTTTCGCCAAGCAAAAAAATATCTATGGAGAAAATTTTTGTAGATGTAGATACCAATGGTGGTAATGGGGAAGAAACTTTTATATATGAAGCTATTTTGGAATGGTTTTTAGGGAATATTATTTTGCATTCAAAAATTCCGCACAGAATACCAGTTATAGAAAAAATAATTGAATTTTTAGGAGAATAATAATGAAAGTAAGGTTTTTGAATTTTTTGAAAAAATATAAGATTTGTTTTTTATTAAGCGTTATAATGGTTATGGGACTTTCTTTAACAACACGCTATGCCTATTTATATGAAAGCGGCGACTATATATCGTTCGATTTAAGAGAGTTGTATCTTGTTTGTATAGTTCCGTTATATTCTATAGCATATGGTTGTTTATCGTATACTATATTTAAAAAAATATGGTTTCCCCAATTGATCATATTTGTAATTGCTTTTGCTTATTGGTTTAGATTTGATACAGAAACTCTTGATTGGCCAGGTACTTACATATGGTCGGTATATCCAGTAGTGTTTTCACTTGTTGGAACATTTATTACTGCATTTATTTTTAGTATTGTAAAATCGATAAAGAAAAACAAAAATCAAGAACCTTAACACGGGACAGGGACAGTTTTCCGAAGAGCCTATGGGGGAGACGGAGGGACGGTTCTCTTGTCTCCTTTTGCGAAGACAGAAGACAGGGGACGCAGAAGACAGGGGACGGTTCTCTGTCCTGACGAAAATCTCCAGCAACGATGGGCGGTAGGCGAAAGCTTACCGCCTTTTCTTGTATAACGAAAACCACGCGCTAAGCGTGTGGTTCCAAAGAGGCTTTTGCCGATGAGCAATCCCGCCGCAGCGGTAGGCTCCACTTGTCAGGGGAGCTGGCAAAACCGAAGGTTTTGACTGAGGGGTAGTTAGATAATATTCGTTCTCTCCCTCCGTCTTTTTGCCTTACGGCAAAAATCCACCTCCCTCATCAGATGGAGGCGAACTGCCGAATTTTCGGCGGCGGTGCGTATTTGCAAATGATATATTTTTTCGTGGACTTTCAGTCCGGCCGGTAACAGCGGCTTATAGCCGCAGAGCAAACTACCGGCTTAGCCGGTAGTTATGATTTTGAACAGGAGATGAAGCAATGGCAAATGCGGCAGAAAGGGTTTATGCGCTTATCAAGGAAACAGTAGAGCGGCAAGGTGTTAGCCTTTGGGATGTCCGTTTTCTCAAAGAGGGAGCCTCTTGGTATTTGAGGGTTTTCATTGATAAGAAGGAGGGAGTCACGATAGATGACTGCACTAACGTTTCTCACGCAATAGACCCGATTATTGATGAGGCGGACCCGATTGATAAGGCTTATTATTTAGAGGTTTGCTCAACCGGTCTTGAAAGAGAACTGATAAAGCCCGAGCATTATGAGGCGGTTTTAGGTCAAAAAATCAAGGTAAAGCTTTATAAGGCAATAGAGGGTGTAAAGGAATTCACGGGAATTCTAACAAAAGCACAAGGAAGCATTAAAATTGAAACCGAAAGCGGCGAGATGAGCTTTGAATATAAGGATATATCAAAAGCTAATCTTTGCGATTTTGAATAAATAATTTAAATAACCTTGTTTGGAGGAAAAAAGAAAAATGGCTAAAAAGAAAACGGTAAAAACAGAAAACAACAATGCAGAATTTTTTGCGGCACTCAAATTAATGGAGGAGGAAAGAGGTATACCTCAGGAATTTTTAGCAGAAAAAATTGCCGATGCTATTATTGTTGCCGCCCGTAAGGACTACGGCGGAAACGATATAGTTTCTTGTGTTATTGACCCCGAAAATCAAATTTTCACTGTTCAAGCTCGCAAGGAAATTGTTGAAACGGTTACAGACCCATTCACACAAATTTCAAAAGAGGATGCCGTAGCAATAGATCCCACTTCGATAGAGATGGGCTTTGTTGAAATAAAGTTAGACCCTAAAAAGTTCGGAAGAGTTGTTGCTCAAAATTCAAAAAATAATTTCCGTCAGGGTGTTAAGGAAGCCGAAAAGGGACAGACCTTGGCAGAGTTCAAAAGTCATCACAGAGAGCTTGTTACTGCTCTTGTTCAAAAAATCGACCCTAAAACCGGAAATGCGATTTTAACAATAGGACATACCGAGGCAACCTTGCCTAAGCTTGAACAGGTTCCTGACGAGGTTCTTTCTGAGGGCGACCACATTAAAGTTTATGTTGTTGATGTTAAGGATACAGAAAGAGGAGCCAAAATTATGCTTTCAAGAACCCATCCGGGTCTTGTTAAGCGTTTGTTTGAAAATGAGGTTCCCGAGATTTTTGACGGTAGCATAGAAATTAAAGCTGTATCCCGTCAGGCAGGCAGCAGAACCAAGCTTGCGGTTTGGTCTCCTGATCCTGAGGTTGACCCCGTTGGTGCTTGTATAGGTCCTAAGGGAGTTCGTGTTAACAAAATCGTTGAAGAGCTTGCCGGTGAGAAAATAGATATCGTTAAATATAGCGATAATCCTGTTGAGTTCGTATCCGAGGCTTTGTCACCCGCAAAGGTTGTTTCGGTTGAAATTATGAGCGAGGAGCCTAAGGTTTGCAAGGCAAGCGTTCCTGAGGCTCAGCTTTCATTAGCTATTGGTAACAAGGGCCAAAATGTAAGGCTTGCGGCAAAGCTTACAGGCTGGAAAATTGATATACATCCCGAAAGCGGATTTTTTGGAGAATAATTTTAAGTTATAATTATAAGGAGTGTTTGTTTTGTCAGCCAAGAAGATACCAATGCGTATGTGCACAGGTTGCAGAGAAATGAAGCCTAAAAAAGAGCTTGTGCGTATTGTTAGAACAAATGAAGGCGAGATTAAGCTTGATTTAACAGGCAAGCTTAACGGAAGAGGCGCGTATGTTTGCAAGTGCGCCGAATGCTTATCAAAGGTTCGCAAAACTAACGCTTTAGCCCGTGCCTTTGAAATCACGGTTTCTAATGAAATTTACAACGAGCTTGAAAGGTCGATAGAAGGTATTGAATAACAAGGCTTTGACCCTATTGGGTTTTGCGGCAAAGGCGGGAAAGCTCGGCTTTGGATTTGATTCGGCGGTAAGCGCTATAAAGCAGTCAAAAGCAAGGCTTGTTGTAATCTCGCAGGAGATTTCCCCAAAAAGCCGCAAGGAAATTGAATTTTTTGCTACAAAGGCAGGAATTAAATCGGTTGTTTTAACCGATGTGGATAACAAAACCATATCCGCTGCGGTTGGTAAAAAATGCGGAATAATTTCAATTAATGATATCGGCTTTGCCGAAGCAATTATGAGGGCACTTATCGAAGGAGGAAATGCTAATGACCAATAAATATAAAATCAGTGAATTGGCAAAGGATTTTAACATTAAATCGAAAGATTTAATTACTCTTATTACTGAGCTAACCGGTGTTGAGAAAAAATCGGGAGCCTCTTTAAACGAAGAAGAAATAGGTCTGGTTTTTAACCGAATCACAATTGATAATGCGGTTAAAAGCTTTGAACCTTATTTTGCTATGGGCGCTGAAAGCAGAGAAAAGGCTAAAAAAGAGCGTGAAGAGGAAAAAAATAAAAAGTTAGCTGAACAGGCTGCTATTTTAGCACAGCTTCAAGCAGCTGCTGCCGCACAAAATCAAGAGGCTAAAAAGGAAGAGGCAAAGCCCGAGTCCAAGAAGGCAGAACCTAAAAAAGCCGAACCCAAAAAAGAGGAGGTAAAGCCCGAAAAGCCAAAGGCTGATCCTAAAAAAGCTGAGCCTAAAAAGGCAGAGGCAAAGCCTGAACCTAAAAAGGCTGAACCAAAGAAGGAAAAGCAAGAGACTAAACCGCAAGAGCATAAGCCCTCTGACCCAAATCCTTTTACCTCTAAAAAGAAGGATAAAGTGCCCGGTGCGGCTCCCAATAGAGGTCCTGCTGAGATTCGCCATGTTGATACAAGGTCCTCAAACTTTAATATTGATAAATATAACGAAAAATATGAGAGTATTGCACCTGCAAACTCTATGAAGGATAACTATTCGAGAAAGCAAAAGATAAAGCAAAAATCTCAGGATTATAAGCGTCCGCAAGGGGCAAAGAGGGAAACTGAGGCAGATAAAATGCGTCGTTTGCAGCTTGAACGCATTAAAAAGACTCCTATTACCGTTACGGTGGGCGACGAGATAACCGTTGGCGAGTTGGCAGCAGCCCTTAAAAAGACTGCCGCCGAGGTTATTAAGGAATTGCTTAAACTCGGTATGATAGCTAATGTTAATCAGGTTATTGACTATGATACTGCCGAGATTTTGGTTACCGAAATGGGTGCAAAAATCGAGAGAGCGGTTGTTGTTACCATTGAAGAGCAAATTATGGATGATACAGAGGATAACGATGAAAATCTCAAACCGAGAAGCCCCGTAGTAGTTGTTATGGGTCACGTTGACCACGGTAAAACCTCCTTGCTTGATGCAATTCGTGATACCGCAGTTACCGATACTGAGGCAGGCGGAATCACACAGCATATCGGTGCTTACAGGGTCAACTGTAAGGGTAATGATATTACCTTCCTTGACACACCTGGTCACGCTGCATTTACATCAATGCGTCAAAGAGGTGCGATGGCAACCGATATAGCTGTTTTGGTTGTTGCTGCTGATGACGGTATAATGCCCCAAACTATTGAGGCTATAAATCACGCAAAAGCTGCAAAGGTTCAAATTATAGTTGCAATTAACAAGATGGATAAGCCGGAGGCTAATCCCGATAGAATTATGCAGCAGCTCACAGAGCACGAGCTTGTTCCTGAGGAGTGGGGCGGAGATATTATTTGCGTTCCTGTTTCAGCAAAAACACATGATGGTATTGATAAATTGCTCGAAAACATTTTGCTTGTTGCCGAGATGATGGAATTAAGAGCAAATCCTGATAGAAGAGCAAGAGGTATTGTTATTGAGGCCCGTCTTGATAAGGGTAGAGGTCCTGTTGCTTCCTTGCTTGTTCAAAACGGAACGCTCAAAGCGGGTGACATCATTGTTGCAGGAACCGCTGTTGGTAGAGTAAGACAAATGACCAACGAAAACGGAGTTGAGGTTAAAACTGCGGGTCCTTCTGTTCCGGTTGAGATTACTGGTCTTGCAGAAACACCTAATGCAGGTGATATTTTCGACGCAGTTTCGGATGAACGCTTGGCCCGTCAGCTTGTTGAGCAAAGAAAGCAAAAGGCAAAAGAGGAAATCTTTAATGCAAAACAAAAGGTTACACTTGATAATCTCTTCCAAAATCTTTCAGAGGGAGACCTTAAAGAGCTTAACATTATTGTTAAGGCCGATGTTCAAGGTAGCGTTGAGGCTGTTAGAGAAAACCTTGTTAAGCTTTCAAATGAAGAGGTTAGAGTTAATGTTGTTCACGGTGGCGTTGGTGCAGTTAACGAATCCGATGTTATGCTGGCTCAAACCTCGTCAGCTATAATTGTTGGCTTTAATGTTCGTCCCGATGCGGTGGCAAAGGCTGCCGCCGAAAGGGATGGCGTTGATATGAGAATGTACCGTGTTATCTATGACTGTATCGAGGAAATCGAGGCGGCTATGAAGGGTATGCTTGCTCCCAAATTCCGTGAAACTCAAATGGGTACCGCCGAAGTTCGCAGTGTTTATAAGATTTCTAATGTCGGCACCGTTGCAGGCTGCTATATTACCAACGGTAAAATCACAAGAAATTGCGAAATCAGACTTGTTCGTGACGGTATTGTTGTTTGTGAGGATAAAATCGATTCACTTCGCAGATTTAAGGATGATGTTAAAGAGGTTGCACAAGGCTATGAGTGCGGAATTGCACTTGAAAAGTTTGCAGATATTAAGGAAGGCGATATTTTTGAAGCCTTTATTATGGAGGAGTATAGAGATTAATGGCAGGATTTAAAATTAATCGCATCACTCAGGATATAAAGGTTACACTTTCCGAGCTTTTAAGAGAGGTTAAAGACCCAAGAGTTAGCAAAATGCTTAGCATTGTTAAGGTTGATGTTTCGGGCGACCTTTCCTATGCAACGGTTTATGTTAGCGCTATTGAAGGCTTTGAGGCAACTGTTGCCTCGGTTAAGGCATTAAAGGGAGCCGCAGGGTATTTGCGCCGAGAATTAGGCGCAGCTCTTAGACTCAGAAAGGTGCCCGAGCTTAGATTTATAGCCGATGATTCTATTCTGCAAAGTGCAAATATTTCTAAAATTATCGATTCTTTTAAAGAGGAAAATTAGATGAAGAAAAATAAAGGTAGCGAATGTCACCGTCTTAATTTAAGAAAAACGGCAAGATATTTGAAAAAACACAATAATTATGTAATCCTGACACATGCTTCGCCCGATGGAGATACCTTAGGGTCGGCTTATGCTCTTTATTATGCTTTGAACGAAATCGGTAAGGTTGCCTGTGTTGTTTGTCCTGATATAATACCTCAAAAATATAATTATTTCGCAAGAAAGACCAACCATATAGATGGTGAAAATGCAACGGTTATTGCGGTTGATATTGCAGATACTCGTTTGCTCGGCTCTTTGCAAGAAGAGTTTGGAAATAGGGTTGACCTTTGTATTGACCACCATATTTCCAACACCTGTTTTGCAAAAAACCTCTATTTAGACCCAAATGCTGCGGCAACCGCTGAATCAATTTATGAGTTGATAGCTCAAATGAGGGTTAATATCAACGATATAACTGCAAAGGCGCTCTATACCGGAATTATTACCGATACAGGTTCATTCAAATATTCTAATGTTACAGCAAAAACCCACCTTATTGCTGCATCGTTATTGGAGTTTCCTATTGATGCGCCTGAGATAAGCAGGTTGATGTTTGACACAAAATCTAAAAACCTTTTAGAGCTTGAAAGAATGGTTTTATCGGGTGCTGAGTACCATTTCGATGATACGCTTATAATTCTTTCAGTCACAGAGGAAATGCAGGCCTCAACTGGTTGCAGTGGCTCCGAGCTTGATGGTATTGCTGTTATAACACGCAGTATTGAGGGGGTAAAGGTAGGAGTGACCTTAAAGCAGATAAGCGAAAATGAATTTAAGGCTTCGGTTAGAACCTATCCGCCTGTTGATGCTTGCGAGATTTGTAAAATATTGGGTGGCGGCGGTCATAAGGCCGCAGCAGGAGCAACGGTTAGTGGTAGCTTAGCTGAGGTTAAGCAAAAGGTTATAGACGCAGTTAGACAGTGCCTATAATTATAAAGGTTGTTTAAGCAAGGGGAGGATTTTTAATGCAAGGACTTATTTTACTGAATAAGCCCGAGGGATTAACCTCTTTTTCGGCCGTTTCAAGGGTGAAACGCATAGTTGGCGAAAAAAGGGTTGGTCATACGGGTACTCTTGACCCTATGGCAACCGGTGTTTTGCCCATTTTAGTGGGAAGAGCAACTGCACTTTCCTCGCTTATGCTTGATGCCGATAAAAAATATATTGCAACCATTAGGCTTGGTCTTACCACCGATACTGACGATATAACAGGTAATATCTTAACTCAAAATGCAGTTTCGGTTAGTAAAAAAGAGCTTGAAACTGCCCTTCAACATTTCACGGGTGAGATTATGCAAACCCCGCCAATGTTTAGCGCACTTAAAAAGGATGGAGTTCGCCTATATAAATTAGCAAGGCAGGGACAAATGGTTGAAATACAGCCCCGAAGGATAACTGTTTTAGAGTTAAAGCTCTTATCTGAACTAAATGAACAAAATGAATTCAAGGTTGAGGCGTTTGTTTCAAAGGGAACCTATATCCGAAGTCTTGCAAGAGATATAGGTGAATATTTGGGCTGCGGCGCTACTCTTTCGGCGCTTGAGAGAAGCTTTGCCTCGGGTTTTAGTGTGGAGGACTGCGTAACCTTAGAGCAATTAAGTGAAAACTGTGAAAAATATATCTTAAATGAAGAAAAAGCAGTTGAGCATTTAAGGCAAATTACGGTTACTAATAAGCAAGCAGTTAGATTTTGCAACGGAGGAAAGCTTGATTTCCAGCGGCTTAAAATAACCGAGCCTTTGCAAAATGAGCTTTTAAGAGTAAAGCTTGGAGAAACGCTGCTTGGAATAGGCGTTGCCGATTGCGAAAATCAGCAGGTAGCCATAAAATGCATTATAAATTATCCAAAGGGTGAGAATGAATGAAAAATGCTTTGTGTCTTGGCACCTTTGATGGTGTTCATTTAGGTCACAGAGCGGTGCTTTGTTTGCCTGACGAATATAATAAAACTGCAATAATTTTCAGAAAGCCTCCAAGGGCGATTATGAGCAAAAAAATAGAGCTCATAACCGAAATCGAGGATAAAAAAGCAATGCTTTTTGATTTAGGAATAAATCAAATTGAGGTTATTGATTTTGAGGTGGTTAAGGATATTTCGCCACTCGATTTCTTAGAACAGTTAAAGGGAAAATATAATCCCAACCTAATTTCCTGCGGTTTTAATTACAAATTTGGTAAAAAAGGCGAGGGAGATATAGAATTTCTTAAAAATTTTTGTGCTCAAAATAATATGGAGCTTCGTATAGCAAGTCCCGTATCAAGAGAGGGCCAAATTATTTCCTCAACAGCTATTAGAGAATATCTTAAAAAAGGCGAGGTTGAAAAGGCGGCAGGTCTTTTAGGAACTCATTTTTTCTTTAAGGCTCCGGTTATTAAAGGGGATGCGAGGGGCAGAACTCTTGGCTTTCCAACCGCAAATCAAAAATATCCTGAGGATTTAGTAAGGCTTAAATTCGGGGTTTATAAAACAAGAATTGAATATGATGGCAAGAAATTTTTTGGCATTACCAATATTGGAATAAGGCCAACGTTTAAAACCGATCATGTTTTAAGCGAAACCTTTATTAAGGGTTTAAACGAGGATTTATACGGTAAGGTGTTAAAAATCACGCCTCTTAAATTTTTAAGGCAAGAAAGAAAATTTGATTCTATTCACGCACTTAAAAATCAAATTAAAGAGGATTTGGGAAATATATAATTAAGGGAAAGGAAAAGGATGCTTTATAAAGCATCGGGAGAGGTTTATGGCAGCAAAGAAGAGAAAAAGCAGAGCATCTAGCACTCAAAGCTCGTCAAGAGCGCAAAATACGGCGGGTAAGAGACAGTTAATGTCGGTTATCTGGTTTGCTGTTGCAGTGTTATTACTTTGTATTGTTCTATTCAATGGTCAAAATGTATGGACATGGCTGCATAATGCTATGTTTGGCATTTTTGGAGTTACGGCAATTTTCTATCCGTTTTTAATTGGTTTTGTTGCAGTTTTATTTGCTCTTAATAAAATAAATGGTTCTATAACCGCAAAGATTATAGAATCGGGGTTGCTTGCGGTGTTTATAGGCGCAGCGGTTGATGTTTTCACATTGGACAAAAGTCTTGGTTTTTGGGAACATCTTGCGAAAGCCTATGAGGCAGGGCCTACTTGGAAGAACGGCGGTTTTATGGGAGCACTTATTGGACATCCCTTATATCACGGTTTTGGAAAAACCGAAGCCACAATCACAATCATATTATTGATTTTTGTTCTTCTTATGATAATAACCGGAACAACCCTTATAAGCTTTTTCAAGGCATTATCTAAGCCGGTTAAAACTATTTCAGAGCAAGCAGAGGCGGCTTATCAGGCTAAGGCTGATAAGAGCGGCGACCAAAAGCTTAAAGTTATTAAGGGTTTTGATGTTGATATTCCGGTTGACGATGCCATAGAAGAGCCCGAACCAAAGCCTGAGCTAACTGAAAAACAAAAAAAGGTTATTGAGCATTATCATGATAAAGTAATAGAGTCTCCCGAGGGCAGTGAGGACAAAGAAAAATTAGATACTGCTTTGAATGAGGCTGCAAAGGAAAAAATAGATTTTAGGGAAGAAACCGAAAAGTTTACCGAAAAGCTTGAAAATGAGCAAGAGCAAAGCGATAGTTATATTTTCCCACCGTTAGCCTTGCTTAAAGCGGCTGCGGTTTCTCCTGCGGCTGCTGCTGCGGGCGCAGAGCTTACTGCGGAGCATTTGGTTGAAACGCTTAGAAGCTTTGGTGTTGAAACAAGAATTGTTGATATAAGCAGAGGTCCAACAGTTACAAGATATGAGCTTCAACCTTGCGCAGGTGTTAAAATCAGCAAGATAACAAACCTCGCTGATGATATCGCTTTAAACCTTGCAACTGCGGGCGTTAGAATAGAAGCCCCGATTCCCAACAAGGCAGCAGTTGGCATCGAGGTGCCTAATAAATCAAGTGATATTGTTGGGGTTAGAGGAATATTTGAATCTCCCGAATTTTTATCGGCAAAGAGCAAGCTTACTTTTGCTTTGGGTAGAGATATAGGCGGTAATGTCGTGGTTGGTGATATTGCCAAAATGCCACACGGCCTTATTGCAGGTGCTACCGGTTCAGGTAAATCGGTTTGTATAAACTCAATAATAATGAGTATTCTTTATAAGGCAACGCCTGATGAGGTTAAGCTTTTAATGATAGACCCCAAGGTTGTTGAATTGGGAGTTTATAACGGAATACCTCATCTTATGGTGCCTGTTGTTACCGACCCGAGAAAAGCCTCAGGTGCACTCGGTTGGGCGGTTTCCGAGATGGAAAAAAGATATAAGATGTTTGCCGATAGAGGCGTTAGAGATTTAGAGGGCTATAATAGATTTGTTGATACCTTAGGTGAGGATACCGAGGTTGAAAAAATGCCCCACATTGTTATTATTATTGATGAGCTTGCCGACCTTATGATGACTGCACCCAACGAGGTTGAGGATTCTATAAATAGAATTGCGGCAAAGGCAAGAGCGGCAGGAATGCACCTTATAATTGCAACACAGCGTCCCTCGGTGGATGTTGTTACGGGTGTTATCAAGGCAAACATTCCAACAAGAATTGCATTTGCGGTTTCAAGTCAGGTTGATAGCCGAACAATACTCGATATGGCAGGTGCCGAAAAGCTTTTAGGCAGAGGTGATATGCTGTTTAGCCCCATTGGCTCAACAAAGCCACAGCGTATTCAGGGCTGCTTTGTTAGCGAAGAAGAGGTTGAGGCGGTTGTTGATTATGTTAAAACAGGAAGAACCGCCGAGTATGATGATAATGTTATGGTTGAAATTGAGCGTCAGGCTGCGGTTGAGAAAAAGCAAAAAACTGGTCTTGCTGAGGATGGTCCAGAAGAAGACCCAATGCTCACAGAGGCTATTAGGGTTGTTGTTGAAAATGGAATGGCATCAACCTCGCTTTTGCAACGCAAATTAAAGCTTGGCTATGCGAGAGCAGCAAGAATTATTGACGAGATGGAAGAGCGAGGGGTTGTTGGTCCCTATGATGGCCCCCGTGCGAGAAAAGTACTTATAACAATGGAACAGCTTATGGAACGAGAGGCAACAGGAGAGGAATAAATGGCCTTTGAGAAAATCAGTAAACGAAGACTTGCGGTTTCAGTAACAGTATTTATGATTTCTGCGATCTTTTTAGCTCTTAGCTTTGTAAGGTCGGCCCAAAACGCCGAGCAAACAGAGAAAAGCGCTTTTGACACAACGCAGGATTTTGTTAGAGTTATTGATGTGGGGCAAGGGGATAGTATACTGATTTACAGCAACGGTTATTCTGCCTTAATTGATACAGGACTTTCGGATGAAGCTAACGAGGTTTGCTTTGAACTGGAAAAATGCGGCATCAAAAGGCTGGATGTTTTGCTTATAACCCATCTTGATTCGGACCATAGCGGTGGTATACCTACAATTTGTTCGAGCTATGAAATTGAAAATCTTATTTTACCCGAGCTTTCTATTGAGAGTGAGGGGTTAACAAAGGCGGAGTTTGCAATAAACGAAATTTCTCAAAGAGGCGGCGGAATTTATACCGCAATAGAGGGTATGAATTTTGAAATTGGCGAGTTTGAAATCACTATTTTAGCCGCTAATGCTCACTTGCTAACCGAAAATAACCGTTCGGTTATAGCTATTGCTGAAATGAATGACAAGAAATTTCTCTTTACGGGTGATGCAGAAGCAAAGGCCGAAAAGGAGCTGCTTTCGGCGGGACTTAATCTTAAATGTGATGTTTTAAAGGTTGGACATCACGGTAGCTCAACCTCATCAACCGATAGTTTTTTAAAAGCGGTAAGGCCAAGATATGCCGCAGTTTCGGTTGGGGCAGATAATATTTACGGTCATCCGCATGATGAGGTTTTATCTCGTTTCGAAAATCTTAACACCGAGATTTTCAGAACCGACCTCAACGGAAACATAACCTTTTATGTTGTGGATGAAAAAATTAAGGTTGAAACCGAAAGGTGATTTAGTGTAAAAAACAAGGCTTTATGCCTTTATTGTTCAAAAAGGAGTGATTCGTAGTGTGCGGATTTGTGGGCTTCACAAATTTTATTAGAGATGATGGAACGGTTCTCGAAAAAATGATGAACAGAATAGTTCATAGAGGACCTGATTCGGCAGGTAAATTTGTTGATGAGGATATCGCACTCGGATTTAGAAGGCTTAGTATTATTGACCTTTCAGAAGGTCATCAGCCTATGTTTAACGAGGATAAATCCTTAGTGTTGGTTTTTAACGGCGAAATTTATAATTTTATGGATTTGCGTGCCGAGCTAATTGAAGCGGGACACACATTTGCAAATAATTCCGATAGCGAGGTTTTGCTACACGGATATGAGCAATGGGGCGAGGATTTGGTTTCTCGGCTTAGAGGAATGTTTGCTTTTGTGATTTTTAACCGCAAGGATAAATCGCTTTTCGCCGCCAGAGATATGTTTGGAATCAAACCTTTTTATTATACCTTTATGGGAGAAAGCTTTATATTCGGCTCGGAAATTAAATCCTTTTTGGAGCATCCTGAATTTAAAAAGGAATTTAACGATGAGGCACTTGCGCATTATCTTTCTTTCCAATATTCGCCCTGCGAGGAAACCTTTTTCAAGAATGTTTTCAAGCTTCCACCCGCTCATTATTTTACCTATAAGGATGGCGAAATGAAGAAGGTTCGCTATTGGAAACCTGAATTTTGCGAAACCGAGGGAGTTCTCGATTACTTTGCCGACCTTACCGATCAAACGGTTAGAGAATCGGTTAAGGCGCATAAAATTGCTGATGTTGAGGTTGGCTCATTCCTTTCCTCAGGTATAGATTCGAGCTATATTGCCGAGGCTGCAAACGTTGATAAAACCTTTACTGTTGGTTTTGAAAGTCCTGATGGGGACCGTTATAACGAAATCGGCTATGCCAAGGATTTTGCTAAAACAATAGGGGTTGAAAACATTTCAAAGGTTATAACACCCGAGGAATATTGGGGCTCATTCCCCAAAATACAGTATCATATGGACGAGCCCTTAGCCGATCCTGCCGCTATTGCCCTTTATTTTGTTAGCAAGCTTGCAAGCGAGCACGTTAAGGTTGTTATGTCGGGCGAGGGAGCAGATGAGCTCTTTGGTGGATATAGAATCTATCAAGAGCCTATAACCTTGACGGTTTATGATAAGCTTCCTTTTTCAATTAGAAGAATTATTTCTAAAATTTGCGAGCATTTACCTCAAAAACATGGAATAAACTACCTCGTTAGAAGAGGAAAAACAATTGAGGAAAGATTTATTGGAAATGCCAGCATTTTTTCTAAAAAGGAAAGAGATTTAATTCTCAAAAGTGTTGTTGCAAGAAGTGCCGCTGAGCCAAAGTTAGTTTGTGAAAAATTTTATAACGAGGTTAAGGATAAGGATATAGTAACAAAAATGCAGTACCTCGATATTAATATGTGGCTTATGGGTGATATCCTGCTTAAAGCGGATAAAACAAGTATGGCAAATTCGTTGGAGCTTCGGGTTCCGTTTTTAGATAAAAAGGTTATGGAATTTGCGAGCACAATTCCGCTTAGTTGCAGGGTTAATACCAAAACAACTAAGTTAGCACTCAGAAAGGCGGCCGAAAGAACCTTGCCTCAAAGAACCGCAACCAAGGATAAGCTCGGTTTTCCCGTTCCGATAAGGGTTTGGTTAAAGCAGGAGGAGTATTATAATAAGGTTAAAGCGGCATTTACTTCGGATGCAGCCGAAAAATATTTTAACACTCAAAAATTAGTTGCTCTTCTCGACCTTCACCGCTCGGGCAAGGAGGATGCAAGCCGCAAGATATGGACGGTTTACACCTTCCTTGTTTGGTATGAACAATTTTTTTCAAACTAAAATAATATAAAAAAATAAAACCTCTTTTTTGCGGGAATAATACTTGCAAAGGGAGGTTTTTAATATGGCTAATAATTCAATGTCGTTTATAAAAGGACTTGGAACAGGTATGATAGCAGGCGCAGCAGCTATGGTTGTTGGAAAAATCATGTTAGATGACCATAAAAATATAAGCAAGGGCTCTGCCAAGCTTGTTAAAGCGGTTGGAGAATTTGTTGACGGCGTTCAAACAATGTTTCATTAAAATAATCGGTGGGATTTCTCCCACCGATTTTAATTTTTTGAGCAACCTTTTTTAATGATTAATGAAATAAAATAAGAAATAACCGCTATAAAAACAATGGCAGCTCCTGAAGGTATTCCTAAATTATAAGAAATTATAAGTCCTAAAAGGCAGAAAAAGGTGCATAAAAGGGCAGCTATTATCATTCTGTTTTTAAGGTTTTTGGAAAAATTTGACGCAATAGCCGCAGGTGCACAAAAAAGTGCAATAACCAAAATAATGCCAACGCTTCTAATTAAAACAACAATGCAAAGTGCAGTGAGAATAAGTAATAAATATTCTAAAAATGCGGTATTAATTCCTATGATTTTTGCAAACTCGGCATCGAATAAAAATGCTTTCCAGTCTTGCCAAAAAATTATAATAGAGAGCAAAATAACAGCGCTTAATAGCAGCATTAAATAAATATCCTGCTTTGTTACCGCAAGAATGTTGCCGAAAAGGTATGAGTTCATATCTGGTGGGTAGCCGGGCATTAAGGCGGTGAAAACAACTCCCGATGCCATACCTAATGACCAAAGCAGAGAAATTGTTATACCTGTGTTTGTGGTGGTTTTGCGGTTTATAAAGCCGATTATAATTGCCGCAAAAACAGCAAAGATTCCCGCTCCTATAATGGGCTCAAAGCCCAAAAGAAAGCCGAGACCAACGCCACCGTAGGCGGTGTGGGCGATGCCGCCGCTCATTAGAATAAGATTTTTTTGGCTTATAATAACTCCAATAATTGAACAAATAATTCCTGCAAGAAGGCTTGCAATTATAGCATTTTGTAAAAATTCATATTTTAAAATTGTTTCAATCATCGGTCTTGTCCTCCTTGCAATATGAGGTGCAACCGTAAAGCAAATGGTTGAGCAAATGGATTTCGGGAGCTGCGCCGCAATAAAGCAGGGTTCTATTAACACATAAAACCTTGGTTGCCATAGAGCAGGCCATTTCTAAATCGTGGGTTACCATTATAATAGTTTTGCCATTTTTATGAAGCTCGGATAAAAGAGCATATATTTTATCCCGTGTTATAATGTCAACATTTGCGGTTGGCTCATCCAAAATGATAATTTCGGGGTTAGAAACTAATGCTCGGGCAATTAAAATACGCTGAAATTCGCCACCCGAAAGCTCACCGATTTGCTTTTTTGCATAGTCGCTCAAATCAACCCTTGAAAGCATTTGTAGGGCTTTTTCTTTTTGCTCCTTGGAAAATCGTTTAAAAGGATGTAGACCATTTCGTAAAAAAGAGCAAAGCAAGGCGTCCAAAACGCTTAAAGGAAAGGCTTTATCAATGTTTATGGATTGGGGTACATAACTGATTTTTGGTTTTTTAGTATTAAAGGTTATGCTTCCGAGATTCTTTTTAACAAGGCCCAAAATCGCTTTAATGAGGGTTGTTTTGCCGCCTCCGTTTGGCCCAACAATGCAAACAAATTCACCCTTTTTTATATCAGCCGAGATTTCGTTTACGGCTTCAATCGAGCTATAAGAAACCGAAAGATTTTTAATAGCTATTTGTGTCATTATTTCATCGCCTTTGCAATGGCTTTTGCCATCTCTTTCATATTTTTTGTGTAATTGCTTTCTAAGGGATTCAGTATAACCGCCTCGCCGCCAATTTCCTTTGCAAATGCAAGCGGTTGTCTCGCAGAAGCTTCTGCTTGATAAAAAATAGTCTTTATTTTATTATTGCGGGCAAAATCTACCATATTGGCAAGGTGTTTTGGGGTAATTTCCTTGCCGTGTTGCTCCAAGGCAAATGGGAAAAGAGAAAAATCATTCGCAAAATAAGAAAACGCAGGGTGGAAAACAATGAATTTTCTTTCCTTTTTATTTGCAAAAAGGTTTCCTATTTCGTTTTCAAGCTCGTTTAGCTCAGATAAATATTCTTGCGAATTTTGCTTGTAAAATTGAGCATTATCGGGGTCAAGTAGAATTATTTCGGCTGTGATTTTTTCAACCATAACCTTGACTCTTTTGACCGATAACCATATATGTGGGTCACGGTGTTCACCTTCCAAAAGGTCGGGATATACAGAGCTCACACTTTTATGGAGTTCTATAACAGGTAGGTTATCGGGTAGGGCATTTAAAACCGAATTTTGTTCCATAGCAACGCCAATGGCAAAATATATATCTGCCTCTTGAAGCTTTATTGCTTCCTTGGGGGTGATTTCATAGGTCTCGGGGGAGGCGCCTGCTGGTAGCATAGTTATTATTTCGGCATTTTGCTTGCAAATCTTGTTCACAAATTCCGCCTCGGGCCCAATGGTTACAGCAACCGTTATTTTCGTCTCGTCTGTGGTATCATTTTTTCCACAGGAACATAGGCAAAACAGCATTAAAATACTTAAAATAAAAGAGAGCTTTCTCATATTTCCTCCAATTTGCAAATGACTTGCAAATTATATTTTAATACTAAATTACTAACCTGTCAAGCAAAATTGCAAATAACTTGCAATTTGAAGCAAAGTATTTTATAATTAAAATGATTATAATGGCTATAAGGGAAGTGGAAGGTATGCCAAGACTTAGCTATAACACAAAAGCAAGGCGCTATATTTTAGATTTTTTAAAAGAGCATGAAAAAACCACCGTTTCGGCAGCAGATATAGTTTCGTTTTTGCAAGGAAATAAGATTTCGGTTAATTGCGCAACGGTTTATCGTTACCTTAATAAATTAACCGAGGAAAAACGGGTTGTCAAGGTTGTTTCAACCGGCTCAAAGGGTGCAACCTATCAGTTGGCTCACGAGCAAAAGAGCTGTGAGCAGCATTTGCATATTAAATGTGTTAAATGCGGGAAATTGGTGCACCTTGAATGTGGGATAATTGATGAGCTTAAAATGCATTTATTAAAGGACCATGGGTTTGGACTTGAATGTAACGGCAGTATTCTTTACGGTGAATGTGAAGAATGTAGAAAATAGGCGAAAAAATTTTTTAAAAAAGGGTTGCAAAAGCTCTCATTGTTGTGTATAATAATGATGTAGGCAAAACAACTCGATATCGCGGAGTGGAGCAGCTGGTAGCTCGTCGGGCTCATAACCCGAAGGTCGTTGGTTCAAGTCCAGCCTCCGCAACCAATCAAGTTTACGCCCCCAGTGATGATAATCTCATCCTTGTGGGCGTAAATTTTTGTTACATATTCTTTTATAAGACGTTCAATGTCTCCATCCTGGAGCCTTTGGGCGTCTTTTTTTAGTTTTGCAACGATATCAGCTTTTGTAATTGTAGGCTTATCCGACAACATAATTATTTCTTGCAATTCTGCCTTGCGCACCTGTCTTTTTGCCAGTTCTTCCCGGAGTTCCGAACAGTCCACTCCCTGCGCAATAGCATTGCAAAGATTAATTATTTCTTTCTCAACCTTTGCCAGTTCCTTTTTCTCTTTACTACGGTCGGCGAGGCTTTTATTATATTCTTTGAGTATCTCATCAGCCATTGCATCGAAATCGCTATTCATAAAATAGTCTTTAATTTGGGCTATAACCGCCAATTCCATCTCATCAGCGTTTATATTATTTGCCTTGCAGGTGTGATTACGGTATTTATTGCCGCAAACATAGTATCTTGTGGTGTATCCTTTGCCGCTTGTGTTAGTTTTGCCGGTATAGGTACCGCCACACTCACCGCATTCTATAAGACCTGAGAGTAAATATTTATTTTTTGCTGCATTTGAAGCATTGTGTTTATTATTCTTCATTCTGTTTTGCACCTTTTCCCAAGTGTTTTTATTGACAATTGCCGGTATAATGCCTTCGATACGAACAACATCAGGATTTGCTTTGCCGCCTGCCCATTTACCCATATATTTAACCTGCCGTTTGTTCCAGGTATAAATTCCAATATATCTCTCATTTTGCAAAATAGCATTCAAAGCACTTTTGCCGATAACCTGTCCTCTTTTGCCTTTATAACCTTTTTCAAGCAAGGCATCTATTATATCATCATAAGACTTACCGTGTGAATACAAGTCAAATATCAAGCGAATAGCGCCACTCTCGTATTCATTGATAATATACTTCCCATCTTTAACATCAAATCCGAGCGGCGGAGTACCACCAAGAAATACACCCTGCTTTGCTTTTGTCGCAACACCGGCAATAGACTTCTGTCTTGTCTGCAATACCATATGATGACCAAGACCGGCCGTAAGTAATTCCGTCAAAAAAGCGTTCGGATCGTCAACGCTACCAAGATTTTCTGTAGTCGATAGTACCTCAACATTTAGCGAGCGCATAAGTTTACGAAAGCCTAACCAATCAGCAACATCCCTTGAGGCTCTCGAAATATCATATACAACAACACAATCAAATAAATGCTGTTTCGCCCCGTCTATCATTCGTTGAAAGTCGGGGCGTTCTGTATTTGTACCGCTCATTGCCATATCTACATAAGTACCCACAAGAGTATGACCGTTATTCTCGCAATACTTTCTTATGGCAGCAAGTTGAGTATCTATACTGTTTTCGGTTTGATGTTCGGTAGAATACCGTGCATACGCTACCGCTTTCATTCGCTATCATCCTCTTGCGATTCTTTTTTATCATCATCAAACAAAGAAATTTGACCATCAATAATATTTTCTTCACCACAGCGTAAAAATTCTTCTAATACTTGTTTTGATGAGGCAAGATAAGTATCTAACAAATATACTGGTCTATCTTGAAAAATATTTTGGTTGTCAATGTCTATTGTTTTTTTAGTGTTTCCTGTTTTTATAAGATGTTGGATGTTCTGATAACGATTTGCAATTATAAAACAAGCATCGTTAATAATAAAATCATTTAAGAATTTTAAAATAGCATCAGCATCACTATTTTTATTTTCTTTTGCCCTATCGGGTAATTTGGCTAAATATCTTATTGTTTCATTATTTAACCCTGTTTTATCACAAATAATGATTTCTTCTTCATCTGATATAGGATATGGCTGTTTATTGAATAAATAGTTTGGAGATACATTGAATTCATGACAAATTTTTTCTACCAATTCAATATCAGGAGAATTTTTTCCTTTAATCCAATTAGTAACAGCAGATTGAGATACACCCAATTTTTTCGAGAAATCTTTTTGTGACATTTTATTTAATTCTAACAAACTAATTAAATTTAATCTTAGGTTTTCTCTAATTTCACCCAAAGCAAATCACCTCACAGTAATTATAGCGCAGAAATCAATTTTTGTAAATAAAAAATTAAGAATTTCATAATTTTTTTAATTAAAAACTTGACAATTTATAAATTCTGCATTATAATTTTAATATAGTTAAGAATTTCTTAATTCGGAGGTGCTGTTAGATGATTGCTCTTAAAATCAAAAGTTATCTTAAGGAAAAAGGTATAAAACAAGTGCATTTAGCGAAAAAAACAGGAATATCAATTCAAGGCATATCTTCAATTTTAAACCTAAAGCGAAAATTAACGATTGATGAATATGAGTTAATATGTAACTCTTTAAACGTTTCCTACGAATACTTTTTTGATACTAAGACCGAGAGGCAGAACAAAAATGAAGATAACGGTAATTAACCCTGCGGCTGATGCGGCAATGATGACAAAAAAATACATATCGGCTCTATACGGTTGTTCGCTCGTTGAATTTGCAAGACAAATAGAGCGTGAAAAGACAACAGTAAATAACGCTTCTATTTTAACTGATAAAAAGGCGGCGGGACTATGAACAGAGAAAGTTTTATTTTTTATCGTAGTTTTTATAGCGCAATTTCTGCTTTATCCGATGAACAGCAACTTTCTTTATATCGTGCTATAGTTGAAAGAGCATTAAACGGCATTGAACCGGAATTGTTCGGAACCGTAAAAGGTATGTATGAGTTGATTAAACCACAAATCGAGGCAAATGAGCGAAAATATTTGAACGGGTGCAAGGGCGCGGAGTTTGGGAAACTTGGTGGCAGACCACCAAAAAACCCCACAGAAACCCCTAAAAAACCCCTAACTTACCCCACAGAAACCCCTAATGATAATGTAAATGATAATGTAAATGATAATTATAATGAAAATGTATTATCGCCCGAGGAAGATAGTGTATTCGATGAAAAACAAAAAAAGGGTACCTACGGCAGTGAATTTCAAAACGTCAGATTAACCGATGATGAATACGGGAAGCTGGTTGAGCGAATGGGTAAAGACAGCGCCGCAGATTACATCGAAAGACTTGACGGTTGGTTAGCCGAAGGACATCGCAAAAAAAGTCACTACGCAACTATCCTTAATTGGTGGAGAAAGGATAATAATGAGCCAAAAGAAACTACTTCGCCACAAAATTTTGTACCAAGCCGACAAAATATCGTAAAGGCTTCGAATAGTTTTAAACCAAGTAGGCGCTAATTACTCTTTTTTGATAGGGGGTGTAAAAATGTGGTACACAGCTGATGATGTTATGATATTGTTAGGAGTTGCTAAATCAAAAGCCTATCAAGTAATACGGGATTTGGGAGACGAAATTGCAAAAACAAAAATACCCGGCAAGGACTGTTGCTACGCAAGACCACCAGCAGGGCGCATACAAAAATCGTATTTCTGCGAAAAATTTATGTTAGACCGTTTTGAATGCGATACTATAATCGCTGAAAATAAAAAATAATTGGAGGTAACATTATGGAAATCAAAAACACAGTAATTCAAAAGGATATGCAGGATTTGTTAGGGGACATCGAACAAATTGATGATATCGGTGAACTTATCAACAAGGCTCATTTGATGCTCGAAGACCTGACAAACGAATATTTAGGAAAAGACCCGGAACAATTTGAACAAAACGAGTTTAGAGCTTTGATTGCACACGGTTACACAAGAGCTCAAAGACGTGCTCATATCTGCATTGACTATATTTGTCAAGCCGCCGAAAAACTTCAAGAGTTATCTAGAACTAATATCTTTCTACAAGAAGAACTAAAGAAAGAAGGGCAAAAGAAAGAAGGGCAAATGCTTGAACTTAAGGCAACAATTGTTAACCTTAACAAAGAAGAACTTAAGCAGGTAAAGGAATATGCGGATATGTTAAAGGCACGGTCCGAAGGTGTTTGTAATGAATAAGGTTAATACTCAAATGTTAGCCCAAATAATGAGTTCTATCAGCGATTTTGATGAGAACGAATGTTATTTGTTGCAGAGCTACATAAACGCATTAAAGGCCTCTCGTGGGCATAATGCAGAACACTTTAAAAAAGATACCGGGAGCGGCTCTGAATAAACAAGACCGCTCCCGTAGGTAAACCTTATGTGCTAATTAACTATTTCTATTATATTTTAGCATAAAAAAGGTGATAAAGCAATGGAAAAATCAAACGAAGAACTTGCAACACTAGTTAAGCAGGGTGATAACGGTTACATGCCGCAACTTTGGGAACAAGTGAGAAAGATTGTAGTAATGATAGCAACGAAGTATTTTAACCGCCTTGAAAATAAATGCGGTCTTGAATTAGACGATTTAATTCAAGAAGGATATTTTGGTGTACTAAAAGCGGTTGAGTATTACGATCCCAATTCTGAATGTAAATTCTCATCGTACCTAAACTTTAATCTTAAGAATGTTTTTGATAAAATGACCGGTAAAAAGTACGGTGGTGAAAATGATAGAATATTAGATAGTGCTTTGTCTTTGGATGCTCCAATAGAGAATAATATAGAAACCGATAAACTAACCCTATTGGATACTATTTCAAATAGTATTACGAGCAGTTACTCTTTTGAAAAAAACGAGCAATCTGTTTATAATCGAGACTTACGTATTGTATTAGATAAAGCATTGAGTGAACTCTCGGAAAAGCGTAATAAAATTGTTACTCTAAAGTATTTTTTTGGTATGTCGCAGTCTCAAATAGCCACCATTTACAAGTGCAGTAAATCCTACATAGGTGCTGAAACGAAAGAAGCATTAGTTCAAATGAGAGCCGGTCCTTATCGTAAGGAATTATTAAGTTTTATGCACTATTCTGATGCAGAGAAATTTAACCCTTATAAATGCACCGGATTTAATGCGTGGAAAAACGGAATAACTGTTGAAGAAAAATTTTTAATAAGGATGAAATGAAATGGATGAAATGAAATGGATGAAATAAAGCAACTGCTAATTGATATATTTAGCGAAAAAACCTCACAGGCATATAAGGCACGAAGAGAGCATTTAAAACAACTTTTTGCTTCGTATAACTCGATTGCCGATTGTGAGACTAAAATGCTTTTACAATCCATTGTAGAGAGCGACAAAGCATACTGCATTAAAATGTGCAACGAGCAAATGATGATAGAGCATAACACATTTGTTTTACGCTATTTATCAGAAAAACAACCAACTGTTGCCGAAATTGCTCAAAATCAAAATTGCGTTACAAGAACTGCCTTTAATTATATAAATGCAGCGTTAGACCGTATGATGATATTTGCATACGGTATTGACGGACTAAGGATATAAACTCTGTACAGAGATTATATAAAATAAAAAAGTGAGGTATAAAAAATGAATTTACAAAAAACCAAAATTGCCGTAGGCGGTTATCAGGACATTGTTAGGTGGACTGAAAAAGAACATAAGGAGTTCTGTGGTGAGTTGCAAAAAATAGAGTCGTACGCAAACAAGGCTTTATATGCTCCCGAAAAAATCAACTCTGACAGAAAAAGTCTTATTTCAAGTTTTCAAGCCAGAATGGAAAAAAGAAAAACTGATTTAGAAGAACAGGCCCAAAAGTGCTTATCTGTGTATAGTAATGAAAGATTTCCGCTCAAAGATAGTGGTATTGCATTAAATACAGTTTTGCAGTATTTACAGGTAGTGGGAGAAAATATTGATGAGAGTCATCTTAAAACGCTCCTACGACCGATCTATGAATCTAACGATATTGACCGCTTTAACATCGTTAGCAACTTGCTTAAGGGCAAAAATATCGGGTTGTCGGGCAAAATGAATAAATTGTCACAAATAGATAGCAGTCTTTCGGAACGCTTCTATCTTATGAAGAATGCAGCAGATAAATTAGTATATTTAGCCAGTGAAGAAGCTATCAGTAATTCATCAGACCCTGCCAAAGCATTAACACAAATGGCGGTTGGAAATACATTCTCCGGATTACTAGCGTACGCTGATGAAACAAAAAAGATTTTAGAAGAAATGATTTCTGTTTCCGAAATTTCTGCTATAGATGATGAACAAGTAAAAACAGATTTTTCTTTTAATTTTGAAAAGAAATAGTTGAGGCACATCGAGCCGTTGAGCCGTGCAAATTTTAGAGTTTGTCGGCTTGCGGCTTTTTTATTGGAGGCGAACTATGAGTAAATTTAGAATTGAAATAAATACACAAAAAGTTGCAGACCGCTTTAAGCCAAGATATGAACGTGCACAAAAATATTTAGATAGCACTGTTTTACAAAATTGCCACGATTATGTTCCTATGAGAACGGGCAACCTTGCTGGTTCAGGAATAAGGGGAACAAAAATAGGGAGCGGAAAAATTGTCTATAATGCACCCTATGCAAAGTCTTGTTATTATGCCAGAAATCGCAATTTTTCAAAGGATAAACACCCGCAGGCTTCTGCACAATGGTTTGAAAAAGCCAAAGCTGCAAAAAAGGGAGAATGGATAAATAGCGTTAACAAGATTATTAAGGGGGAAGGATAATGCTTACACCGGAATATTATAACTACTGCACCGATGAAATTATCGAATTATATAGTCGTCTTGATGAGGCTATAACTCGTGATATTGCACGAAGAATAGTGAAATCTGGACACATAACAAAAAGTGCAAGATGGCAAATTGCCGTTGAGCGTGAAGCAGGGCTCCTGTATGACGATATAATTTCAAAGGTCGCTGAATACTCCGACTCATCCGAAGCCGCCGTAAAAGCCATTTTTGAGGACGCTGGAATAACCTCAAAGAACTTTGATGATGATATTTTCAAAGCTGCAGGGAAAAATCCTACGCCCTTGACCTCTTCTCCTGCTATGATGCAGATTTTAACTGCAGGAATAGCAAAAACAAACGGCTTAATTTCAAATCTCACTAAAACAACCGCTTTATCTGCGCAGACAGCGTTTATAGAAGCGTGTGCTTTGGCAGAAATGGAAATAACAAGCGGTGCATTTGATTATAACACCGCTATTAGACACGCCGTTGACGATGCTATTTCCGATGGTGCCATGGTTGAGTATGCTTCGGGAGCAAGAACAAGTCTCGAAGCGGCAATACGCAGAGCTGTAATGACAGGTGTCAGCCAAACCACAGGAGAAATAAGCCTTGCTAATGCCAGGGAACTTGGCACAGATTTAATGCGAATAACTGCACACGGCGGAGCTCGACCCGAACACGCCGAATGGCAAGGTCAACTTGTTTGTATTGGTGGAAAAAAGAAAGGGTGTTGGACCCTTGAAGAAATCGGATATGGGAAGTCCAGAGGATTTAAAGGTATTAATTGTCGCCATGATTGGTATCCTCATATAAAAGGTGTAAGCACTAATCCTTATACAAAGAACTATTTAGACGAACTTATAAAAAGAGTGGTAACATATAACGGTGAAAAAATTTCCCAATACGATGCTGAACAATTGCAGCGAAAAATGGAACGTCAAATAAGAAAAGAACGATGTTGGTTAGCAGGGTTTGATGAAGCTATCAATGCGGCCGAAAATAAAGAATTGCAAGAAGGATTGAAGGAAGATTTTGAAATATTGGCTTTTCGGATGAAAGAGCATGAGAAAGAATATATGGCTTTTTCAAAAGAAACAGGACTCCTTCCGCAAAAAGAGCGTTTACAAACAAAAGGTTTTGGCAAAAGTGTCAGCCAAAAGGCCGTACACGCCGCCACGCGGCATTCCAATTCATAAGGGGGTAATTTAATGTCTGATAAATCAATAAATACCGCAAAACGAAAAAGAGGCGGACAACCTGGCAATAAAAATGCTGTCGGCAATAGAGGTGGGGCCCCTTATGGTAATCAAAACGCTGTAAAACACGGTGGATATCGAAAGGCTCATTTAACATTTGCTATTCATTTGCACTCACTCGGCTTACTTCACCCTAAACCTAAAAACACAAAGCAACTCAAATAATATATGATATTACTAAAATCTGCACGAAAAATCTTTACATATTAGAGAATAGTAGTATAATTGATTTAAAAGGCAGAGTAATAACCTTCACTGCAAGTGAGCAAGATTGGTTTAACTCTATTTTGGGGGTGAAATAATTGGATAACTATAAAAGAATAGCCTCAAAGGCTCTAATTGAAATGGTTGGCGAAGAGTGGATAAAGGAAAATCAAGAAGATTTGTGTTCTTTTATTTACGATATAAGCGACTTGAACGTTAGAGTGGTTTTTTGTTTGGCTTCTATGTTGCCAACGGAGAAAGAAACCATAAAAGAAAAGGACACCAATTATCAACCTAAAGGAAGTATCTCTTTTGATATAAACAAAAATGATAAATCTTGCAGGGTTTTCCGAAATCTACTGTTATAAAAAATTAAATAACTATACATTTGAATTCAAATGAGAGAGCGGCAAAATTATTAAAGAGAAAGACGAGTATATACTGATGAAAGGAATTTGTAGTATTTTTAATAAAGACCAACTTGAATTATTGAAGAGCATAAATATATCCCTATCTGATGAGAAAGATTACTCCTCTGAAGAACTTGATGAGATATATACTCAAATTACGGATTATTATCAAGTTGCGGCTTTTGACAAAAATAGTGAGCCGCTCCCAATAGCAAAAGAATGGGAGCGGATTATTGATACTTTTTATGACAAAACCGGAGTGTAAATATTAAATGATTTTGTAACTTTTATTAAAATACGAAACAAACAAATACCAAAAATACGAAACAACTCGAATATTGCACCCTAAACCGATAAAACCGCATAAATAAAAGGTTTGTAAGGTAAAAACTATGTTGAAGGTTGCAAAAAAGGGTGCAACTTTTTCTGCACCCTTTTTGTAACTTTTTATTTATCAATTTTACCGGTACGATTTCTGTCTGCGGTTTTAGGAATAGAATCAGGAACACGAATAAGAATTTCCGACAAATCGCAATTTAAAGCCTCACAAATAAGGTCAAGGTGTTCGAGGTTAA
>JAZSLI010000040.1:0-44361 GCA_045535295.1 Acutalibacteraceae bacterium | reverse complement strand
CAGTCCACCGGACTGTTGCATTTTATCTTTCGAATCTCGCCGCTTTATTTACCAAAGAAAAAAACCACCCACAAAGGGTGGTTTTTTCTTTGGCGGAGACGGCGAGATTCGAACTCGCGGGGGATTGCTCCCTAACTGATTTCGAGTGAAATTATATAGGTTTTCAATACCGAAATTGACCTTTATTTAACTGCGAAAAACTGCGGTTAAAAATCTCGCAAAACCGCATTATAAAAGCATTTTTGAGTTCTCGTTATGCATAAAATGGGAACTTTTTAAATTTTGAGAAAAAAGTGTGATTTTTACATTTTCTTTAGAAAAAACCAAAAAACCTTTAGACAAAATCTTTTTAGATAAACAAAATTTAATGAATTCATAAAAAGACTTTTATAGGCTAAATAATATATGATTGTAAAACTAAACTCATAATTAAGTTTAGTTTTATTTTTGATTATTATATCATATATCAACTCGAAAAACAATAATCTATAAACCAATTTATTATAATACAATACCGCTTTATTACCGACCTACCAATTATATAGTGTTTTCAAAATAGTAAAATCAACTTTTCTAAAATTATTCTGAAAAAACACCTAATTGATTTTCAACGACAATGATAAAAACTTTTTAAGTGTTTTGAAAAAAGGTCGGTTGGTAAGTAATAAAATTTATATAACCTTAAACATTAATGAAAAAATCTTTAGAAAACACTTGGCTATAGAGGAAAAATATGGTATAATTAGTTTATCAAATAAATAGTGTTTTACATATATCTTGTAGAATTTTTAGACTTACATACTAATTCGTTTTTATGGCGGATTCTGTATGTAAGTCTTTTTTTCTTCCTCTTTTAAAATTTCTGTTATCTGGCAGCAGAAAACTCTTGTGTGTATTAAAAGATGTCCTCCAATAACATCAATTCCTCCTATAAAAGACGGTGGTATGCCAGATACCACCGCAATTACATAACAATATGAAAGGGATGTTAAAATGACAAGAATTACAATTCAGCAATTCATTAACGGAAGACCTCAATTTAATCGCCTCCCCCGACATTATCAGGAAGCGATTGAAATGGAAGTGCCTGCGGGTTTTGATTTAATTATTATACACAAGATTGCAGAAAACACTTTCAATGTGTATGGTGTAACCAGAGATTTTGAAGGCGAGGTAATTGAACTATGACAAATAGGAATTTTTTAGAACAACTGTACTACGGCAATATTTCTCCAATGGAAAGGTCGTTAAATAAGCACGGAAAACTTCATAAAATTATGAGAGTTGTCAGTGACGAAATTGAAAAATTCAACTCAAAACTGACACAAGAACAACAAAAAGAACTTGATAAACTTCTCTGTCTAAAATGCAGTGAAGCCTGTCAACAAGAGATTGATGCTTTTGTATATGGATGTCGCTTTGCTTTTAGATTTTTACTATCTTGTATTGGTGATGAAAATAGTGACTTTAAAATTGAAGAATTGTTAAAATTGGATGGTGAAGTGATTTGATTAGATGTTATGCAAGGGTATCCTCAAAGAACCAAGAAAAATACGGAAACGGTCTTGAAAGTCAAATTGCAGAACTTAAAGCGGCAGGCGGTGAGAAAATCTATTCAGATGCTTATACTGGTACTGAATGTTCCAGACCTAATTTCGATAAACTCTTGGAAGAATTAGAACCTAACGATACCCTAATGTGTACAAAGTTAGATAGAATAGCAAGAAGTTTTTCGCAAGGAAGTAAACTTGTTTCTGATTTAATTGACCGTGGCATAAAAGTTCATATCTTAAATATCGGTCTGATGGATAATACTAGTTCGTCTAAACTCATCAGGAATATTTTCTTCGCCTTTGCAGAATTTGAGCGAGATATGATTTTGGAAAGATGTTCTTCTGGAAAAGCAATAGCAAAAACAAGACCTGATTTTAAAGAAGGTCGTCCAAGGGTGTATTCAGAAGAACAAATCAATCTGGCTCTGTCATTATTAGAGAACAACTCATATGGAAAAGTTCAAAAAATGACTGGTATCTCAAAAACTACCCTTTTACGAGCGAAACGAACCAGAAAATTATGACCATAAGTTATGGAACGGTTTTTTAATCATTTATCGGAAAGTTATGAAACATATCCATAACTTTTGAGTTTTGCACCATAGGAGGTTATATGAAAAAAGTTAAGATATTGCTTACTTCTCTTCTAATCATTGCATTATCTCTCACTCTTGTTTTTGCTTTTGTAAACACCCACAAACAAAACAAGTCTGGTGGATACAGTTCGGTCTGTACCTTAACCGAGCAAGACAAGAAATTCATTATAGATAACTTCTCGCACTATAACACGGTTGAAGAATTAATTATCGCTATCAATGAGTATATCTGTAAGAATTATAGGTATGTAGATAAAAACTATATCCAGCATTTTAATTTTGCAGAGACGGTAGAAAATAAGACAGGACTGTGCTTTGATTTTGCTTCTTTACAAAAATGCATAATAACCGTCATTTCCGAATACAACGGATGGGATGATGTAAAAGTATATGTCGCAGATGTGGAAACAAGGTCAGATGCCCATAGTTATAATTTTATTACTGTTGGTGATAAAAAATATTTTTCAGACCCTACCGCTAATCTAACTCGATATAAAAAAGGTAAGGAAATAATATATTTTGAGGATATTGGCGATTTAAGTTTTGAAGAATATGCAAGTTTATATAATGAGGAAATTTTCAACTATCATTGAAGAAAGGGGTATATATGAGTTATATTTTTGTTATTGTAGGAATGATAAATTTTGTATTGCAAGGATTATCTCGCAATATAATATTTTTTTATTTTTTTGTCGCTTGTATTATAAACGGATTTCTGTTGTTGTTTGAGGAAGCAAAGGCTGGAAAAATCGCCTCTTTGTTTTCAATACTATCGTTCGTGATTTTGTTTATGACATCGTTGTATTACCACTTCCTGTATGGTGGTATAATAAACGACTATTTGATAATAATGGTCGAAGCGGTTATCCTTTCAATACTGACCGCAATTTCAATCTTACCCATCAAAAATAGCAAAAACCTCTCGTCACAAGAACGGGAGGTTTTGCTGTATATGGAACAAAGGTGGACTATAAAGCAAGTTGAATTCGAAGACCTCGATTGACATCTTCCATTGTAGATGTTGATAAGGTGCTTACATATTGTCTTAAATCACTTTTAGCGATGGTTAATGGTTGCTCACAAAGTGCTATTGACTTTTGCAAACCAATTCCATCAATGTAAATATGGGTCGGTATATTATGTTTTTTCTTCCCTTCAACTTTTGTCATAGCGACCACACTAATAACAGGGCTGTGTTTATTTGCAATATCATTCGAACAAATGATTACGGGCCTCACTCCTGATTGCCTACTTGTTCCATCGTCTTGTAAATTTGCATAGTAAACTTGACCTCTTAAAATAACTCTTCTGTTCATTGTAAATTTCTCCTTTGTAAATTAAAATTTTTAATACATGAGAAACTTACGATTAATTCATTTTTATTTCAAGAAAAGTTGAAGCACAGTAAGCATAATAATACATCCTTTTAATATTCGACAATTTATGCTATAATTATAAAAAAATGAAAGGAATTTTAAAATGGAAAATAATTTTGACGAAATAATGGAATATTTTGAAGATGATATCTTTGACGACCATTTCGAAAACTATCGAAAAAATATAATTACAATAATCGCATATTTAATTGGTGTGCCTGATGAAAAGTTCACTGGTGAAGATAGATTCGATATTGGTGAATTTGAAAAATTAAAAACAAACGAAAATGCAACAACTATCAGATATTTAAGTAGATTAAGAACACAATTTTTAAAAAATTACAAAAACATCGATGATGGAATACGATTTGAAATGCGACCACTTGAAACTATGACCGAATATTTAGATGTTGGTGCTATAAAATATTTAAGACGAAAAGAGATAGAGATTAATATAACAAATGCCAAATCGCCAACCGTTAATATTTCATATATAAATCAATACATAGTAGATAACATTGATAAAATTAAACCGCTTATTCCTGATTGGATAAAATTTCAATATATTAAAGCCTTGTTTTTAATGCCAGGCGGATATGCGGGACATAATGGCTCAAACATTAGAAATGATTATAAGAAAATATTTAATGTTATATTAGAAGCAGGCAGAATATTCGCAGCACAAAGAAGCGAGTATCCATATCAAATGTATATTGCTTGGCCAAAAATTTTTAGAGAAACAGATGGTAACATATTATATAACGACCTTAAATTTTTAAGAATGTTATATGCTGCCAATGGCGATAGATTCCAAGCGTGTCGTTATGTTGTTGATGCAAAAGAAGAAACCAAAGAAGAGATATATGAATTTCTTGATGAAGCACTCAACGTAGCAATATTTGTTGACTGTGAAAATGTTGACCCATATTCCTTTGGGGCAACCATATTGAATCTTGATGATAACGAGTTGAACAAAATCAAAAAAATAGTACTCTATGATGATGTAAACACTTCTACCGCTTGGGATTATATTACCGATATAATAAACATACCTATTGTTAAAAAAGATATCGAACGTCTTCTCGATAACAAATCACTTGTAGATATAACGATGACGGCAGGTGTATGCGAAGAATATTATAGAAACAATATGGAGTCAATAATCCTCGCTTCTTCCGACAGTGACTTTTGGGGTCTTATTAAACAGTTGCCAAGCGCAAGGTTTTTAGTGCTCAATGAATTTAGAAAAACAAGTCCTGCTATAATAGAGCAGTTAGACAAATATAAGATACAACATTGTTTTATGAGTGATTTTGCCCAAGATAAAGTTCAACAATTTAAGTCAGATGTGCTTTATTTAGGGTTGGTTGAACGCATAAAACACTTTAACAAAACAGGGGAATTCGGAACCCTTGATGTTGAAGAATTGCTTCAAGAACTTTTTTACGATGCAAATATTGGCGGTGCTGAAAATCAAGTGATAAAAGAAAAAGAAGCATTCTTTAATAAATACCTTAAAAACGGACTACTAATTAAACCCGTAAGAGAAGATGGAAAACTTGTATTTAAAATAGAAATTTATAAGAAATAATACAAATATAACCCTTATGATACAGAAAATCATAAGGGTTATAATATTTTTGGGGGCATATAAAAAGGCATAGAAAGAAACTATAAAATAATTGCTACCACAGATAATACAATAGCAACTGCAACACCAACAAGAAGCAGTGTCAGTTTGTTATTGATTTTTTTATCCATATCAATGCACGCTTTGTATATTTGGTCCATATTGGTAGATTCCATTTTAGCAAGAAAAGCATTGTATTTGCTATCTAATTCGGTACTAATTTTTTCCATTTTGGTTTGAGTTTCACGAAGCACCGCAACATAATCGACATACTCTTTTCTTACAGAGGTTAAAAATTCCTCATATTGAATACTACTCTTATCAGAAATAATTTTCGGTATCGATTTAATATCCTCAAGCGAAGATTGCATAACCGAAACATACTTCTCATTTTCTTTTTTAAATTCTGCCAAAAAGGAATTATACTGCTCTTCATTCTTGTCTGAAATCATCTTTGGAACTAACTTAAGTTCATCAAGATAATTTCTTAATGCATTTTCGTAATCGGTTTTAACACGATTGATATTATCAAGTGTCTGTTGAATTAACTCCTGATTACCAGTTTTAAGTTGGTCGGGGGTTGTGGCAACCATCGTTTCTAATGCTTTAATTCTTTCATCAAACAATTTCTCCTCATTATTTAATGCGGAAATAATATTGGACAATAAAGCAGTAAGTTCATTAGAGTATTTTACGTTGTTATGGAAAGTTTCTATTTCCTTTTGTAAAGTCTCAATATCAGTTAGCATAATTTTAACCTCCAAGTTTTTCAGTTGTCTTATTGCATTCACTTGCTAACAAGCCATAGTAAATAATATCTTTGCTTATATTCTCATAAAGAGTATCGCAGATTTGTGGTACTGTGAGCGAGAAACGGCTTGCATATTTCTCTAATAATTTCAATGCATTAAACCTTGCTTCAACACTTATTTTTTCATAGACCTTTCCGATTGAAGACAATAACAAAGCAATCATATTTGATGGGGTTCTTGAAAGAATGCGGTCGAAACGGTTTTCATCAAATTTAGAGTTTTTTCGCAAATTTGCCAACAAAATAAAGCAATCCAAACTATATGAATAGGAATTACTATTTAATCTTTCAATGTTGGCAATTGTGTTGGCATCAACGCCTTGTACAACCTTTTTCGTTACATCACCCAAAGACATATTTCGGTATTTCGCTTCATCTGCTTTAATCTCGATGAAAGGCAATGTGAAGTATTCTTTAATGTCTTCTGTAATATTTTCATCAGATTTCGATTTGTTTTCTTCGACGAAATCTAAAAAGTCCAGGAATAATTCTTTATGGTGATATAAGAATTTTACATAGTACCAATCGACATAAATATTAATAATATCTTCGATACTTCTACTTCTTTGTGTTTGAGCAATTTGTTGGCGGTTTTCACCCAAAAAATTATAATATTCAACAGCCGTAGTTTTCATTCTTTTGAAGATAAACTGGTCATTAAGTTCAGCATCATTATTTACGATACTCATCATAATTTCTATCTTGCCATCTTTTTCGTCAGCCGAATAGGAATACCAGTCTTTTATATAGCCTAAAACATAAAGCATATAGATATGACGTTTAATATGTTCAATACCATCAATTGGATATTTTTTAACGACCAAACATCGAGAAAGTTCCCTTTTCAAATCCATAAGATTGCTTATTAAATCATTCTTGGAATCTAAACGGTTATTCAGTTTTCTATAACAATCCGAATAATCATTTGCCAGACTATCCAACATTTGGGTTAAATCAGAAATCTCAATTTCTCGTTTCAACAAGGCGGATGGTATATTTCCTTCGTTAGGTTCAAGATAAATTATATATGATTTTACATTTTCATTTGCACGACCTGCTCTACCGATTTCCTGAACGTATTCGTTTTTAGATACTGGCAACCCAAAGTGAATTACATTTTGAATATTTGGAAGATTAATACCGATACCTAAATCCTCACTAGCAACAAGCAATTTACAGTTGCCATCTGCAAACAAATGATATGCTGATGTATTATCGCGTTGGAAAACATCTGCCTCATATCCAATTCGCTCGGCAACCTTAAATGCGATATCATCATTTTTTGTGAAAATTATGGTGCGCTCATTTCTCGCAAGTAACTCACCAGCGATGGCAGCAACTTCATCATACATTTCATCGGTGCTTCTCATTGTTCGAAAATCATAACTTATATTATCTTTTCTTAATTCGATGGGAGAGAAAATGTTTTTTTCTGGGATTTTAAGTTGACGCTGGATATCTTCAACAACAGTATAATTAGCAGTGGCAGTAAAACCTAAAAATGTGGTTTTATCTAAAAAGTTTGCCAAGAAGTGCGATAACATTAAGTATTCGGGTCTGAAATCGTGTCCCCAGTTCGATAAACAGTGAATTTCATCCAAAACAACATAACTGATTTGTGCACCATTAGAAATTCTCTTATTATGATAACCGCTTAATTCTACACCATTGTTTATATGACGGCATTTAACAAGTAAATGTCTGTTCTGAAATGTTGTTGGGGTTAAATACATAAGACTATTGCAAATAGCAAAATTTGAAAAATCGTTGTTTTCAGTAAGTTTTAGGTGAGAAACATTATCGATATGGTGAAACTTTTTCAAATTTCTAATCTGGTCTTCGATTAGTATATCTGTTGGAGATAAAACGAATATTGGCAACGGTTGTAAAAGTGAAGCCATATAGAAAATCAATGACTTTCCACTACCTGTAGGCATAATACAAATCGAATGCTCGTTTGTAGAAAGCATATTTTGAAGTGCTTCAAACTGTCCTTCTTTAAAATAATCAAAATCGGAAATCTCGCCTAAAATATATTCCAAGTCTTTTAAATGAATATCTTCTTTTAAGTGATAAGAAATTTTTTGTCCGAACCAAATTTCACGGGCATTGCAAGGAGTATTATTCTCTTCTACATATATACCGTTTGTTTTGCTTTCAATAGATACATTAACCGCTTTTTGATTAGGCGAATTTTTTAATAACGGAACATTCACACCAACAAGATGTGCAAACAATTTTGCATAATGGTTAATTAACCCTGTTGCCAAATTTAACTCATCATCATTTGAATACTTGATATTAAGAACTCCATTAGAGCAATAAAAATCGTTCTTAATCATTTGTAAAACGATAATACTTAAACGGAAAATTCTCTGATAATCCACCTGAAAGGGGGTGTGAATTGTTTCAAAGTATTTGGGGATGTCATCAGATGTCATTCTCGAATTTCTGGTCAGGTAATTATATACAAGAGCATAAATATTTCCTGTACTTGTTGAGGTAGGAATACCCGTTTCAGCAATACCGCAAATGAAAAAACCATTATCTGTATTACCGTAACCGCATGGGACAAATATCTTGCCTTCTTTTTTTGTTAAAGAAACATTTGTGTGATAATCGCTTACATCGTCTTTAGAAACAAAAGCAGTTTCATATTTTCCATTATCAATTGACAAATCCTCGGTCATAGAAAGCATTTCCATTGCCAATTGTTCTTTTTCTCTTGAAATACCTGCCTTTTTATCTGCAAGTTCTTGCATGAGTTTAGGAGTAAGAATTTTAGTCCAAGTGTCAATACTCCATTCGGCAGTTTTTTCAATCATAGAGAAACGTTTCACGAGACGGTCCACGAGGGCGCTTTTTTCAATAAAATCCAATGCACCCTTGGTTTCGACAGTGCCTACTATATCAAGGTCGTATGCGCTCATAAGAGCATATACTTGGGTCATATCATTTTGCAACATATCACCAAGTAATGCTTTTGTTTTAGAGCGTTCTATTAAATTTTCGGCATGACCGATAAATATTTTAGAAAAATCCATTTATACCCATCCAGTATTTGTGTATTTTACAATTCAATAGTGTTTTTGTTAGAAAAATCCACTATTTCTTTTTGAACTTTAATATCCGAAGAAACCAGTTTTTCTTGCAGATACAATCCGTCCAAAGATTTACATCGAGACAGCGCAACATAAGTTTGCCCTGCACTAAAAGCGTGACCAGCGGAATAATCTAATTTCACACTATCAAAGGTTCTGCCTTGTGATTTATGTATTGTGATTGCATATGCGAGTTTTATTGGAAATTGTTCAAATGTTCCAATAACCGTTTTTCTAATTACGGGTGGGGCATCAAAATACTTATAATGATATTTATGCCAAGTTTCTGGTTCTATCCAATATTTTGTGCCTTTAATATCAACTTGTATTTTATCGGAACCAAGTGCAGAAACTACACCTAATGTTCCGTTACTCCAACGCTTTTGGTTATCGTTGTTAATCATCATAACCTGTGCACCGACTTTTAAGCGTAAAGCGATATCTGTGGGTGTTTCATCTGCTTTGAAACCACCATTAATACTACCGTGATATGTGTGTTCTTGTGTTGGCAACATATTCAATTTAGAAATATTAACCTTATCGGCGGCACTTCGCTTTGCGGTTAATGTTATGTATCTGGCATTAGACGGTGGAACAATGTTTCTCGAATTAATTTTATTCAAAATAGAACTATCGTTTCGACCTATCCGAACACCATTAAGTATATTTATAAAATCCATATCTTTTTGACGATGAACGGTTTTTAATTCAATAATACGAAACGGATTCTGTTTTACCCCAGGTGCCGCAAAGAAAAATTCACTGCCGTACACATCAGACAAGAATTTTCTCACGGTATCGTCTTTTTCCATCACAGGAGCAAGTTGATATAAATCACCGAATGCGACAATCTGACATCCACCGAATGGAACATCAGGACGATTTTTAGCAACTCGAAGTTTAGCGTCCATCATATCCATAATGTCGCACCTTACCATCGAGACCTCATCTATTACAAGAGTTTCTATATTAGATAATATCTTTTTTGTTGTAGCATTTAATTTGATTTCCTGCTTATTTAGAGTGTTTTGAAGGCAAGGTTTTAAACCAAAAAATGAATGTATAGTTTGTCCACCAATTGTGATGGCAGCAATGCCAGTAGGCGCAACCACAGCAACTTTTTTAGAGGAATTTGCCATAAAATATTGAAGTAATACTGATTTACCAGTACCTGCCTTACCTGTAATAAAGAAATTATAATTAGTTGTTTCAATTCTCTTAAAGGCGGCAATCTGTTCGGTATCCAATTGAATTCTTTTATATGTTGTTTGCTTTCCGTTTTCATATTTTATGATTTTTTCTTCAGCACCTGAAGTTACAACTTGGGGTTCATGTCTATTAACGGTAACATCAAATGCTTGAGCACATATTTTAATGCAATCTTTAGAAAAAGAAAGGTCGTATCCATATTCATTTTTCAATTTAGAGCAATATGTATTTATTTGACTGTCATCGATTGATTTAAGTTTTTGTATTTCAAAAAATATCCCTGCATTATACATAGAAACGAGTATAGCAATATAAGGCCTCTCGTCAGTATACAAATCAATCAGAAATGCTTTTAACCTTTGAGAAGTCTCTAAACATTGAGGATATTTAGTTATAACATCTTTTAAATCAATCATTTTTCAACCTCATGAAAAGAAGATTTGCTTAAATACTTACAACCGTACCATCTGATTTTAATCCAAACGGCGGAAGGTTGGCGCATATAGAAACGATATTATTCCAGTGAGAAACATCCATGTTGCCCGAAAAAGATAGTGAACGTGTCGAATCGGGTCTAATACAAACTACTTTGCCGTTAGAGAGTAAACCCATAAATAAAAAAGAATATACGCTTATTGACACAATATTGCAATGTAACGTGTGTTTTAAGATTTTATTAGCAAAATCGTCTTGTGGCGAAATGAGTATTGTGCCGTCCGATTTCACCCCGAAAGATTGAAAACCAGAGGAACAAATAGAAACTATATTTTCCCACCCATGCCAAAATCTCGATGTTTTACACTGGCCAAATTCGTTATTACCAACCGCTATTACGGTTCCGTTTGATTTTAAGCCAAGAGAATATTCATATCCTGCTGATATGTCAGTTATATCTTTCCAATTAGAAATATTGCATTGTCCGAAATTGTTTTTGCCCGTAGAAACAACGGTCCCGTCCTTTTTTAAACCAAGTGAATGATATACTCCTGTACTAATCTTTACTATGTTATTCCATTGAGAAACATTACATTGTCCGTAATCGTTGTTTCCAGCCGCAACCACAGTTCCGTCTTTTTTTAAACCAAGTGAATACGAACCACAGGTGCTAACTTCCACTATGTCTGTCCATCCAGAAACATCGCCTGGTCCTATATTATGCCCTGCTTTTTCTCTGAAATTTGAAGAAAGCACAGTACCGTCAGATTTTAGTCCAAGTAGATAGTCACTTGCACTAATCTGAATTATATCTTTCCAATATTGCCATTGCCAATCATATTTTTTGGGGAATAATTTATTGTCGTTTGAATTCTGCGAGTGAACATCTTTAAAATCAATATTTTTTTTATAATTCAAAACATCATTAGTAGAATTTTGGTTATATGAATTATTATCGCTATTAAGTATCATGTGGGTATTATTTACAAACTTCTCATAAGTATCTAACCATATTCTTAAGCACTCTATAGATAGCCTCTGTGAAAAACCAAAATTATTCTCTAATTTGTTGCAGTATCTTGTAATGTCTATTTCATCAATATTAGAAGATTTTTTAATCTCATCAGCAATGCCAGAATTGAAAATAGCAACAATAATACTAACCTTTGCTTTTTCGGATGGGTAAAGGTCGGTAAGATATGCCTTCAACTTTTCAGAATTTTCAAGGCATTCTGGATATTTTGTTATAACTTCTTTTAAATTAATCATTATTAATCTCTACTTCTTATACAGTTTTACATTCGAAATATCACACTGAAGTCTGTCGTTATATCCTGCTGTTACAATTGTGCCATCTGCTTTTAACCCAAGAGAGTGTTTATTCGCACTAATAGCAATTATATTGTTCCATTTAGAAGTATTACATCGGTCACCATTATTTGTACCTATTGCAACAACTGTGCCATTAGATTTTAACCCCAAAGAATAATTCATACCAGCACTTATAGCAATTATATCGCACCAATTAGATACATCACATTGAATACTATCAGTAGTAACAACAGTTCCATCTGATTTTAAACCCAGCGAAAAAAATCCATTCGCACTAATTGCGATTATATCATTCCACTTGGATACATCACAACATCTATTAATTGTATCTCCAGTAGCAACGACAGTGCCATTTGATTTTAATCCAAGCGAGTGAAACCTACCCGCACTTATCGCAACAATATCTGACCATTCAGACACATCGCTACAACTTTTAAAATTATTGCCAGTTGCAACAACCGTGCCGTTTGATTTTAAACCGAGCGAGTGAAGAGCGCCAGCACTTATTGCGACAATATCCGTCCATTCAGATACATCGCATTGTTCGCTGACATTAGAACCCGTAGCCATGACAGTACCATCAGTTTTTAGACCGAGTGAATGACGTTCACCTGCACTCACTGCTATTATATCGTGCCAATTATCTACATCACATTGACCTTCATTATTCAGTCCTGTAGCAACAACAGTACCATCAGTTTTTAATGCAACGGAATGTTCTGCACCTGTGCTTATCATATTTTGGGGTTCTAATTTTATAGACGAATTAAAATTATTATGTTTTTTTTCATATACTTTTAACCAAAGAATTAAACATTCACAAGAAAGTTTTTGAGAAAAACCGAAATCGTTTTCTAATTTATTACAATATCTTGTAATATCTATTTCATCAATATTAGTAGATTTATTAATCTCATCGGCAATGCCAGAATTGAAAATAGTAACAATAATACTAACCTTTGCTTTTTCGGATGGGTAAAGGTCGGTAAGATATGCCTTTAATTTTTCGGAATTTTCAAGGCATTCTGGATATTTAGTTATAACATCTTTTAAATCAATCATAATAATCGCCTATAACTTAATTGTGCAAATTTTTTGTTCTTTGTTTATGGAGTATGAAACTCTACTTATTCCAGTTAGCGCTTTGACTGAACTTGCCATACTTATAGCAGTTTTTACTGTCTTTTCAAAATCGTTGCCGATATATTTAAAAGTAGTATATTTTTTTCCATGCAATTTATTTGAAGCAATAATTTTTTCTATGTCTAATATGTTTTTTGCAACCAATTTGTTTTTGTGAAAATAATTATTTCTATTGCTTAAACAAGCAGGATATTTGATATTAGGGGTATGGTCTATAATCATTTCTTTATCTGATATATTAAAATAATCATATCTAAAATTATCTTTTGTTGAAACATTGATATCCCAAGTTACATCAAGTTGATATGGTTCGTCATCAATTTTAACTATATTCCAAGCGTGTGATTCGCCATCTGCCATACCAATAGCAACAATACATTTAATGTCTAATAAATTTAAAAGCATTTTAGTAACCTTGGCAATACCTTCACATACAGCAGTTTTGAAAAACAAAACACCCAATATCGAATTGGAACGGGAATGATATTTATCAAGATTTTGAAATGCGACTGCATCGTACACGACATTTTCGATTAAAAGGTTGTGTACCGATTTTTCCTTTTCATAGTCGGAACTACCCTGAATCCTTGATATCATCTTTTTAAGGACATTCTGGATTTTTTTATCAATCTCGGATACCTCTTGCTTGGTGTACCAATAAATCGGTGTTATAGTGGTATTTAAGAGATTGTTGTAATATGTGTAATGATTGAAATCAACATAAAATATGTGTGGGTTATCTAAACCGATATACTGAAAAATACTTTGTAGGGATACAGAAGACTTTGGAACAGTAATGTTTGTTTCAAAATTTTGTATCCCTTTGTACAATGCTTTATAAATTTGTTTGTCTGCTGGGGAAAGAATAGAATAATAGTATCTATCGTAAGTCATTATTTAATCCTTTTTGCCATTATCCGAGAGTACGTCTTCTACAAATTCAGTTACATGTTCTGCGACACCAGTCACAATTTTAGCAATCGGGTCAATAGGAACCATTTTTGACGTTGCTTTTTTTACAATAACAACGGGTTGTGTAGTCTTTTTATTTCTTTCGGATTCAAGTGCATACTTTTCACTTTCAAGAGCAAATTTTTCTTTTTTAAATTTCTCTTTTTCGGCTTCCAGTTCTGCTTTGGCTTTTTCGGTTTCTTTTTTTATTCTTTCGCTTTCTTCTTTTTCCTTCTCGGCTTCTGCTTTGGCCTTCTCTGCTTCAAGACGAAGTTGTTCTGCCTCTGCCTTCTCTTTTCCAATTCTTCGTTTTTCTCGTTCGATTGCTTCTTGTTCTCGTTTTGCTTTTAATTGAAGTTTTTCTTCTTCGGTCATTTCACCACGAATAATGGCAATCGAAAGGTCGTCTCCACTTCCTCTTTCAGAGAAGACGTTCAAGGCACCTTCCAGTTCGCTTTTGGCATTTTCAATACTTTCTTCGCCATATGCATAATAAACATTCTCGACAAAGGAATGATATGCTTCTTCGGCACGGAAACAGTTGATTACACCATCAGATGAAAGAAGAACACCTGCAACAGATTTTTCATCACCAGGTAATATGTTGCAAAAATAGTGTCTGAACATTACATCAGCGTCGCTATTACACATAGAAGTTGTAATATTAAACTGCAACATATCATCGGCAAGTTCTTCAGGTGAAAATACTGTCATGTCATTAAGTATTAAATTAGCGTTACCATCGCCCAGTTTAATTACAAAACAAAAATCCTTTGTGATAACCGTTGCAATAAAAGTTGTGCCATATGCTTTAACAGGACTTTTTTCCAATGCTTTTTTATCATTATCAGAAAGTGATTCCCATTTTTTATCAGTATCAAGCGGTATTTCTGTATAATTGTTGATAACTTCTTCATTCCAGCAATGAATAATAGACCTTTCTAATTGAGAAAGAAGTTTATCGTAATTATTAGAATTCAAATCCGAGACATAGTTATTAGAGAGTGTCTTTTTGACGTAAACACTCTGCATAAATTCATCTATCGCCCTTTTACCCATTTCACAGGCAATGGCAGAACCATCAGCACTCCTGATATATTTTTCGCCACCGTGACCATCACAAACAATAACAGCGGCATAACTTTCGGTTTGCCAACTTAAAGAATTATCTTGGCATTCTTTATTTGCCTGAATATGAGAAAAACCACGAATAGAGATATTATCTATTATGTAATTTTTCATTTTTGTCTCCAATAAGGTTATTATTTATTACCACTGATTATCATCAATGTCGGGAATATCAACAACAAAAGGTTGGTCATCATCAATATCCTGTATCTGCTTCATAACCTTTTCCTGTGGGGTTTCACCGAGTGCTGCCTGACTGGTAGTACCAGTTTTAGAAACAGCAGCAGTAACAAATTTTATATAACCTCTAATCTTTTCGGGGTCATCAATAGAAATAACCGCTTCAGAACTACCACAAACCTCGGCAAGAACTTGTTTATTAGCATCATCGCCGACAGCGAAAGCAATTTTAATAGCATTCTTAAACCAATTGTTTTGTTTAAGGGCAGCAAGAGGCTTTTCCCATTCGTCAGTAGGTTCACCATCACTTAAAATAATGATACCAGGTGCGAGGTAACCCATTGGATTGTCACCCAAAAAAGCCTTACGAGACATTTTTTCATTAAGTGATGTTAATGCTGCACCGAGAGAAGTAAGACCTTCCGCCTGCATATCTTTCCAAGTGTTAATAAACTCTTCGGGTGTTTGGGGTTGAGGGGTAATCCATTCTACACCAGTCGAGAAAGATGCTGCCGCAACAACGATATTAGCATTAGGTGCATCATCAGAGATTTCCATAATAATTTTAGGGATATCTTTCATTGCGTAGTTTACCTGACCTATTTTAGTACCAGACATACTGCCAGATTTGTCAAAAAGATAAAATAGCGCCATTGTCCTCGCTGCTACTTCCTCAATATTTTCACCATATCTTCCGCCGTTAAAATTATCCATTTTTATTGCTCCTTTGTTTTATATAAAAATTATGATTGTACTGTAACATCAGTTTTTTCAATTACTACCTTTTTGGTACCGATATTTATTACTGTGCCAGGTATCACGGTAACAACTTTTCCATTTTCATAAGTCATAGGTTCTTTACCTGGATACTCAACATTCCAAATGGTAGTTGAATCGTTTTTAAGACCAAATACACCAGGATTCTTTTTACTTTCAATGAATGAACCAATAACAGTTTCTCTGTTACCGTGTGAAATATGATAATCTGTTAATACTTTGCCTGTGTCAACATAAATCTCAAATCCATTGACAACCGCCTTAAAAGGAACGGGATATGTTTTTCGACAACTATTAACGGTACAACCGATTATGCCATCTTTATTCATAGAAGCAAAGTTGATTTCTTTGCATCTTGGACAAGTAACACCTTCGTCAAGAAGTCGGCACAATACTTTTTTCCAATCGCCTTCGGAAAGACGTTTGTTGCAGTCCTTTAAACCTTCGCCAAATGCTCTTTGGAAAGCATCCTGTAAAAATTCAGGGTATACAGGCCACAAATTCATTAGGTTTGAGCAAGTACCACGAACAGGAGCATTTGACCTATCTGTCTTACTGCATACAAATACAGGATTTTCAGCATATAGTTCTCTTTCTATTGCAGGAGTAAGACAAGGATGCTTACAACAGTTAGCACCTTCGAGAGGATGTGATAAGAAGAAAAGTTCGAATAATATTACAGAGAGTGAGAACAAGTCTGTGTTTGTACTCGGTTTTTCTTTTCCTAAAATAACCTCTGGTGCCATATATCCAGGTGTTCCACCAACACCTAAATTTTCTCCATACGGTGCAACATTATCGTTATCGCAAATCAATACATCGCCCGTATTTTTGTCGATAAAGAAGTTGCCAGGACTTAAATCTTGATAACTCAAACCTTTTTTGTGAAGTGCTTGAAATGCTTCAACAACATTGATTGCGGCTCGAATAACTGATTCGGTACTGCTAAAATGTTCACGTGCTTTAATGAATTTAGTAAATTCAGAATAGTTTGTGGGTCTTAAATCCATTATGTATCCAAAACCATTGCTATGTTTGCCTGTAACAGCAATTGCTTTCTGCCACAAAAATGAATTTGAAGGACTGCCAGATATAACATTCTGTTCCAAATTCTTATAGAATTTTTTATAATTAGGTTTAAGATTTTTAAGGTATGTTGATAAATACCATTTCAGTGCATACTCTTGGTTCTTATAAAGAACTTTGTATACTGCCCCTTGTCCTCCTTCGCCGAGTTTGGATTTAACGGTAATTTCATCTCCGTTGGTAAGTTTAATTTTTGTACCGCTTTTGAAATCGCTCATATTTACCCCTCGCTCTTAAAGTAATAAATCCATAGTAAGTTTTGCAGTTTCACCATCAGGAAGTAAAACGGTATATGTTTTACTTCCAAATTGTAAACTAATTCCATCAGTATATGGTGTAATTGCTGTAATTTTATTTATTTTTTTATCAAAACCGTTTTTACTCGCCACGAAAATAACTCTTTGATTGGTTATGTAAAATACGCCCTTTGTATATTCTGGTTCTGAAATAGGAACCGTGTCGCTGTGACCAATATGTGCCGTATATCCCTTCCACATATGGTAACTACCGCCTGTACGTGTACTACGATATCTTTTCTTTTCTGTATATGCCGCCCCAACATCAACAAAGTGACAAACTTCACCAGCAGATAAAATGATTTTGTCCGCTTGTATCGTTGGTAAAGTTCCATTACGAATTTTTTGTGCCGCCGCAGCAGGAAAAATAGTATTAAGTTCTGGGGGTTGTTCAGGTGGTATTATTCCGAACAATGTTGATAAAAGTCCCATAAATATTTCCTCATCTGATAAATAATTACAATTATCCCAATTATAAATTTAATTATATCATAACTACTCTATATATACAAGCCATAATATTCAATTATTTGTATTTAAACAAATTTAAACAAATAATAAAATGGCTATTTAAACTTCTAAAAAATTAAAATATCCATTATAATAATTAATCGGAACAATATTTATTCTTGATTAATTATTTTAAAAATTTTATAGTATATATACCATCTTTCTTACTTCGTTAACATATAAAGAAACTCGTCAGTTGACTTCGTTGTCTTCTGGCGAGTTTCATTTTTTAATCATATTTAATGTTTTGAGAGCAACCTATTAGAAACATAGCATATAGGGCGGTCATATTATCTTTAAGTTTACCTTCATCACCGAGTAAAATCGCTTTTTGATGGGTAAGATTGAGGCACTCCTCAACTGCTAAACTTTGTGCTATTTTAAACTGTTCTTTTGCCTTTACTGCATCCGAATTAAGCAACATACCAACCAACATACCATCAATGCTCAACACTGCATTATTCAAAGCGGAAGTAATATTTATAAATTTTTCACTTTCATCTAACTTTGAAATTTCACAAACCATCCTGCAAAAGCAACCTGCCGCGAAGGCAAGTTCAAGCATCTTTTTAGGTTCTTTGAACTCTTGCTTGGTGGCATCATAGATTTTGATTAGCAGGTCTGGGCAATACACCATCGCTAACGACTTATAAAAATCATCGTGAATAGTGGGTAGGTCGGTAGTATCGGTTAAAACTGAACCGACACACTCGATAATTTCATTAAAAAGTTCTTTGTTATAATTCATTATAAAACCTCCTTTTGGGGAAACCATGATAGCGTACTTTGAGATTGAATTCAAGGCCTAAACACATAAAAAACCAACCTTTTATCCATAATCTTTAAAAAAGTATGGGGTTAATGGTCGGTTGGTCGGCATTAATTATTATAACCCATAGGAATGATTGTAGGTTTATAGGAAACGATAGTGGTATAGAGTTTATATGCTTTAATACTATTATAGGCATATTATGTATATACTCTTTAAAAAGGTGGATTAAGGAGGAAATCGTTCTTAAAATCGTGTCTTTCTATTTGTATTTTTTTAATTACTAAAATTAGACTGTTTTTATAATACAATTTTTAAAGACTTGTACCTATTATGGTTATAAATGTGTATATAAATATAGTTAAAAATATGGTTATAGAAACCCATACTTATAACCATATTTTCACTCATAGAAAAATCGTAGCAGATTTTAGTCCGCTACGATTTTTTTGCTTTTGAGGGTTTTACATATATAACCCAAAACTTGTTTTCGGTACATATAATACGATGTCTGTGTCTCTTTGGTATATGCCATAATAGTTTTGCTGTGTGGGACATCGGTATTGTTATCAAGTATCATTTTGCAGTATAGCATACCGAATCTTGCTTCGTGTAAGGCTGGAAACATTTCTAAAGCATCTTTGTATTTCTTATGGATTTCTTTAATTGCCTCTCGCATCTCATTATCAAGATGGGTTTGTAGAAAGATTTTCTCTTCAAGATATGTTCTTTCCGCAGATGTCATAAATAATCAACTCCTAATGTTTTTTTATAAGTATTTATTACTTTTTTAAAAATTTCAAGTTTTTTGATAACAAGATTTCTTGACAAAATATAAAAAAGTGTTTATATTTTCAAAAAATCTGAAATAAGGGGGTGATTGCTATGTTAGATACGATAAGAGCATCTATACCGTACTATTTAAAACCAAGCGAAAAAACGATTAATTGGGAAGCAGATGTTACCGACAAAGGAATTGCTTTTATAAAAAAATCAATAGTGCTTCAAAATGGTGCCACTATTTACATAAGGTACTATCTTACCCATTTACTTACGATTTCATTTTCTGCATCGAGGATACAGCATGGCGACAATGCAATACCATACGATTTTGAGAAATCGTATATTGTTAAAGACAAAATCTTAAAAGTGCTAAAAGATGAAATTGGCATAGAAAAGATAACATTATCAGATTTCCTTATTTGCCGATTAGACCTCAATCGTGATTTTGTTTATGAAGATGAAAAAACCGCAACCGAAGTTGCGGAATTTTCTAATAAAATATTACCATTGGGGTATGAAAAGAGATTTGACTATAATACTGGTTTAACCTCGCAAACACGAAAAGGTAGAGGGTTTCGTGTTTATAGAAAAGACAAGGATAAAAAGAGAAGACATAATCTAAAACCGACAATTAGGTTTGAGTATCAAATGGATAAAAAGCAAATTAAAAGAATGTTTGGATATAGACCAAATCTCAATGAAATTCTTACAGGACAAGTTGCAATAGAAAAATTATGGAACAATCTGCTGTCAAATTATGCACTTGATAAGAAAATCGTCAACTATAAAAAATTGTTTGAATTATCGGCAAACGAATTAAGTCTAACCGAACAAATCACATTAAAGCAAATGAACGATGAACCGTCTTTCAATGATAAAAAGAAACGATGTTGGCAACTTAAAGTAATCCGTAAGTTGAAAGCAAAAGACATTTGCCCTTATTCTTGCGAAGTCCCTATCACACTTAAAGTCAATGTTTGCTCAACAATAATGAATTTACGAAGAAAGAAGAATGTAGAATGTACACTATGCAAACAACAACTTTTAACTACTATTATAACTTTACGAGATACCAACAAAAAAGTCAAGAAATGGTATCTCGATTCGTCATAGGTTCTATAACATACACTCACTTTGTTTCAGGGTTACGAATAAAAGGTGGGTTATACAGTCTATTTTGAAGACTATTTTTGCTTACTTTTTCAAAAGAGTAATGCGGGATAGTCTGCTTTGCTATGTTTTAATATTATTGATTTAACTTTAATAATGGGGTTATTTGCCCCTTCGGGGCATTTACCAACCAACCTGAAACACCATTCAATAAAGTAAGTGTTTTAAACCTAAAAACCGCCTTTGATTTTTAACTGATTTTTTAAGGGTTATTAATTGAAAAAAATTATTATATTTACTTTCTAAAACATTATGTAAGTTGGTAGGTTGGTAGTTACTCAATACCCGTTTTTAATTTTAAGAGTGTTTTACCCACTAATTTAGTAAAAAACTATGGTAATCTTATACAAACGAAAGTATTGATTATTTGTATAAAAGTGAGAAAATGCATTTTAAAAAAATATTTTTTTGCTTATTTTTTTAATGAAAATACACCTTTTTGGCTGGAAATGGCTTTTTCATTTTACAAAAAAATGTCGTTTTAAATTTTGAGAGTTCAAACCGCCATTTTTCTGCATAAAAAACACCATATTTTTTTCAATATAGAAACATAGTGGTGCTATTGACAAAAAAATTATTTTGATTAAAATTATAATAGAAACAAAAAAATCGCTTTGAATTTTTTCTAAAAACAGATAAAGAATTTACACATTTAAGGAAGATGCTATGAGTAAAAAATCATTATAAAATTATAATTTCAATTAAAACATTTTTATATAATTTTTGTCGCTCATTGTTTTTTCTTATACAGTGGGCGATTTTTTTATTGGAAAGGTGGTGCTTATATGAAACTTTTATTTTATGACTAAAATGTCTGCTTATGAATTTTAAATAATTTAGTAAGAACAATTTAAAAATGGTTTTTATGTATGATAACGATAATGCATATCAACTCATTCTTTTGAGTGCAAAAGTGGTGGGTTGGTAATTTTAGATGAATGATTAAACCTTTAAAAACCTAAAAAATAATTTTTAAAGGAGGTCATTACTTATGACAACAAAATCTGAAAAGAAAACAAACAAAAACTTATCAAGTATAAAGAAAATGCCTGACATTTTAAAGGTGTCCGATATCTGTGTGATTTTGGACTGTTCTGAATACTTCGTTCGAAAGTTAATTCGTGAAAATAAAGTCTATGGTATCTTTTGTGGAAAAGGATATCGTGTGACCAAGAAGTCCTTACTTAATTATTTAGAAGGGGGTATATCTGTATGAATTATGAAGACCGTAAACCTGTTACGGGTAGTCTACAGAAGAAAAATAATTCGTGGTATGCTGTCCTTAATGTTACAAATTTTGAAAAAGGTAAAAGAAAAATCAAATGGAAGAAAATCGGTAAAGTTTCCTTGAAACGAGGCGATGGTGGCATCACCGAAAAAGAAGCAAAAAACAAACTTCCTTTTTTTATAGCACAAGAAGATGCCGAACAGGAAAAACAGTTTCAACAATTTGCAGTTTATAAAGGAATGTCTGTACATGAACGAGAAATATATATGCGACAAAATATGAATTTTTATGATTATGTATCGCAGTATATTGAAAAAAGTACAAATAGACTCGCCTTAAAAACTTATATTTCATATAATTCTATGTGTAATGCCAGAATTAAAGAATTTTTTAAAGACGAGTATAAAGTCAAGGATATTAATTTTTTTGTATTGGAAAGATTCTTTCTTGAATTTGATAAAGATGGTTTGAAAAGAACAACTAAAACACGATACAAGGCATTGTTAAAATTAGTACTGGATGAAGCAGTGAACAATGAAATTATTTCTTCAAATCCAATATACCGTTTTCAAAAAGGTACTTTTGGGAAAAGCAATTTTAAGTCTAAACCATATACAGATAATGAAATGGTTGATTTTATTGATAGATTGATGAACTCTAATGATTTAATAGCAAAATTATCAGCAATCACTTTTTATTATGCATTGAGAAGAGAAGAAGTATTAGGGTGGAAGTGGTCGCAGATTAATTTTGAAAAGAGAACCATCTCTTTAGAAACAGCGATTCTTGATATTTCACCTAAAATGTCTACCAAGTTCATTAATACAAGATTTGAAGCGGTTTCCAAAATTATCTCAACAAAAGGAAGATGTCACATTGTAGAACAAAGCACTCTTAAAACTGACGGCAGTTCTGTAGAGATACCTTTACTCGATTCGGTATGTGATTTACTAAAAGAAATCAAAGCAGAAACCGAGCAAAATCGTGAGTTGTTTGGAAATTGCTATGACACCAGATTTGAAGAATATGTATTTGTTCGTCAAGACGGATATATTATAACCCCTACTTATGTCACTTCACATTTTCCTGATTTGTTAAAGAGATTAGATATGCGAAATATTCGTTTCCACGATATTCGTCATACAACTGCTACATTACTTTTAAAGCAGGGCTGGAGTATTAAGCACATACAAGAGTGGTTACGACATTCTGACCCATCAACAACCGCAAAGTTTTATGTTGATGTTGATGAAGAAGAGAAAGCACGAGTTGGTTTTAGTCTTGACGAGAAGTATAAGTTACCAAAGAAAGAGGTAGCAGTATGAGCGAAGCATATGGAACACAAGAAACCGTTCGCCAAATGCTTCATATCAGCAAACGAAAGGCAAAATACATTCTTGATAACGGCATAATACCTTGTATCAATACTGGAAAAAAGACACGGCAGTATAGAGTGAGAATATCAGATATTAAGCACTATATGGAACACCCCTACAATTTTGATGTAGGGATGTTTCCATCTAATACAAAACCGAAATCTATTAAAAAGGAAGCATTATTGCTTGATGAAGATGTAGTTTATACTTATTTTTATAAAATGCTTTCTAATGAAAATGATATGCTTACAATAATACGAATAAGTGAACTGACAGGGTATGACAAACCAGCAATTTATCGTTGGATAAATAAAAGTTGGTTAAAAAGCATCTTATTTCTCAATAAACATCTCATACCTAAAGAAGAACTTTTGAAATTTTTAATCTCACCGACTTTCACTACTTTACCACAAAAGTCACCTAAACATTTACGGCAAATATCAGAAATTAAGCAACAAATGCAACTGCCAGATAATAAAAAGCAGTAGGCATTTAACCTACTGCTTATATCTGGCGGAGTGAGAGGGATTCGAACCCTCGGTCCCGTGAGGGATTACCTGATTTCGAGTCAGGCCCGTTATGACCACTTCGATATCACTCCGTATTTAACTGTTATACTGGTGCAAAACCTTTAGAAAAACCTTTAGAAAAAAATAAGAATTACAAAACCAATGCTCAAAAAACCTTATTTCAAGCAGTTTATGAAGAGAAATTCAAAAACAACGAAAAGTATTTCGAGTCAGCCCCGTTATGACCACTTCGATACGTCTGCGTATAGTCACTCCGAATGGAGAGAACATATTATTTGAAAAATATCTTGCGGGGAGCCCCGTTATGTCCCATTGCGGTGCCCGAAATTTTTTAACACTGCCGTGTAAAAATTTCGACCGCGGCTGCTCCTTATGCCTCGCTGTATCTGCCACCGGCAGCGCTCGGCAACGTCCCCACTTCGATACGTCTCCGTATATGTTAAACTACATTTTGATGATTCCAAAACGCAGCTTAATTATTATATAAAAATATTGTAGCAAAGTCAAGATAAATAAAGATTTTATTTTTAACCATATAGTCCCTTATTTAATTGTGATAAAGGACTATATGGTGGCTTTTATTTTTAAGGCTTTTGCTTATTTTTGAGCTTTTGGGCTCTTCGTTGTTTTCTTTTTTCTTTTTTAGCATTAACCTCGTCTTTGTTTTTTAAGTATCGTCTTGTAAAGAAGCTGAGTAATCCAACAGCAAAAAGCACATAAATGGTAACCCAGCCAAAGCGGGTTGCTATTGTCAGAGTTTCGTAATCAACCTTGCTCTTATCAACGAAGGTGTTAATACCCCAAAGTACGGCGCTAAGCGTTAAAGATGCACTCTCAACACAAGAGAGGAAATAGAGAATATAGCTCATCAATTTATCGGTTTTGCGGTTGGCAATATCGCCCTTAATTTCAATTAAGCGGTCAAGGAATTGCTGATTTCTATGATATTCATCCAATATTTCATTAATGCCGAAGGATTTTATAACTTCATCGGCCTCTAACTGTGAAAATGGATATTTATAAATATTGGTGCTCCAAAATCCCATTGTTTTACCGAATTCTTTATAAAGGTCATCAATTTCTTGGCTCGAAATCCCGTTATCGTTTTCAAGCATACCAATAACCTTTTTATTTGTTCTTAAAATTGCGGTGTTTTGGAACAAAACAATTTCAACAATAAATAGCTCAGAGGCCTCGTCTTGAATTCGGCTGTAAATATTATCGGAATATTCCTTAAAAACAAAGGCAATAACCGAGCGTGAAATATAGGAATCATAATAATCGTAGCAAGCACGGTTTTCAAGCATTTGGTTTATGCGGTTTTGCTTTAAATGATAATCAATAGATTTACTAACCATTGTTTCACCTGCCAATAAATAAGCAAGCTCTATCTTTGTTTTTGGGTGGTTAGAAAGGCAAACAACGCATTTGGAATCGCCGCAAACTGAAAGATTTAATTTGTTTTTTATGTATTTATCAACCGCAATATAACCGTTAGTCTCATTGTCAAATATTTCGAGATGCTGCGTAGACATCTGGTCAATCAGCTGAGAAGGGATATAATTATCGTTAGGAATTGCCAAGGTTACAATATAAAGACCGGTATTATGGTTTGCGGTTATGAATAAATAGGCATCGTCCTCATTATAAATGCGGTTATGATAATCCTCTTCGGTATTATAATTATCATCAAATCCGGCACATAAAAACTTTCCTAAGAAATATCTTTTTGTTTTGGGACGTCTAAAAATATCACTATCACATTCATAATCAATATGGGCATTAAGAATATCACAATAGGCTTCACCCGTGAAATGCTTCTCGGGGTTAAGATTTAGTGCTCTTTCATTTGCTATTTCTCGTTCGTGAATTTCTTCTAAAAGCTGTGTGGTTCCGCTAACCATGTCAGATGACATAGGGATGAAAAAGTAAATATCGTCCTTATATGTTTTTGAGTAGGATTCCATCTTTAATCAACTTCCTTATATTTTCATCTTTGGTGATATAATATTCGTAATTATCCTCGGTGAATTTAACAAAGCTGCCTCTAAAACGTTTAAGAAATTTTTTGCCTTTATCGGAAACTGCTGTTCCTGAAATACTGTTTATTTTATATCCGTTAGCTTCCTTTTCTCTTAAAAATTCGAGAAAACTGTTGCCAAGCCTAATAATAGCCTCGCTACCTCTATATTTGGGAAGAATCACTATTGAAATAATGAATATGTTATTTGGCTTATCCTTTTGCCAATCGTTTAATTCCTCTGGGAGAATATCATCGTCTCTTAATTTGTAGTTTGTTATATCATTAAGCTGTGCAAAGAGGGCATCGCCAACAGGGAAAAAATTGATATAGCCAATTAAATCCTCATTATCATATAACAATAAAAACGAATCGGGACAACGGTTATAACGATTATATAAATTCTCTTTTAAGCCGCACAGTTCAGGCGAATAGGTATATTTATCGATTTCAAAAACGTCTTCAATAAAATCCTTTGGGGCGGTCAGTCCCGTTTTAAGAGTTAGAGACATTAAGATTTTCCTTTCATATAATAGGGTTCGAATATATAGGCTTAGGCTTTGATATTTTTCCAAAGCTTTGAATAAAGTTTTTCGATTTTTTCGCCTAAATATTTAAGAACAGTTGCTTTTTCAAATATTTTTTCTTCGGGGAAGATAGCGGTTTGGCTTAAAATTTTCTCATCTAATGAATCAATTACTGCTTGATTGGGAGTTGAATAATAAATGTAACCAAAATTCATAGCAGCAATATCTTTTCTGCAAAGAAAATCAATAAACAACTCTGCATATTCCTTGTTTTCTGCATTTTTCGGAATAGCAAAGGAATCAAGCCAAATGCAGGTGCCTTCATCTGGGATAATAAAATCAAGCTTATCATTATTTTCAAAAGCAAGATAAGCCTCGCCATTATAAATAACCGCAATATCGGCATTTCCAGATTCAATCTTAACCCTTGCAGCTTCATCAAGCAAATATGCTTGAATATCCTTTTTTTGCTCTTTAAGAAGCTGTGCCGCTTTATTTAATTCGTTTTCATTGGTTGTATTAGGATCAAAACCCAGCTTTTTAAGGGCAACAAAGAAGGCATCTCGCTCGCTATTAGGCATTATGATTTTATCCTTATATTTTCCGTTAAATAAGCAGTCCCAGCTTGAAACATCCTCTTTTTTAACGGTTTGTGTATTATAAAGTATGCCGAGAGTTCCCCAAAAATGAGGAACGGTGTATTTAAGCTCGGGGTCGAAGGATTTTGTAGCCTCCAACTGATTTTGACTGATATTTTTAAAGTTTTCTATTTTATCAAAATCAATAGGTTGAAGCAAATCCTCGACTATTAATTTTTCGAGCATATAATCCGAAGTGCAAATAAGGTCGTATTTTGCGGTGCCTGAGGTGAATTTAGCATACATATCCTCAGGGGCAGCATATTCGTCATAAACAACCTTAATTCCGTACTCTTTTTCAAAAAGCTCATAAACCTCGGGGTCTATATAATCACCATAGTTAAAAAAGTATAAGGTTTCCTTTGAAGAACAGGCTGTAAGAGAAAAAAGGCTTGCTGCCAAACAAAAAACAAGTAATAAGCAAAATGCGGGTTTAAAGATTTTTTTCATTTAATAGTTGTTTTCCTTTCGTGTGTTTGAACTGGTAACAGCTGAACGCATATTAACAATTTGAATTATAAGCACCAATAAAAGCATGGCAATAAACATAATTGCAGCCAATGCGTAATATTCAGGTAAAATTCCTCTGATTCGGTTGGTGTATATAAGGGTTGAAAGAGTGTTAAGACCTTGCCCCTTTGTGAAATAGGTTATTGTGAAATCATCGAGCGAAATGGTAAGGGCTAATAAAAAGCCTGTTAAAATTCCGGGAAAAATATCGGGTAAAATAACCTTAAAAAACGCTTTAACGGGCGAAGCGCCTAAATCAAGTGCCGCTTGATAAATTGTTATGTTGAACTGTTGAAGCTTTGGATAAACATTAAGCACAACATAAGGCATAATAAGGGTTATATGAGAAATTAAAAGGGTGACATTACTCATTCTACCCACAATTCCTGCAAAAAAAAGCATAAGTGAGATGCCCGTAACTATATCGGCATTAAGAAGGGGAATATTGCCGGCGGTTGTTATTAGCTTTTGGAATTTTTTCTTCATTGCTAACATTCCAATACAAGCAAGAGTTCCGATAATAGTTGCGGCAGCTGCGGCGATAACACCTAAAAAGACGGTGGTTATAAGTGCATCAATAATGGTTTCGTTGCTAAAAAGGGCTTCATATTTTGTAAAGGAAAAACCATCCCATTTATATGCCGATTTAGAACTGTTGAAAGAAAGCACAATCATTAGCAAAACAGGAAAATATAAAAATGCAAAAATTAGCGAAATGTAGGCGCCGCGCAAGGTAGAAAACAATTTTTTCATAGTATAACGGCACCTCCTTGTTCGGCAGAGTTATCCTTGGCTTCGGTTAAAGCTGAACTTAGAATAACAAAGAGCATAAGTAGTAGTGCAAGGCCCGAACCCTGATAATAATGCCCTTTGGTGAAGCTCATTTCAACAACATTACCAATAAGCATTATTTTTCCGCCACCTAACATTTCTGCAATTGCAAAGTCAGATATTGCAGGAACGAAAACCATTGTTATACCACTTATAACGCCCGGCATTGATAGGGGAAGGGTAACCTTTAAAAATGTTCTTATAGCATTTGCACCCAAGTCCTTTGAGGCGTTTATTAAATCGTTATCAATTCTTGAAACAGTGTTATAAATGGGTAAAAGCATAAAGGGTAAATAATCATAAACCATACCTATTAAAATTGCCCAATAGGTGTTGGCAATATGAATATTAGGAAGTCCTAAAAAGGAAAGAAATGCATTGATAACTCCGTTGTCCTCTAAAATAACATTAATGGCAACCATTTGAAGCATAAAGTTCATCCACATAGGAAGAATAAAAAGAAAAATGAGAAAATTTTTCTTTTTCATTTTAAGCTTTGTTAGGCAAAGAGCTAACGGATATGCTAACAAAAGGCAAATTGCGGTTGCCGAAAGGGCAAGCAGCAAGGTCAAAAGCAATGCCTTTAAATTTGAAGTATCACTAATAGCATCAATAATATTTGAAAAGGTAAAGCTTTTAGTGCTATCGGTGAAGGCGTAAAAAACTATTGTTAGCAATGGTATAATTATAAAACCCGCAATCCAAATCAGATAAGGACCGGTTAACCAAAAGCTTTTCTTATTCGTCAACACTGGCGGCCTCCTCATCTTCAGAACGGGGCTTATTCATTATTTGAATATTTTCAGGCTCAACAAAAAGGCCAACCTCGGTTCCGATCGGCTCCATTTTAGTGCTGTGAACAAGCCATTCAAAGCCATTAGCCATAACATCCATTTCGTAATGAACGCCTCTGAAAATTATAGAGGTTACAACACCCTTCATTTGTCCCTTATCAGCAGGAACAAGTATAACATCCTCAGGTCTTATAACAACATCAACAGGGGTATTGTTGCCAAAGCCTGTATCAACACAAGGAAAGTCAACCCCTAAAATATTAACGAGTAAATCCTTAACCATTACGCCATCTATGATATTACTATCTCCAATAAAATCGGCAACAAAGGCGTTTTTTGGCTCGTTATATATATCCTCAGGGGTTCCAAGCTGTTGAATAATGCCTTGGTTCATAACTGCAATAGTATCCGAGAGGGTGAGGGCTTCCTCTTGGTCGTGTGTAACATAAATAAAGGTAATACCTGCTTGCTTATGGATATTTTTCAGTTCATATTGCATATCCTGACGCATTTTAAGGTCGAGAGCGGCCAAGGGCTCATCAAGAAGCAAAACCTTTGGTTTGTTAACAAGAGCTCTGGCAATGGCAACACGCTGTTGCTGACCGCCTGAAAGAGTATCGATACTTCTATTTTCATAGCCCGAAAGGTTAACAAGCCTTAACATTTCGGCAACCTCTTTTTCTATCTGTTTTTCGCTCATCTTTTTTATGCGAAGACCAAAGGCTATATTGTCATAAACATTAAGATGAGGAAAAAGTGCATAACGCTGAAAAATGGTGTTAACCTGCCTTTTATAAGCGGGAACACCATTTAATTTTTTACCCTCAAAAAGAATCTCGCCGCTATCAGGCTCCAAGAAGCCCGCAATAAGACGGAGGGTGGTGGTTTTACCGCAACCTGAAGGACCTAAAAGGGTTATAAACTCCTTGTCTTTAATTTCAAGGTTGAACCCGTCTAAAATCTGTTCCCCATCAAAAGCAACTGAGATGTTTTTAAGCTCAATAATATTTTCTTTTTTCATAAAGCATCCCCCTTTGTTCAACACTAAAGTGTCAACACAAGAATTTAAAATTTGATTTTATCACGGTGATAGAGTTACACCCTTCAAAAATCTACCCTGTGCGATACCCGCAGCTTCCTCGTAATATGCCCTGAACAAAGGGTTTTTCATAGTTTTCTCGAAAAAATTCGGAAACTACGGCATAAAATCTGAAACCGCACTCTACACAGATGCTTTGCTAAACATATTAAATTTTCAAATGTCTAACCAGTATATAACTATATATCTAAAAGGTCAAAATGTCAAGATTATTTTGCCTTTTTACAACATTTTTCCGCAAAAAATACCGATGTTTTTCCATTTTGAAATAATTAAAAATAATAATTATTAAAAAAATATTAAAATATGCAATTTAAACTAAATATTAGTAGATTTTTCAAAAGTTGTATGATATACTATGATAGATTAGGTATGTTCATTTTGTGGCATAGCGTTTAGGAGGTGTGTGGTGTTGAGAATTTTGGGAATAGACCCGGGTTACGCCATTGTTGGCTATGGGGTTATTGATTATAATGCAAATAGGTTTTCGGTTGTTAACTATGGAGCAATTACAACCTTATCAAAAGACCCGTTCCCAAAAAGAATCGAGGTTATTTATAGGGACATGCTCGAAATAATTGATACCTATAAGCCACAGGCTTTAGCAATAGAACGCCTTTATTTTAACACCAATACAACAACCGCTATTGATGTTGCACAAGCGAGAGGGGTTATTCTTCTTGCAGCACAAAGCAAAGGACTTAGTATTAATGAATATACACCGTTGCAGGTTAAGCAAGCGGTTACGGGATATGGCAAGGCGGAAAAGAGACAGGTTATGGAAATGGTAAAAAGTCTTTTGGCTTTAAAGGCAGTTCCCAAGCCTGACGATACTGCCGATGCCTTGGCAATAGCGGTATGTCACGGACATTATAGTGGTTCTAATTTTTCAAAGATTTATATGGAGGCGAGAAAATGATAGCATCACTTAGAGGAAAGCTTATATATTCCGATACAACATCGGTTGTTGTTGAATGTGGCGGAGTTGGTATGAAATGCGCAGTGACCCAAAACACACTCAATAATTTACCGCAGCTGCAAGAAGAAATATTTTTGTTTACTCATTTGGCAGTAAGAGAGGATGCACTTGACCTTTACGGATTTTTAACCGCTGAGGAGCTTGAAGCCTTTAAGCTGATAACCTCGGTTAATGGAGTTGGTTCTAAAATCGGAATTGCTATTCTTTCGCAATTTTCACCTTCCCAGCTTTATTTATGCATAGCGGCTAACGATCCGAGAAGCTTAACTGCCGCAAACGGTGTTGGAATAAAGCTTGCACAAAGAATTGTGCTTGAAACAAAGGATAAAATATCAAATGCACAAAGTACTACACAAGCTGCACAAATCAATGTGGTTGCTAACGCTAACGCCTCTTATAGCGAGGCGGTTGAGGCGCTTGCTGCGTTGGGATATTCTAAGAGTGAGGCAACCTTGGCAGTTAATAAGCTCGATAGCAGTTTGCCAACCGATGAATTAATAAAACAAGCACTTAAAGCACTTGCGAGGAGGTTTTAATCTTGATAGAGCATGATATGGATTTTGAAAATCGTATAGTTTCTCCTGATTATAGCTATACTGAGGATTCAGCTGAGCTTTCGCTTCGTCCAAAAAGTCTTGTGGAATATATTGGTCAGGATAAGGTTAAAGAAAATCTTAAAATTTATATAACCGCCGCAAAGCAAAGGAAAGAAAGTCTTGACCATGTATTGCTTTATGGACCTCCCGGTCTTGGCAAAACCACCCTTGCGGGCATAATTGCAAGGGAAATGGGTGTTAACCTTAGGGTTACCTCGGGGCCTGCTATTGAAAAGCAAGGAGATTTAGTTGCAATTCTCACCTCATTGGAGGAGGGCGATGTGCTTTTTATTGATGAGATTCATCGCTTGCCGAGAAATGTGGAAGAAATTTTATATCCCGCAATGGAGGATTATTCGCTTGATATCATAATCGGCAAGGGCCCTTCAGCCCGTTCAATAAGAATAGATGTTCCACATTTTACATTGGTGGGCGCAACAACTCGTTCGGGTCAGTTAACCGCCCCCTTGCGTGATAGATTTGGTATGCTTTTGAGGTTGGATTTATATTCACCTGAGCAGTTATCGCAAATAATTGTTCGTTCGGCAGGCATTTTAGGGATTGAAACCGATATGGACGGTGCTTTGGAAATTGCTTCCCGTTCAAGAGGAACTCCCCGAATTGCAAACCGCTTATTAAAAAGGGTTAGGGATATAGCTCAGGTTGAATTTAACGGAGTTATTAATGAAATCACCGCCTCTGCGGCTCTTTCGAGATTTGAAATTGATGAGCTTGGGCTAGATGAGTTTGACCGCCGAATGTTAAATATCATTATAACAAATTATAGCGGTGGACCGGTTGGTCTTGATACACTTGCCGCTGCCATTGGTGAAGAAGCGGTTACTATTGAAGATGTTTATGAGCCATATTTAATGCAAATAGGCTTTTTAACCCGCACTGCAAGGGGAAGATGTGTTACAAAGCTGGCTTATGACCATTTAGGAATTGATTTTAGTGAAAAATCAAAACAACAATCTATGTTTTAGGCGAGGATAAATGAGAACTGTTGAAAATTTTAAGGATTACGAGCTTATAGATGCCGATTCGGGCGAGAGGTTAGAACGTTGGGGAAATGTTATATTAATTCGTCCCGACCCGCAGATCATTTGGAGTGGGGATAGAAGTGATGAGCGTTGGAACAATGCAGCCGCTATTTATCACCGTTCAAGCTCAGGCGGCGGATATTGGGAAAAGCTAAAAGAGGTTCCTGATGTTTGGAGTATTAAGTATAACGACCTTACCTTCCGTTTAAAACCAATGGGTTTTAAGCATACAGGTCTTTTTCCCGAGCAAGCGGTTAATTGGAGCTTGGCACAGGAATTAATAAAAAAACAAAATAGAGAAATTTCGGTTTTGAATCTTTTTGCTTATACAGGCGGGGCAACCGTTGCTTGCTTAAAGGCGGGCGCAAGGGTTACTCATGTTGATGCTTCAAAGGGTATGGTTCAGTGGGCAAAGGAAAATGCAGTAGCATCAGGAGTTGCTGATAAAAATGTTCGTTGGCTTGTTGACGATTGCCTTAAATTTGTTAAACGAGAAATAAGAAGGGGCAACACCTATGATGCCATAATTATGGATCCACCCTCTTATGGCAGAGGTCCGGGCGGAGAGGTTTGGAAATTAGAACAGCAATTAGGTGAACTTTTAGAGCTAACAGGACAGCTTTTATCCCCTGATGCAATTTTCTTTTTTCTTAATTCTTATACAGGCGGAATGTCGCCTTCAATTCTAAATTATATGGTTAAAAGATATGTTGCAAAGGATAGGGAAGGCGAAATTTTTACCGATGAAATTGGGCTTTTTGTAACCGAAAAGGATATTTCGTTACCCTGTGGCAATACAACGATTTGGAAAAGATGATAAATGGATAATATTATTGAAATTAAAAATGTAACCTTTCAATACACTGAAGAAAATAAGCTATTTAGTGCCGTTAATAATTTAAGTCTTAACATTGAGCGAGGAAGCTTTACTGTTATTTTAGGTCATAACGGTTCGGGAAAATCAACCCTTGCAAAGCTGCTTAACGGACTTAATAAGCCAACAAGCGGAGATGTTTTGGTTGACGGTGTTAACACGAAAGAGGTAAAAAAAGAGCTTGAAATTAAGCGCAAGGTTGGGTTGGTTTTTCAAAATCCCGATAATCAGATAGTGGCTTCTATTGTTGAGGAGGATGTTGCTTTTGGACCCGAAAACTTAGGATTAGCGCCTGAGGTTATAAGACAACGGGTTGACGATGCTTTAAAGGCAGTTAGAATGTTTGAATTTAAGGATTCAACCCCTCATAGACTTTCAGGTGGACAAAAGCAAAGAATTGCCATTGCTGGCATAATTGCGATGACACCGGACTGTTTGGTTTTGGACGAGCCCACAGCGATGTTAGACCCAAAGGGTAGAACCGAGATAATTGAAACGCTTATAAGACTCAACAAGGAAAAAAATATCACTATTGTGCTTATAACTCACTATATGGAGGAGGCCGAAAAGGCAGACCGAGTTCTTGTTATGAATGACGGTGAAATTATAAAGGATGGCACTCCAAAAGAAATATTTAAGGATGTGGAAAGTTTAAAGGCGGTTGGCTTGGCAGTGCCACAAACCACCGAGCTTTTATACAAACTTCAAAAAAACGGATTTTCGGTTAGTACCAATGTTATTTCTATTGAAGAAACTGCAAAAGCGATTAAAGAAGCTTTGCATTTGGAGGAAAAATAATTTTGTCGATTTTAGAGGTAAAAAATCTTACCCACACATATTCAGGTAATTCTCCATTTATGAATGATGCTGTGAGTAATGTTAGCTTTGCGGTCAGTAAGGGTGAGATTTTAGGTATTATCGGTCACACAGGCTCAGGCAAGTCCACCTTGGTTCAGCACCTTAACGGACTTTTAAAGCCTTGTGACGGTGAAATTTTATTAGAAAATAAAAATATTTGGGATAATCCTAAGGAAATTCGAAAAATAAGGGCCAAGGTTGGTCTTGTTTTTCAGTATCCGGAGTATCAGTTATTTGAAGAAACAGTTTATGCCGATATCGCTTTTGGCCCTAAAAATATGGGGTTTTCAGCCGAGCAATTAGATTTGGCTGTTCGAGAAATTTGCGATATTGTTGGAATAAAGCCCGAATATTTAGATAAATCTCCCTTTGATTTATCGGGCGGCGAGAAAAGGCGTGTTGCGATAGCGGGCGTTATGGCTATGAAGCCTGAAATCATCATTTTTGATGAGCCTACCGCAGGTCTTGACCCTATGGGTAGAGAAAATGTTATGCAAATTATCAAGGATTATAGAGCCGCAACGGGAGCTACCGTTATAATCATTTCTCATAGTATGGAGGATATGGCGGAATTAGCCGATAAGCTGCTTGTTTTAAATAAGGGAAAGCTTTATATGTTTGGTAGGGTAGACGAGGTCTTTTCAAGAGCGGAAGAACTTAAAAAAATTGGCTTAAATGTTCCTATGGTTACTAATGTTTTTTTAGAGCTTCAAAGGCTCGGAGTTAAGGCAAGTTCAAATGTTTTTACTGTTGATGAGGCAATAAAAGAGCTTAATCGCCTGAAAGTAGGTGGTTTTAATGCTTAAAGATATAACCTTCGGTCAGTATTACGATTCGAAATCAATTGTCCATAGAACCGACCCGAGATTAAAAATTATTTTAATGATATTGTTAATAGTTTTTATTTTTGTTTCAGGTAATATGTATGCACTTGGATTTGCAGCATTTTCGGTTATTTTTATAGCTTTTGTTTCAAAAGTGCCCATAAAAATGTATCTTAAAAACTTAAAGGCAATTTTGCCTATTATTATCTTAACTGCGGTTATTAATCTTTTTTATGGCGATGGAAGTAAGGTTCTTTTATCCTTTTGGGTAATTGAAATTACAACAAGCGGAATTTATAAGGCGGTATTTATGGCACTTAGAATTTTGCTTCTGATTTTTGTAAGCTCGGTTTTAACCTATACCACAACACCTAATGATTTAACCGATGCTCTGGAAAGTCTTTTTAGCCCCTTAAAATATCTTGGACTTAAATCGGCTATTCACACCCTTGTTATGATGATGACCATTGCATTAAGATTTATTCCCACCCTAATTGAGGAAGCCGAAAAGATTATGAATGCTCAAAAGGCAAGAGGAGCCGACCTTGAAAGCGGAGGAATTTTCGAGCGAATAAAGGCTTTAATTCCGATTTTAATTCCTTTGCTAATATCCTCGGTTAGAAGAGCTTATGAGCTTGCTGAGGCTATGGAATGTCGCTGTTATAACGGTGGAGAGGGTAAAACCAGAATGAAGCAAATGAGGCTTAGAATAAGCGATTTATATGCCTTTATTAGTGTTTTAATTATTTGTTTTGCTATAATTCTTTTAAACATTATATTTTAATTTAAAAGGGGAGTGCCGTTTGAAAAGAGTGTTGCTTAATATTGCCTATGATGGTACCGCTTATCACGGTTGGCAGGTTCAGCCTAATGCTATAACTGTTCAGCAAGCCTTGCAGGAAGCTTTATATAAGCTCTTAGGTACTCAAACGGGTGTTACGGGTTGCAGCCGAACAGATGCGGGAGTTCACGCAAAAGATTTTTATTGTCATCTCGACTGTGATGATAACATTCCCCACTCAGCTTTTTTAAAGGGTCTTAATTCCTTGCTTCCGCCCGATATAGCGGTTAAAGGCTGCAAGACTGTTGATGCCGATTTTCACGCAAGATATGCCGCAAAGGGCAAAACTTATGAATATAAAATTTTAAATAGTGCAAATAAGGACCCCTTTTTAGCACGATATTCTTGGCAGATTGAAAGGCCCTTAAAACTTGATAAAATGAATGAGTTTTGCAAGCAAATTATAGGAACAAATGATTTTTATGCCTTTTCTTCGTCGGGAAGAACGGTTGAGGATACAGTTAGAACGGTAAGTGACTGCTTTGCTGAACAAAACGGAGATATAATTACAATTAGTGTCACCGCAAATGGATTTTTATATAATATGGTTCGCATAATTGTTGGAACTGCGGTCGAGGCTTCTGATGGGAAAATAAACCCGACGGATACTAAAAAAATATTGCTTTCTAAAAATAGAGATTTAGCGGGAATAACCGCTCCGCCGCAGGGCTTGTTTTTAGAAAAGGTTTATTATTAGAGTTTAAATGCTTTGGCTAAATTTAAAGTAAAAGGTGATTTAATGCCTGAATATAAAAAGAAAAAGAGAAACAAAATATTTTCCTCGAATGCTCCTAAAAAGGCAAAAAAGAGCGCTAATACACATAGTGAAAATATTAAAATGTCCCCTACAAAAAGAAATAACAAAGCTGAAAACGAAGAAAGCTTAAAGGTTGTTAAGGGCAAAAAGCTTGAGCAAAAGAGAAAAATTAAGATTTTTTCAATGTCGATTGCCGCATTGGCAGTTATACTTATTGTTTTGCAAATTTGCTTGCCTGCGGGACTCTTGTCAAGTATTTCAAACGCAGTTGCCCTTATGGGTTCGGGAAGCTATCCCATTGAGCTTGAAAGCACCGATACTATTTCTGCGGTAAGCAAAAATTCTTATTATTATGTCTTAACAAACAACAATTTAAATGCCTTTACTAATTCGGGCAAGCAGCTTTTTTCTTATCCTCACGGATTTGAAAATCCCGTTTTAAAAACATCTTCTTCGGGTGCGGTTTTGTTTGATTTAGGCGGCACCGAATTGCAAATTTTTAATTTTAGCGGTCTGATGAAGAATATTATTTTTAAGCAAAAAATAATAACCGCCGCAATTTCCGATTCGGGAAAATATGCAGTTGCAACCCATTCTGATAAATATACCTCTGCGGTTACGGTTTATAACAAAAATTCTGATATTCTTTATGAATGGTTTTCTGCTGAGGACACAGTTAATAACATAGCCCTTTCGTCAAACGGAAGAAAATTGGCAGTCTCGGTTTTTAATTCGGATGTGGGAGGCTTTAAATCAAAGGTATATGTCTTGAATTATAAGTCGGCAACCCCCGAATATACTGAACAATTTGATAACACAGTAATTTATACCCTTGATACAAGCTTTAAAAATGGCTTCACAGTTGTTTATTCTAAGGGTATTAAGCATATAAAATGGTTTAATTATAAAGAAAAATCATATTCGGCTGATTATAATGTTTCGTATTTCAAGGCAGGCAAGAACGGGTTTGTTGCGGTTTTCAACCGTGAAAATGATAAAACTGATAGCAAAATTGCTGTATTTAATTCTGCAGGCAAGCTAAAATATGAAACCTATTTTAAGGGAATTATAAGTGATATTGCTATATCGGGTGGACATATCTATTGTATTAGTGATACAGCAGTTTATTTGCTCTCTAATAAGGGCGAAATTATCAAAAGTGCGGACTGTGGCTTTGGAGCGGTTAATCTTAGCGTTACCGAAGCAAATTCCGTTGCTGTTATTACCGATAACAAAATTGAGAAAATCAAACTGCAAGAGGAGAAGTAGTTATGGGGATACTGCTCGATTTAATAATTGTTGCAATACTTTTGATTTCGGTTATTATATCTGCTAAGCGAGGCTTTGTTAAGGTTTTGGTTGAAACGGTTGGTTTTGTTGCGGCAGTTGTGTTGGCATTTGCTGTTAGCACCCCGTTGGCCGAACTAACCTTCAATAATGTAATAGAACCTCCTTTAATAGCGGCGGCGGTTGAGAGCGGAACCGAAAGCAGCGAAAAAATTTCGGGAAATGTTATAAATGCAATACCTGATTTTTTTCCAAAAGAAATTGAAAACTATGCCGAGAAGATGACCGAGTATGTCGCCGCAAACATTGAAAAGGGTGCCGAAACTGCGGTTAAAACTGCATCACAAACGGTTTTAAAGCCAACTATAACTCGAATTTTATCGCTTTTATATTCTATTATTTTAATAGTTGTTCTATCTATTGCTGTTAAATTTATTGCTAAATTTTTAAATAAAATATTCTCTTTTAGCATTATTGGCAAGGCGAATAAGCTTTTAGGAGGAGCCGCAGGACTTGTTAAAGGAATTTTAATATGCGTATTATTTAGTGCGGTGGTTAGCCTAATAGTTAGCCTTAGCGGCGGAGGATTCCTTATTTTCACAAAAGAAAATATTGATAGCTCTCATCTTTTTTCGTTATTTGTTAATTTTGATTCTTTCAAAATATAAAATTTTGTAATTTAGTTCCAAGGAGTTAAAAAAATGAAGCTTTGTTCCAAGTGTAAGAAACGTCCGGCGGTTGTTTTTATGTCGGATATGTCAAACCCTAACGCCGAGCCAAACGGTTTATGCCTTGTTTGTGCAAAGGAATTAGGCATAAAACCTGTTGACGATATGTTAAAAAGAATGAACATATCTGATGAGGATATTGAGCAAATGAGCGAGCAGTTTATGGATTTGATGTCTATGGGCGATGATGCAGACGATGCCGAATTAAACGATGAAACCTTTGATTTGGGAACCGCACCTGCTATGCCCTTCTTTAATAAAATATTTGGCAATTCTGAGAAAAGCCGGACCGAGCAAGCCGAGGGAAATGAGGATAAGAAGGAAAAGCCTAAAAAGAAACGTCGCAGATTTACCGAGCAATATTGCACCAATCTTACCCAAAAGGCAAAAGAAGGCAAAATTGATGTTATAATCGGCAGAGATAAAGAACTTTACAGAACCATTCAAATTTTATCTCGCCGAAGTAAGAATAACCCTTGTCTGATTGGTGAGCCCGGTGTTGGCAAAACCGCTATTGCCGAGGGCTTGGCTTTGCAAATTGCCAATAAAAAGGCCCCTGCAAGACTGTTAGATAAAGAAATTTATTTGCTCGATTTAACCGGACTTGTTGCGGGAACACAGTTTAGAGGTCAGTTTGAAAGCCGAGTTAAAGGTCTTGTTGAAGAAATCAAGGAAGCAGGGAATATAATTCTTTTCATTGATGAAATTCATAACCTTGTTGGTGCGGGAGACTCGGCCGAGGGCTCTATGAATGCCGCTAATATTCTAAAACCCGCCCTTTCAAGAGGAGAAATTCAGGTAATCGGGGCTACCACCTTTAAGGAATATAGAAAATATATCGAAAAGGATGCCGCTTTGGAGCGCCGCTTCCAACCCGTTACTATTGAGGAACCCTCAATGGCTGAGGCTGAGAATATACTTTTAGGCGTTAAGAACTATTATGAGGGCTTTCACGGGGTAAAAGTACCCGAAAGCATCATTAAAAAAGCGGTTATTTTATCCGAAAGATATGTTACAGACCGTTACTTGCCCGATAAGGCTATTGACCTTCTTGATGAGGCTTGTGCTTGTGCCAGTCTTGAAAATAAGGCTATTGATGAGCTTTATATTGCCAATAAAAAGGTTGCCGAATGTTCGGTTGAGTTAGAGGAATTAGAAGCAAATGTTGAAAATCCTGATTATGAAAAGCAGGCAATGATTAAGGCAGAGCTTGAAAAATATAAAAAGCAGGCTGAGGGCTTATATGAGGCGGCTGCCGATAATACAGTAACCGATGCCGATTTAGCTAAGGTTATTGAGCTATGGACAGGCATTCCCGCTGCAAAAATTCAAGAAAGTGACCTTTTAAAGCTTTCACAGCTTGAAAGCGAGCTAAATAAAAAGATAATTGGTCAAAAAGAAGCTACCACATTAGTTGCGGCAGCTGTTAAGCGTTCAAGGGTTAAAACGAGCAAGCTACACCGTCCCGCTTCCTTTATATTTGTTGGACCTACGGGGGTTGGAAAAACCCAACTTGTTAAAATTCTTTCCGAACAGTTATTTGATACTCCTGAAACCTTAATTAGACTTGATATGTCCGAGTTTATGGAAAAGCATTCGGTTTCAAGAATAATCGGTGCTCCTCCCGGATATGTTGGTTACGACGAGGCAGGCCAGTTAACTGAAAAGGTTAGAAGAAAGCCTTATTCGGTTGTGCTTTTTGATGAAATAGAAAAGGCACATCCTGATGTGCTCAACATTCTCCTTCAAATTCTTGATGACGGTAGAATAACCGATGCGCAAGGCAGAACGGTTAATTTTGAAAATACTATTATTGTTATGACCTCTAATGCAGGAAGCGAAAAATCCGATAATCTTTTAGGCTTTGGTAAAACTGTTGCCGATGCCTCTAAGGAAAAAGCTTTAAAGGCTCTCGAAAGCTTTTTGCGTCCTGAATTTTTGGCAAGAGTTGATGAGATTGTTGTATTTTCACCTCTTTGTAAAGAGGCTATGACCGATATTGCGGCTCTTATGCTCGATGAATTAAAGGAGGCTTTGTCTGATAAGCTAATTAAGCTCGATTATGATAAGACAACCTGCGAGTATCTTGCCGAAAAGTGTGTTGGCGGCAAGCAAGGAGCAAGAGAAATAAGAAATTTAATAAGACGAGAAATAGAAAATAAAATTGTTGATATTGTTGTTGAAAAAGGCGAGGGAAATGTTAAGCAAATCTCGGTTTCCAACAAGGATAATCAACTTGTGATAAGCTATAAATAGTAATTTTTAGTAAATATGTAAAAAACCCTTAGATATTTTGTCTAAGGGTTTTCGTTATACAATAAGTAAAAATTCCAAGAACTTAGAGTTCTTGGAATTTTTGGTGCACCTGAGCATTCTATAATCGAACCGTTTACCTCTTTTAAGGTTACGGTTTTGCTTGCTTCCTTATAATTAAATGTTATGACCAATTTGTCGTCGTAGAGATATACGGCGTTTACAAAAATGTCAATCAGTCTTTGTTTGTGTTCCTTCGTCTCTAAGCTCATGCTCTGAATATGCTTGAGCCATAATACTAAGCCCTCTTTCGTGATGGTGGGCTTCTTCATTTCTTCCTTGATGAGTTTTAACTTAATCTCATCTCTCGTCTGCTCCAACTCAATCATTCTTTGTTTTGTGGTTGAAGTTATAATTCCTTCTTCTATTGCTCTGAGTAGATTGTTCAGTGCGTTCTCTGTTTCGCTAAGCCGTTGTTTAAGTAGTTGTATTGCGGGATTTTCTTTCTTTGCATTTCTAAACACAATACTTGCGATGTCCTCAATAACATTATCATCAATCATCATCTCACGGGTGTGCTTAACAACAATGTCTTCAATCCATTCCTTTTTAACCGTCTTTTTATCACAAGTATGTTTGTATTTGGCGTTATTGCATTTGTAATATCGGTGAACCGTACCGTTTCGTGCAGTGCCGCTTTCACCGGTCATATAGACACCGCATTTGCCGCAAAACAGCTTTGTTGTCAGTAAGTAATCATCTTCGGCTTTATGTCTTGCCGTTGCTCTCTTATTCTTCGCACGCTCACGCTGCACCTTGTCAAATAATGCTTGTGGGACTATTCTTGGTATGCCGTCTGGGTTAACAATATCTCGGAACTTGTATTCACCGATATACCGTCGGTTTTTCAGCATATCCGTTACGATATTAATGGTTATTTTCGTTCCGTGGGAAGTGGTAACACCTTTTGCATTTAGCATTTCAACAATTTCTTTTATAGTTTTGCCATTCGCATAGGCTTCAAATGCTTGTACTACGTAGGGCGCTTTAACGGGATCCACTTCAAACATTTGGTCTTTGTTAATAACGTAACCTATTGGAACCGTTCCACCGTTGAATTTGCATTTTAGGGCGTTTTCTGTCATACCTCTTGTAACCTTTTCGGAAAGTTCTACAGAGTAGTATTCTGCATAACCCTCCAACATTGATTCAAGCAATATGCCTTCAGAGTTTTGAGAAATTGTCTCTGTCGCAGACACCACTTTAACATTATTCTTTTTAAGTGTGTTTTTATAACGTGCCGAATCATAACGGTTACGGGCAAATCGGTCAAGCTTCCAAACGATAACCAGATCAAATTTCTGCTTGTCGCTGTCCTTTATCATCTGTTGGAAAGCAGGGCGGTTATCTGTCTTTGCCGATAATGCTCGGTCGATATAGGTTTCTATAATTGAAATACCTTGCTTTTCAGCAAATGCATAGCATTCTCGAAGCTGACCTTCAATGCTTTCTTCACGTTGGCTATCCGAAGAATATCTTGCGTAAATAACTCCAATCATTCTTCCTTCACCTCCCGAAGCATCTGAGAAATAACCTCTTTCAGCTTTTCGTTGAACACAGTTCCGGGAGTAAAGCACATTGTCATTAGTGCTTCCAGACCGCCATCTACCGCAAGTGCGGATTTTAACGCTTCTTTACTTTGCCTCATACCTTTAGGATCATCCGTTCTTCCGAAGATATAATCCAAGGATACATTAAAGAAGTCTGCATACCACAATAGTTTTTGGAACGGTGGCTCGGCAACACCCATCTCATAGCGACCGATAGTTGCTTGTGTTGTCTCACACAATTCTGCTAATTGCTTTTGCGAATAACGTGCATTCACTCTGAGTTCTTTTAGTCGTTCTCCTACAATATTCATATTCTAACTCACCTCCAAATGATATGTGTTTATTATAACACATAAACAGTTTATAGTCAATACGTAAAACAATTTTTATACACTCCATTTTCGTTAATAATTTTATTTAGCGGTACGGCAGTACAGCCGTACCGCTTATATCTTAATCTTCGTCGTCTTCCGAAGCTTCTCTCATCAATCTTTCAAACTCTTCTTTTCCAATGTCGCTTTCGATAAAACGCTCCATCTCTTCCATCATGAACATAGATAAAGAAATAAGCGCTTCTTCGGGAATATCCGATTTAAAAACAATCTTAGGATCGCTCATGAGCTACACCTCCTTAAATATCATTACCTCCATTTCCGCCGGAGGCTAGCATCGAAACATATAACATATAAATTCTCCTTACAAGCGGTGGCAGGTTGCTGCCGCCATATACTTCAGGCTTTTGAATCGCCCGACCTTTATTTCCCTTTATTGTCCCTATATATCAATCCCGCAGATTTTCGTCAGCAGGATATTGTAGTCAATTTAAATTCTTCCTTCATCATTTTAATTAATAGATTACTTTTTCTTCGGCTTATCAGCCAAGTAAATTCTTGTTACTTCAGTTCTGTGGTGGCCCAAGTTTTCGCTAACAATCTTTCGTGCTTTCTTTGGTCGTTCTTGCAATGCTTCGGCATAGGTTCTTTGTGCATAGGTGTGTCTCAGACTGTGCCAAGAGATTGTTTCAGTTCTTTTCTTTTTACCGTCTTCACTCAAATCCTCGCGATTTTCTACCATAAAGTATTTTCTGTTATAGCTCATCCAGTTCTGCAACGAGCGTTTTTCCCGTTGTACGCCGCCCTTTTCACTGCCTGAGATTAAATAATCTCGTGGGTATCGACCCGAGCATCTGGCATAGTTTAAATTATCAGTAATAATACCGCGTTGCTTTGCACTCAAATCAATCGCCCTTGTCTGGCCGCCTTTGCCTTTTATGACGAGCTGACCTGTTTTTAATGCAGACATAAGGTATTCAACTCTCAGCG